>DASRDU010000102.1:0-57943 GCA_035652435.1 Blastocatellia bacterium
GACGGCCAAAGTGGACTCCGCGCTGGTCAAATTCACCAATCGTCACGAGGAGGTGCTGGCGCTGTTCGGAATCGCCGCCTGAGCTGACATCACTGTCAACAAACTGTTTTGTCAAATAACATTTTCTTGAAAGCTATAGAATACTCAATTAATGAACCGCCGCTCGCGCATTGAAGACTGAGGGATCAGGAATTACAATCACCGCCTGATCAGGAACAGCGATCCCCGGCTTTCTCGCTGCTTCAATTACCGGCTCCGAATCGTTCACTCACGACTGACATTCACCGTTATGCCTCCATTCCCAAAAGTCTTTCGCGTCCGTCAGAACTTCCAGACCACCGGCATCGAATCCATCCCTGAGACCGTTGCCCAGGCGCTGGAAAGATTGCGGCCTGCGCTCAAGCCCGGTGCGAGCGTCGCGGTCGGCGCCGGCAGTCGCGGGATCACGAACATCGCGGCCATCGTCCGGGCCGCGTGCGACACGCTGCGTTCATTCGGGGCCGCGCCGTTCATCATCCCGGCGATGGGGAGTCACGGCGGGGCGACGGGCGAGGGGCAGCGTCACATCCTGGCCGAGTACGGCATCACCGAAGAAGCTATGGGCGTGCCGATCCGCGCTTCGATGGAAGTGATCGAACTGGGGCAGACGCCGAGCGGGGTGCGCGTCTTTCTGGATCGCAACGCTGCGGAGGCCGACTTCATTCTACCGGTCAACCGCGTCAAGCCACACACTGATTTCAAGGGCGAGACCGAAAGCGGTCTGGTCAAGATGTCGGCGGTGGGTCTGGGCAAGCTGGCGGGCGCGACGGAATACCACCGCCAGGCTTACCACCTCGGCTTCCCGCGCGTGTTTCAGGAAGTCGCGCAGGTCGTACTCGACACGGGGCACCTGCTGGGGGGCGTGGCGATCCTCGAAAACGCCCTGCACGAGACGGCGAAGATCGTCGCGGTCGGGCGGGAAAATTTCATCGCCGAGGATCGGGAGCTGCTCAGGGAAGCAAAGGCCATGATGCCGCGCCTGCCCTGCGAGGAGATTGACCTGCTGATTGTGGATGAGATCGGCAAAAACATCAGCGGCGCCGGGCTCGACACCAACATCATCGGGCGCAGCTGTAATGGTTACGTCGAAGGCGTGCCGACGCACGAAAACACGCCGCGCATCCGCCGCATCCTCGTCTGCGACCTGACGCCGGAGAGCAACGGCAACGGCGTCGGCATCGGCATGGCCGACTTCACCACGGCGCGCTTTATGGATAAACTGGACCTGAAAGCGACGGTCATCAACGTGCTGACCGCGATGACGCCGTTCAACGCCAAGCTGCCGGTTTATTTCCAGAACGACCGCGAGGCGATTGAAACGGGTTTGCGCACGGCGGGCCTCGATGATCTGACCCGGGGCCGCGTGGTGCGGATCAAAAATACGCTCTCGCTGGCCGAAATTGAGATGTCGGAAAATTACCTGGATGAGGTAAAATCACGCGGTGGCCTGACGGTGACGGGCGACCCGCGCGAGATGTCGTTTGACGAGCGCGGCAATCTCAGGCCGTTTGGGGCCGCCTGAACGTATGTCCGAGCAGAAGAGAAAACAGGGCGAGGGCGAACCGCGCTGGCGGTGGTATCTGATCACGGTCGTGCTGCTGCCGATGCTCATCCCCGCGCTCGGCCTGTACCTGCGGCGGCGCGGCCTGACTGAAATCAGCCTGCAATCCATCGTCGGCGCGTTCATGCTTTACTGGGTCGTGGCGATTGTCGTGGCCGGGTGGATCATCAGGGCGCGGTTCAAGGCGCGGATGGCAAAGCTCGGTTCGCCGCTCGTTGATCTGCAACTGACTTTAGAGGTGCGCGAAAGGCTGGCGGCTTTGGCGGAGGCGCGGCGCCAGTCGCTGGCGGTGGCCGCTTTCGACCTGCTCGACAAGGAGCTGCCGCGGCCCGAGCGGGACAAGGATGCCGAAGAACTGGAGCGGGTGCGGCACGAGAATGCGCAGCTCAATCAGCTCGAGAGCCCGTCGGAAAGTCAGGGCGCCTTATCCGTCGCCGTCACCGTCGGGATTCTGCGGCGGCTGCTGATGCTCAACGGCGCGGATGAAGACAATCGCCACCTGTGGCGCACCTTCGCCAGCGAGACGGCCTTGCGAATCATCAGCGACGCGCTCGACCACCTCGACCCGCGCGAACTCCGCAGCCGCGACGCGCTGGCTGAGTAACCATCCCATCAACCCATCCGAATCACACTGCCTTTCACCGATTTTCCCATCGCCGTAGTGAACCAGCTCGCTCATTTTCTGCCTGAGCCAACCCGATGCTGCAAATCTTCATCAGAAGCACCGAAAACGGACAGGAACCCGACCAGGCAGCTCAGTTGCTTTCAGCAACGCCGGGAAGATCCAGCCGAACATGGGATGAAAATAATGAGTGAGGATCACTAATGAACGAGAACAAACGCGCGAGATTAATTAAGAGAAGTGAAATGCCCGAGCGCACACCCCTTAGCCGCAAGCCCGCAAAGCGGAAACCCGCCAAGTCGGTTTCCGCGATTCAGACTTCAGTTGAAGCCGTCAGAGGGTGGATTAAAGAACATCAGTTGTCACAACAGGGGCAGGCCCGTCAGATGTTTGCCGCGCTTTTCGCAGGAGCCACAGACTGACAGACCCACCAAGGACCGTCAGCCGGGGAGATTTCCTGCCGCGTTGACCGCCGGCTTTTCCTCTCTTTCCCCTTTGAGCAGATAAGCCGCCAGCCCGACCGCCGTCGCCGCTGACACCCCGAACTTGTACGCCGGATGGATGTGGGCCGGCGAGATGAATGCTTCAATACAGCCCGCAATCACGAGCATCGGAATGCTTCCGGCCAGCAGCTTGATCGCCAGACTCCCTTTTTCCAGCAGCGCCTCGCGCCGCGTGCGCTCGCCCGGCGCGATTACCGCCAGCCCGATCATCAGCCCCGCGCCGCCGGCGATGAAGATGGACGTGAATTCCAGCACGCCATGACCCGCCACGAATGACCAGAGCTTGAGCGTCATCCCGTATTTGATCACCAGAGCATTGACCGCGCCGAATTGCAGCGCCGTCGGCAACAGCGCGTTGATCGTCCCGATCACCGGGAGAATGCTGAAGGCGAAGGTGATAAAACCGACGCGGATGTTGTTAGTCATAATCTGCGCCGCGCCGTACGGGGCGATCTGATTAAGGACATCCGTCCAGATTCGCTTCTGCTTGATCATCTGCACCGTGCCGCGCCCCAGATAAGCGAAGTCGGCAAAGTCATCATCCCGCCAGGTGGCGACGAACGAAAAAGCAGTGACCGCCAGAAAGATCAGGAACACTGCGAACGTATATCGGAACGTCTGCCGGAAGATCGCCGGGTATTCGTATCGGTAAAAATCAGCGATGCCGCGCGCGCCCCGGGATTCGGTGCGGTAAATTTCGCCGTGCGCCCGGATGACCAGACTGTTGAGGTAATTCACCAGCCGCTGGTCGCGCGATTCCTCCCGCGCAATCGCCAGGTCGGAAGCCGCGCGTCGGTAGAGCCGCCCGAGTTCGCGCACTTCGTCGCGGCTGAGCTGCCGCAACCCGCGCGTCCCGCGCACCCGCCCGACCAGTTCTTCGAGCCTCTTCCACACCGCCTTGCGTTTTTCGATGAATGTTTCAGCCATAAAAGCAGAGGACAATCCCGGGTTTCGAATCTCAAATTTACAGGTCTTCAGAAAGCCTGATAAACCAGATGCCTGACCCCGATGGTCATCCCCTTGATGACCCAGTCCGGCAATGACGCCGCCGTGACCGCGCTCAGCAACCCGTGCGAGAGCCCGAGCGCCAGCAGGTTCGGCGCGCGATCATACACCCAGGTCCAGAGCAGCGCCGACACGAGCGTCAGCGCCATCAGCGGCAGGTTGGGCGCATGAACAAGGGCGAAGAGCAGCGCGGCAATCACGATCGCCAGCCGGGTGCGCGTCACCCGCCCTGTTTCACTCGCGCTTTCAGCCACCAGCACGGATTTCAGCCGGCGGTAAATGAAAGCCTGAAGCACATATTGTTGCAACAACCCCCAGACCGAGCGCCCGGCAAAGCTGACCAGGAAGTGAGAAGTGAAGTGGAGAGACCGGAGAGAATATCCGAGCGCCAGAGCGATCATCACCACAGTGATCATCGGCCCGATCAGCAATCCCACCGCCCGCCCGAAATGCCGCGCGGTGAAGCCAAGCTCTCGCGGCGTTTCACCACGCACCCGGTGCGAGTTGATCATCATCATCAGAGCCAGCAGCCCTGGGAGCGATTCCAGCCAGCGACTGCCCAGCCGCAGCGGCATTATCACCCACGCCGTGATCAGCACAGTCATGACTACTGAAACGACCTCCAGCGCCGTCACCGCTCGCAGCGAAAGCTGCGCCGGTTGTGGGGCGGAGATTCTGGCCGCCTGCTCTTCGACCGGCTGTATCTCTTTCAGGACTCGCATGCGGATCTTTCTGTGGGGCTCGTTGTTTCTACTTCAGGTGGCGGTCAAACCACTCGAGCGTCCGGTTCAGGGAGTCTTCGCGGTGGCGCGGTTCGCGCAGGCCGTGACCTTCGCGCGGGTAGCGGACGAGGGCGGTTTCAACTCCGCGCATCCTGAGCGCCGTGTACATCTCTTCGGCCTGAGTGATGTGAACGTCGTTATCCTGCTCGCCGTGGATCAGCAGCAGCGGCGTCTTCACTTTTTTGATGTGTCTGAGCGGAGAGCGCTCCCACAGCAGGTCGAAGTTGTCCCACGGGTAGCTGTTGAATTCCGCGTGAATCAGATCCTGATAAAGCGATGTCGAATAAAAACTGATCAGGTTCGACAGGCTCGCCGAGGCGACGGCAGCCTTGAAACGATCCGTCTGCGTCACGATCCAGTTGGTCATATAGCCGCCGTAGCTCCCGCCCATCACGCCCATCCGGTCTTTATCAAGGAAGGGGAACTTTGCGAGAGCCTCATCCACGCCCTTCATCAGATCGCGGTAATCGCCGCCGCCCCAGTCATTGACGCAGCCGTCCGAGAACTTCTGCCCGTAGCCGGAAGAGCCGCGCGGGTTGATGAGCAACACCGCGTAACCGCGCGCGGCCAATGCCTGCGCGGTCGGGTTGAAGCTGTAACCGTGCATCCCGTGCGGGCCGCCGTGGACGAGGAGGATGACCGGATACTTCTTCTTTTCGTCGAGGTTGATCGGCGGAATGAGCCAGCCCTGAACCTGTGCCCCATCATTTGTGAAGCTGAAATCACGCATTGGAGAAAGCAGTAAAGAAGATATCAATCCGTCATTGACATTGCTCAACTTCTCTCGGCGGAGAAGCTGGGGCATAAATGTATGCCTGCCACTTATCCCCGTAAAGATTTCAGATGGGTGTGTCGGATCACTGGCTACAAAGGCTGTACTCTTCGAAGTACTCAGTGAAGGCATTGATAACTGCTCATCTCCGAGCGGCAGAGTGAAGCGTTCTGACTTCCCATCCTTCACAGAAAACCAGACACTTCCACCTTTATCGCCTGCAACAAGAATGAGGGTTGCGCCATTCATCCACCTCACCGCTGAAACACGCCGATCAACGTCCGTCCCGATTTCAAGCGCGCCTTCACCTCCTGAAGGAATTACCCGGGCGTGTGAATCCTCAGCCACGCTGTCAATCGTCGTGACTTCGCGCTTCGTGGCGAGATAAGCGATCTGGCTCCCGTCCGGTGAAAAGACCGGCGTCCATTCACAGCCCTTTGTTTTCGTCAGCTGGCGCACGCCTCCGTTCGTGACATTCACGACAAACAGATCAGTGTTGTTGACCTTGTCAGGATCAGGTTCGTGATTGGAGACGAAAACGATCTCATCGCCTTTGGGCGACCAGTTGATCGAATGCTCGTAATACTTCCCGTCAGTCAGTTGCTGAATTTGTTTCGTCGCCAAGTCGGCGATGAAGATGTGCGATTGCAGGTTGTCGGAAAACGACATGCGCGATTTGTATTGCAGCCGCGTGATCACTCGCGGATCGTCTGCGGCGGGTGGTTTGCCGATTTCGATCACTGCCGCCGGTTGCGGTGACGGAGATGCCGGAACCGCGGTGTTGCCAGCCCCCGATTCCTGAAGCCTGCCCTGAGCGCGCAGGATCATCTCCCGCACATCTTTGGGCAACTGGTTGATCTCTTCCACCGTCAGCGGGCGGCGCAGGCGTTCGGGGATGCCAGCCATCGCCGAGCCTGATCCGCCGGCTGGCGTGATCTTTGAGGCGTTGGCAACACTTTCAGGCGAAGAGAGAAATGCGATGCGTCCGCCGTCGGGCGACCAGGTGAAGCTCTCGCCCGCATGGGTGAGAAAGAAGTTTGTTCTGAGGACGTGCGCGACCAGTTGCGGCGCGCCTCCGTCGGCGGGCATCACCCACAGGCCGTCGTGACCGTCGCGGCTGGAATAAAATGCGATCTGCTTACCCTCGGGAGACCAGCGCGCGGTTGATTCGCCGGCTTCCTCGCCCGTCAGCCGTCTGGGTTCGCCGCCTGCCGTTGGCACTATCCACAGGTGAGAAACATTACGTGTGTGATCCGGGCTGACTTCGGTCATGGTGTAAACGACGCGCGAGCCGTCGGGCGAAATCTGCGCGTCGGAAACATCTCTGAGCGCGTACAGGTCGCTCGGCTGGAACCCGCGTCTGGCCTGCGCAAAGACAAACGCGGGGCAGAGCAGGATGAGTAACACCAGAACAGAACATTTTGCGAAAACCGGTCTTTCAGCCTGCGGAGCAGGCGCGAGAATAAAGCCCGGGGCGGAGCGCCCGCGGAACCCCGGGACAGGCGCCGTACAGATCCCCAGCCCGCGGAGCGGGCGACAGGCGTAATGAAAAACAGGACGATTGTCGGGTGACTCGAATGTGCGCAAAACGCTGTCGCCCGCTCCGCGGGCTGAAATGAATCCGGGCGTGGTTCCCCGGGCTTTATTCTCGCGCCTGCTCCGCAGGCTGAAAAATAAATAGTGTTTCAGCATAACTCTCTCTGAACTCTATTCCCGTTCGAGGACGACGTAAGCAATCGCCATCTCCGCCGTGTGCGATAATGAAACGTGCGCCCGCGTGACCCCGAGCTGTCTGATCAACTCCGCGGCGCGGCCATGAAATTCAAGCTGCGGCGCGCCTTCGGTTGATGATATGATTTCCACGTCGTGCCAGTCGAGCGCCACGACGGGCGTGGCCGCGCCGATGGCTTTGCGGGCGGCCTCCTTGGCGGCGAAGCGGGTCGCGTAACGTTCCGCCCGGCGCCCGGACTGGTCACAATAAGCAACTTCACGAGTCGAGTAGATCCGATTGATGAACCGTGCCCCGTGCCGCGAGATCGCGCCTTCCAGCCGAGCAACTTCGATGATGTCCACGCCGATTCCGACGACCATTGCGATGAATGATTTCACTTTCCGCCAGCACCGCGGCCTGCAATACATCGTTTGCGAGCCGCTGGAGCGGGCCGGATTCAAAAACGCCTTCAGCACCCGGCTGGGCGGCACGAGCCCGCTGCCCGAAGGGGCGTTGAGCCTCGGCAACTTTACCAGAGAACGGCAGGGTGATCAGCGCGAGTTCGTGCTGGAAAACCGGCAGCGCTTCACCGCCGCGATCGGCGCCGCCGACTGGCCGCTCGTGACCGCCAAACAGATTCATTCGGCGGACGTGCGCTCGGTGATCAATTACGATGACGCGCTCCGCGAAGCCGAGGTCTGTGACGCGCTGATTTCAGGGACGCCGCAGATCCTGCTGGCGGTTCAGACCGCCGATTGCCTGCCTGTGCTGATCGTGGATGAAAGAACGAAGGCTTTCGCGGCGGTTCACGCCGGGTGGCGGGGCACGCTCGCGGGCATCGTCGCACGAACGGTTGAGCGGATGCAACGCGAGTACGATTCGCGGGCCCCGGATTTGCGCGCCGCGCTCGGCCCCGCGATCTGCGCCCGCTGCTTTGAAGTCGGCCCGGAAGTCCTCGAAGCATTCCGTAAGGCGTACTGGTACGCCGAAGGGTTGATTGATAATGAGCAGGCGAACGGCAAAGGCCACCTGAATATCAACCGCGCGAACAGCCGCCAGTTGATCGAATGCGGCGTGCCGGCCACAAGAATTCACGACAGCAGACTTTGCACCGTCTGCCGCAACGACCTGTTTTTCAGCTACCGCCGCGAGCGCGGCCACGAAGGCCACGTCGGACGCCTGATGGGCGTCGTTGGGGTTGAAGGATAAAGTTGATTATTGACATTCTCAGCACTCATACGAACACAGATGAAATCCACGATGAAACTGACACTTTTCTTCACCGCCATTATTCTCTCTTTTGCCCTGGCCTCGCCAGCATCCGCGCAGGAAGAGTCTCCGTCTCCCAGACCGAAACTGAAAACTCCGGCTGAGAAACAGAAAGAGGAGGCGCCGAAGGAGACACAAAAGAGTCCCCCCGCCCCGCAGGATTCCGACACCGATTTGCGCCGGGCGATTCAGGAAGCGCGCGGCAGCGAGCAGCAGTTCGTCGAGAATATCGAAGGCTACCTGAAAAAATACCCCAACAGCCAGCACCGCGTGGAACTCGAACGTGAGCTTTATAAACTCGGCGTGCAGCTGCGAGACCGCAACCGGGCGATCACTTACGGGATCAGGCTGGTGGAAGCGAATCTGAATGACTTCGACACGCTGATGTCGCTGATCTCGCTGCTGCGCGAGCGGCGCGCGGAAGGCGACCTGCCGAAAGCGCTCACTTACTCCAACCAGCTGGTCGAGGCGTTCGAAAATCTCTTCGCCCGCGACAAGCCTGCGCGCGTCAGCGCCGCGCAATGGGAGGACCGCAAATCACGCGGGCTGGCTTCGGTCTACATGATTCGCGGTCAGGTGCAGGCCGACCTCAATAACACCGAAAAAGCCACGGCGGATCTGCTGAAGAGTTACAAGCTGTCTCCTTTCTCCGAGGCCGCCATGACGCTGGCTGAGATTGCCGAGAAGCGCAAGGCGGTTGATGAGGCGATTGATTATTACGCGCAGGCTTTCGCGCTGTCGCTTGATGAGAAGGACGGCGCCGAGCGCGGCGAAATCCGCCGCCGGCTGGGCAAACTTTACGCGGCAAAACACGGCTCAGAAGCTGGACTCGGCGACCTGATGCTGAGGGCTTACGACGCTCAGGCCAGGGCGAAGGAAGAGCGCCTCGCAAAAATCGAGCCGCCGAACATCAACGAAGGCGTGACCGACCCGTTTCAGTTCAGGCTGACCAGGCTCGACGGCTCGACCGTCAGACTGGGGGATTACAAGGGCAAAGTCATCGTGCTGAATTTCTGGGCGACGTGGTGCGGCCCGTGCCGGATCGAAATGCCTCTGCTTGAAAAAACGATGGCGAAATACAGCGCCGACAAGGAGGTTGTTTTCCTGACGCTCAATACGGACGAAGACCGCGAACTGGTCGAACCCTTCCTGAAGGAGCAGAAATACAGGCTGCCGGTCGTCTACGCCAACTACCTCAACAATCATTTCGGGGTCAATTCTATCCCGACCACGATCATCTTTGATCGGCAGGGCAACGTGTCGTTCCGGCAGGCCGGGTTCGCGCAGGGCGAAGATTTTGTGGCGATGTTGAGCGAAAGGATTGAGGCGGCGAGGAAAAAATAGAGCATCCGCCGGGGATACGAAGAGGCACGAAGAAAGAAACCTGATCTTTCTTCGTGCCTCTTCGTATCCCCGGCGGATGAAAATTACTGCAACTCTCGCCGCAACTGTGTCAGCAACGATCTCACCGCACCGGCGCTCTTCCCCTGCGGCTCAAGCTTCAGGTAATTCTCGTAAGCCTCAATCGCTTCCTTCGTGCGCTGCTCATGCTGGAGCAGTCCTCCCAGCAGAAAGTAGATCACCGGCTCCGTCCCGTTGCTCTGCGCGGCGGCGATGCGGAAGTGTTTGATCGCATTTTCAGACTGGTTGAGTTCTTCGTAAGTCAGCGCGACGCCGGTGTGGGCTTCGGGTGAGAAGTCATGCGCCTGCAGGAGCGCCGTGCGGTAGCCGGCCAGCGCTTCGTCGTACAGACCCTGCGCGCGTTTCGTGTTGGCGATGACGGTCTGGGCTTCGGGGAAAGGTTTGCGCGCATCATGCACTGCGCGGCGGGCTTCGGCGATAGCATCCTCATACTCTTCTTTTGCCATCAGGCTGCGGGCCAGACCGACTCGCGCGGCGGAGTAACTTCCGCCGTGCAGTTTGATGGCCTGACGGTATTCTTCAATCGCGGCTGCGTGATCCGCGCGCTCACGCGACTCCTCGGCGTTTTGAAAGTGTAATTCCGCTTCACCGGCTGGGACCGCGAGCGGAATCCGGATCGCGCGCTGTGTGCCTGTGATCAGCGTGACTGTCTGCGTGACTTCCTGTTTCCCCTTGAGCCGCGCGCGCAGGGAGTGAGTGCCCCCACGCAGGTTACGGATGGTCAGCTCGCCGCTGGCTGGGACATTCCCGTACCGCAATCCGTCAAGCCAGATGGTCGTGCCGGGCGATGTTTTGACATTGACAGATGTCCCTGTGCCGGCGGCCGAAGAGGTTTGCTGGGCATTGATCGGCGCGATCAGGGCAAGGCAGATGGCGAGTGCTGCGGCAAGGTGGGATGAGATGAATCCGGCGCGGTTCATCGCAAAAATTTCAGGCTCTCGATTCCGGGAGTGGCAGCCTTGATTCCCTGTCACAACTCAGAACTGGAGAGCCTGTCGTTACAGAGCTGTTATTCGGGGACGATGCTTCTGAAGCGTCCCTGCTCGTCGTAGAGCTTCTGGTACTGCCGCATGTTGCGGTACACGCCCTGCACGTAGAGGCGCGTTTCGGAAAGTGGGATGCTTTCCACCCACTCTTCAATCGTCTCGCCCGGCAGTTCGCGAATCCAGCGCGAGACGCGCGTCGGCCCGCCGTTGTAACTCGCCGCGACGTATTCGAAGCGCCCGAACTGTCCGATCAGCTGCTCCAGATAAGCCGTGCCGAGCTGGATGTTGAGAATCGGATTGAAGAGATCACTGCTGCTGACTGAACCGCTGCCGACGCTGTATTGGCGGGCAACAAGCCGTCCGGTCGAAGGCAGCAGCTGCATCAGGCCGAGCGCGTTGGCGCGGCTGCGGGCCTGCGGGTTGAAGACCGATTCCTGACGAATCAGGCCGGCCACCTGATACGGGTCAATGTTGCGCCGCTTCGCCTCCTGCCTGATCGTGTCCCACCAGCCGAGCGGGTAGAAGATGTCCCAGACTTCGCGCGTCATCTCCTGCGGCAGCGCCTGAGCGTAATCGGGATAAGCGCGCTTGAGGGCATTGATCGCGGCGGCGTTTTCGTTGCGGGCGCGGTAGATGTACGCGATGCGCAGGTTGACTTTGGGCGAGGTCGGCGCGTCGGCACGCGCGGCTTCCGCCTCACTCAGCGCCAGCGCGTGCAGCGCGATCAGGCTGAGCTGGGCCGATTTTTCGATGCGCTCTTCGTCTTCCCGCTGGATGTTTTCGACGACCGGGCGGTTGACCTGGAGTTTGGCGACGGCGCGATCCATCGTGACGTCGCTGCCCTGCGGAACCGGTTTGATGCCCGAATTTTCAAGCTGCGCGATGTATTTCTCGGAGATGTAACCGTACCAGCCCGCGCCGTACCGCAGCATCAGCGCGCGGTAGAGTGTCAGCGCCTTTGCCTTCTCCCCGGCACGTTCGAGATCTCGCGCGCCCCAGAAGGCCGCCTTGCCGCGGTTGTCAGTCACGTCTCCGTAATTCGCGACGTGTTCGAGCAACAGCTTCCCTGACGCCGGCCAGTCCTTCGCCTGATGGGCGCGCCAGGCGATATAGAACTGCGCTTCGTCGGCATTGTTATCGCGCGGGAACTGGCGCGCCACCTGATCGTAAAAAGCCACGGCCTGCGCCGGCTGGTTACGCTTGTCGTAGAAATTCCCGATTTCGTAAAGCAGGTCGCCGATGCGTTCGCTCGCGGGCGTGGCGCGGCGCAGATCGGAGAGCGCCTGCAACATCGCTGCCTCCTGGCCGAGCGAGCGATAAGACAGGCCGCGATAGTAGATGACATCAGCCTGCTCCTGCGGCGTGCGCGCGCGAACCTGCGCCAGCGCGTTCAATGCCTGCTGATACAATTTCGCCTTGTAATAGCTGGTGCCTGCGCGCAACTGAACTTCCGTCGTCGCGGCGGCAGGGAACTGGCGAATCAACTGGTCGTAAGCCTGAGCGGCGACTACGTAGAGCGCGGCGTCGTAAAGTTTCTCGGCGCGCTTCCGCTGCATCGCGGCGTCGGCTGCCGCGGTCGAAGAGCCGAGTGCCGTCAGCCTCGCCCCGACCGCTTCCGCTTCGGCCGACTGCGGGGCTTCAAAATAAATCCGGCGCAGCGTCGCGATCACCTCGTCCGTCCGGCCCAGCTTTTCGAGCGCATCAGCTTTAAGCTTGAGCGCCGTTCCGTCCTTTTCATCCTCAGTCAGTTGCGTCAGGTCTTTGATGGCGACTTCGTATGCGCCGCGCAACATTGCTGACCCGGCCGATTGCAGCGCTGCCGAACGCGCGAGCAGGGAGGTCGGGTAACTTTGCGCCAGCTGGCGGTAAGTGCGTTCGGCTTCGTCATTGCGGCCGGCGTTCTGCAACGCCTGGCCGCGATAATAAAGCGAGTAATCGCCGAGCGCGCTCTGGCGGCCAATCGTTTCGTCGCCGAGCAGCGATGCCGCGGTGGCGTAATCCTTCGCCTGCAGGCGCAGGTAGCCGCGCAACAGATGCGCGAGCGCCGCTTCCTGAGTACGCGGGAAAGCCGCTTCGAGGCGTTGCAGTTCGGCTTCAGAGCCGGAAAGCGCGGCGGCGCGCAACTGGGCGCGCGCCTTGTCCTGCGGCGCAGTTTTCCCGGCTGAGGCTGACACCGAGGTCAGTGCCACCAACAGCAGCGCTGTGTAAACGAGGAGTCTGTAAAATCCGACAGGAGACGTGGCAGAGAACTTTGAGGCTTGATTCATGGTGGCTGCTCCCTGAGCTGTCAGGGTCATTAAGGGGCAAAGGATCGGGCGGGCTTAAGGGAGCTGAATGACCCGTCCCGGAAAGGCATCATACCTGATCAGTGACGGGTGACAAAATGCCGCCCGTCACCGATCACGAACTCAAGAGACCGGCGCCGTCGGGCCGGGGCAGCCATGACCGAGTTTGGCTGCGTCACCTTCGGCCAGCGTGTGAACCAGTTCGTCGTAAAAGTAATCGTACTTCGCGGCGACCGGAGGCGGCACGCGCTTCTCGTACATCTGGCGGCTGCGGTCAATGTCTTCTTTCAATCGCTCGTACAGGTCGTTGCTGCGGCGCCCGTCGGCGACCTTGGTTTCGTTATAGAGTTTGATCTCTGAGACGAGCAGGCGCGCGAAGCGGCGCGCGTCATTATGCGCCCTGATTTCCGCCTCGCCGGCATTGCCCGAAAGAATGTTGGTTGATTTTGACACCTCCCCGGTTCCCGAACTGCTGCCCGCGGCGGCGGCGGTTGTCGCAGGGCGTGGCTCTTCGACCGGCTGCCCGGCAGGCATTGGGGCGAATGAGACGGGCGCTTCAGGGGGTGCCGGAGGTGGCGTGATCATGGGCGCCGGCTGGACTACCGGAGTGACAGAGGCGAATGCCGGTGTCGCCTGTTCGCTCGGTGACGGGGTCTCAATCCTTGCCGGCTGCTCGTCACCCAGCCCGCCATAAAAAACGGGAGTCGGCGCTGGCGGCGGCGCAACCGGTGTCGGAGGGATAGGTGTGACGGGAACCGGCGTCGGCTGCTTCGCGACCGGCTGAGCCGGCTCGGCAACGGCCGGGCGCGGCTGTTCGGTGCTGCGACGCACAGGCAGCAGCTCGATGACCAGACTGGTCACTTGCAGGAGCGCTTCAAGAGCCTCGGTGTTGATTGTCGCGTTGCCCTCTGTTCCTGAGTCGGCGTACAGCACGGCGGCGACCTTGCCCCTGACGGTTAGCGGGATGGCCACGGCCCGCTCCGCGCGCGGGGCGCCATACGGGCCGAGGAGTGCGGCACTATCATCCATTGTTTCCGCGGTGGCCGAGGCCGTGTGCTGCTGATCAATCGCTTCACTTAATAACCTGACGGAGTTCGTCGGCACGGACAGGGAGCGCACCGTGTCATCATTCAAGCCGTTGGCAAAGCCGATGGCTTTCCAGCCGATGGCACTGCCGCTCTTGATGACAAAAAAGACGACGCGCGGCGCAAAGTGCGCGGCATGCCCGACGAGCGTCGTCAGAGCCTCTGCTTGGGTGCGTTGTGCGTCAAGATCGGCAATCGCATCTCGCAGCAGGTCGAATCTGCCTTCGTGTGAAGAAGCGACGGGTGCGACGGTGAACTCCGCCGTCTGCTGACCGGCAGCGAGTCGGACACGCAGTTCATTGATCTGAGCTTCGGCTTCCGCCTGCGACTCGGCAAATTTGCGCTGGAATTCCTCTTCCGCTTTTGCCACTGCCTCTGCCACCGCACGTGACAAAGCAAGGTCAGACTCTTCATTGAGCGTTTGCTTGAAATGTGCGCTCAGGTCGGCGACTTCTTCGGCCGAGACCTGACTATCGGCAGCCTGCGTGAGCAGACGTTCGCAAAACTCATTGATTGATGACTGGAGGCGCTGAATCTCCGCTTCGATGGAACTGAAGCGCCTGGCCAGCAGCGTACTGGTCTGCCTCTGAAGTTTCTCTTCCAGACTCTGATTGTTGTCGTGAATCACTTGACCCTCCGTATATTTTCCGGCGATACCGCGGGTAGTTTAATAATGACCGGGTAATCTGAGGGGCGAACTGCTTTATTATCATTAGTTAAAAGGCGCTTGTCAATAATTCATTTCTGAACGGCCCGGAGCTTTATATTCAGAATAACTTAGTAATGCAACAGAAATATCCACAGAGCGATTGAGTGCTGACGGATTGTGTCAGGCGCTTGTCACAATTTGTCATCTTCGAGCCTGCTTCATTTCTCTGCCGGGCGAGTTTGCTGGTGTGCCCGCGGTAATTTAGCAGCGGCCGGAAAGTGAAGCCGTATGGCACGTGAGTTGATCAGCGTGATCAGCGACAACCAGATAAAGTCGTCATTACTCAGCCGGAGTGCGACGGCGGCTGGTCGCCAGAAGGGCCTCACTTCCACATCGGAGTTGCTGATTATGAATTTTGCCGCCGCCTGGTTATGCCTTTTTGTCGGGATCGCTCTCTTCGTTCTGACTGCCTGGTTTGATGACCGTGAGGTCGGGCAATTTACTGACCCGTCATTCGATTATTCCGCAGAAGCAGAAAGGTCACTCTGGGTCAGAATCATTGCCCGGCAGGCGGCAGCCATCGCGCTGGTGATCATGCTCAATGTGATCTTCGTCAGGATTGCTGAGGAAGAGTCGGCGGCGGCGCTCCAGACGGGCCGCTTCTTTCTGGCGCTGGCGGAATCCGCGAATCTGTTGCGCGTGCATTATTACCACGGTCTGGTCAGACAGGCCGCGCGGCGCGCTTATGCGTTACAGGCGTTGTGTGGCAGACACCAGAGGGAGAGATAAAGTCTCCGACTCCGCTTTTCCTGACCCTCGGGTCACCAGCCGGATGAAGACTCATTACCCGCCGACAAGATGAGCAGGGATGGTTCGCGCCTCGCCGGAATTTATCCTTGCCTCAGTTACAGCTGTCGCGTTAAAATTCCTGCCCGCAAGCGAAAGCATCGCCTTGCCTTGCTCAGGTGATCTGAATAAAACCGCGCCGGTCCGGGCAGACCAGGCAGAGTCCCGTAAGTTATCAGCATTGATCATTACATAATTGAAAAACCCCTCGGGTCGTGAGTAACGATCAATCAATGATGGTGTCGGAATGGTCTGAAGGCCGGCGGTAACTAACCGATAAAGCCTCCCGAAGCGCAATCGCAAGCAGGCGCGAACTCAGTGTAAACCATGATTGTCGGCTCAGAACAAAAAGCGGGCGTCTCCCCATTCCGGCGGTGCCGCTGCCTGTGACGACAGGAAGAGACAAGGTTGAAATTCTTATGATAGTCATTTGTCCGAAGTGTCAGTTCGAGAACAAGGCCGAGACGACGCACGTCATCTGCGCCCGCTGCGCGACGCTGATCGAAGTCAGGACGATGCAGGGGGCCGCCGGTAGCTGGGGGGACGCGACCGATATGTCGCACAGGGTGACCAAACCGATGTCAGCCGTACCGCGCACCGCTCCCGCCCCCGGCAACGGCGCGCCGCGCGACCCTTTTGCCACGCGCGTCGAGCCGGACGCTGACGAAGTCCTCGACATCCCGCGCATCAGCAATGGCATTTATCCGGTGTCTGAGTCGGGGGCCGTCTTTGAGGACGTTTTGTCCGCACCGGGCAGTGGCACTGCCCCGATTGCCGATTACGGTGAAATGCCGATACCGGAAAAACTCAGCCCTTCGCCGGTCGAGAGCCTCGGCCAGTACCCGCCTGTGTCTCCGGTTACGCCGGTGTTTTCGCCGCCAATATTTTCGGTCCCGGCGACTTCAGGCACTACTCCCGACCTGCCGCCCGCATTCCCGGATCCGGGTTTTCAGAATACCGTCGTGGATGCGAAAGTGGGCGGGTGGCCGGTGCTGCCGGAAGATTCTTTTGAAGCGCATAAAGACTCAGACAGTCCACTGCTCGGCAGCACGAATACCGGCCGCCGCGTGTTGTTGCCCGTCCTGCTGACCATTCTGGTCTTTGCCGGGCTGGCGGCTGCCGCGTGGTATTTCCTCGGCGACAAGTTTACAAAGCGTGACCAGACCGCCGCGAAGGTGGAGAGGCCGCCGGCTGCTCAGCCCGCGAAATCGAACAACCCGCCGGCGAATAACGGGGCACCTGCCGGAACCGCGACCGCACCGACGGCCGCGCCGAGCGTCGCACCTGCGGCGAATAACGCGGCAGCTCCGGCAAAGACGACTGACAAAACTGATGCCGCTGCGGGCAAGACTGCGCCGCAATCGTCTCCCTCGCCTGCAGCTGCGCCGAGTAAGGCGCCGGCGGTCGCGGCGACGAACAAAACTCCGATCCCGGTCCCGGTGGGGCCCGCCGGGCAATCCGTCAGCAGCAGCGAAGGCGGCCTGACTGTTCAGGTCGCGTCTTACACCACTCCCGCTGAAGCTGATAAGAGAGTGGCCAGCCTGAAGGCCGCCGGGGTGGACGCGCGCGTGGTCAAAGCGGAGGTCCCGAAAATGGGAACCCGGTATCGCGTGCAGACCGGGCGCTTCACCAGCCGCGAAGAGGCCAATCGCTACGCGTCGCAATTGAAGGCCAGAGGTGTGGCCTCTGATGTCATGGTTACCGGCTACCAAGCGAATTGAATGCAGGGTGCAGATTGCGGAATGACCGTTACCGGATTCTTCCGGCTGGCTCGGTACTCCGGATTTCACGCTTGAATTGAGATGAGAGCGGAGACGAAGGACACGACGTTGACATATACGAAAATCGTCGAGCGCTATGCACTGTTCTTTGACCGTCCCGAAGTCCGTCTGCGCTTCCTCAATAAAACTCTCGCCCGACAGAACGAGCGCGAAAAGCAGTTGCACCGGTCGCTGCGCCGCCTGGCGTTCATCGAAAACACCGGGCTCTACAAGTGGCTGCTCCAGCTCGGGCTCTACCGGCTGATCTTTGAAGAGGTTCAGGGATTTCTGCCTTCCATTCCCGAAGAGCGCCGCGCGCTGCTCAGGCAGATTAACGCCCCCGTCTCCGCCAGAATCTTTTTTCAGCTTTACAAGGTTCGCTACCTGTTTTACGGCGCGGGGATCGGCGTCGCGGCGGTCGGGTTGTTCGGCCTCTACCTGCTGGTGAGCTGGTCGGCGCGGGGCGTCAATACCTGGATCGCGCAGCATTACCGCACCCCGAATCAACAGAGCGCGGGCAGCCCCGGCACAGTGCTGGCAAACCCGGCGCGCTACCTTCCCGATTACAAGCCCGAAAAAGTCTGGCTGGTCGAGAAGAAGGAGAATTACGAGCGCTACAGCAACAGCGCGCGCATTCTGACGGACTACGAGGTTGATAACCATCCGCGCCAGTATTACATCGCCAGCCGCGGGGCCGAAGTCCCGGGGAAAGCGGTCTACCACGAGCCGGTCGGCATCATCTATCACACCTCGGAAAATGAGATGGTCGAGTTCAAGCCGGGCAACAATGACTCGATTCAGGCAAAAACGCGCGGCCTGCTTGGGTATGTGCGGGAGAAGCGGGCGTACAACTACCTGATTGATCGCTTCGGCCAGATTTACCGCATCGTGCGCGATAACCAGGCCGCGCACCACGCGGGTCATTCGGTCTGGGCCGATCAGAAGAATCTTTACATCGGGCTGAATGAAAGCTTCATCGGCGTCTGCTTTGAATCGAGCATGCAGCAGGCCACCACGCCGGACGAGCAGTTGACCGAAGCGCAGCTCATCTCCGGGCGCGCCCTGACTGCCGTGCTGCGCAGCCGCTACAACATTGATGAGGCCAACTGCGTGACTCACGGTCTGGTCTCGGTCAACCCGGAGACCATGCAGATTGCCCCTCACTACGACCTCGTGCGGAATTTCCCGTTTGAAGCCGTCGGGGTTTCCGACAAGTACAAGGTCCCGCCGGTGAGCGTCAGCGAATTCGGTTTCGGCTGGGACGACAAGCTGCTCGAAAAAATCGGCGGCCCGCTCTGGCCGGGCGTCGCCGCAGCCGAAGAAGAGTTCAAGCGCCGCGCCGCCGCGCTCGGACTCGACGCCAGGGAATTGCGCCGGCAGAAGCGCGACAGTTATCTGAAACAGTACGATCTGGGCCGCAGGCTGCGCGAAGGCGGTCAGGCCCAGGCGGAGTAAATCAAACCCTGCCCCACCACAATCGGACTCGAATCATAGCGGGTGAACGACAACCTCGTCCGCGGAGAGTCAGACAACCACGACAACGGAGGAAAGATGGACGATAACAAACAGGCCTCGGGAGCGCCGGACATCGGCGACACGAACGCACTCGGACTGGACGTCGGGACCAGCCGCATCGTGCTGGCGACCGACAACAGCAGCCACAAGGCTCAGAGCCAGCTCAACGCGTTCGTCGCCGTCCCCTACTCGAAGATGACCGAGACCATCATGCAGCAGAACAAGATGGTCTATTACCGCAACGGCAAGGACCTCTACGTTTACGGCAACGATTCGGAGCGGTTCGCCAGCTTCTTTAATGCCGTCCCCCGCCGCCCGATGCAGCACGGCGTCCTGAACGCCCAGGAGATGATGGGCCAGCAGATCATCCAGTCAATCATCGAACAGCTTATCCCGCGCGCGCGCAAGAGCGAGATGCTCTGCTTCAGCGTGCCCGGCAAGGGTGAGGGCGCCGACACCAACCTCGTCTACCACGAGGCCGTGCTGAAAAACATCCTGCACGGGCTCGGCTACACGGCCAAGGCGATCAACGAGGGGCTGGCCGTGGTCTTCTCCGAACTTCAGGACGAGAACTTCACCGGCATCGGGATCAGCTGCGGCGGCGGGATGTGCAACGTCTGCGTCTCATTCCTGTCGGTGCCGATGCTCTCCTTCAGCATCCCGAAGGGCGGAGATTACGTTGACTCGAGCGTCGCGGCGGTCGTGGACGAGAGCGTCACCAAGGTGCGCCTCACGAAGGAAGAGTCGCTCGACCTGTCGCGCGCGCCGAAGGACAAGATCTCGAGCGCCCTGCACATCTATTACGAGGACGTGCTGACCTCGCTGATCGAGGGCCTGCGCGAAATTTTTGAAAGCTCGCGCAACCTGCCGAAGATGGATCGCCCGATCCCAGTCGTCCTCTCGGGCGGCACGGCGAAACCGCGCGGCTTCCTGCAGAAATTCGAGACGATGCTCAAGGCCAGCAACTTCCCGGTCAAGGTCTCCGAAATCCGCATGGCCAGCGACCCGCTGACCGCGACCGCGCGCGGATGCTACATCGCCGCGATGTCGGAAGTGAAGTAAGTCAGTCAGGCCGCAAAGCAGCAGGCAGCAGGCAGTGAACAAAGGCGTCAGGCCTCCGGTTTACTGTCCGCTGCCTTTTCTTTATGCTCTGGAGACGGCGGCGGACTGCTTTCCTGCCTGCCGCATTGCTGTTTTATGTCTCCACTCGCCATTCTCAAGCTGGTCGGATTCGCCACAGGCGCGGCGCTCCACCTGTATCTGTGCTGGCTGCTCGTCCGGCGGCGGGGCGTCGAGGGCGTCGCCAGAGTCGTGCTGGCTCTGGGCGCGACGGTCGGCTTCTGGCATCTGGGGAATTTCATCGCGACGGCTTATGAGCTGCTGGAGGTGCCGGGCGCGCTCTGGTGGCTGAAGTCGGGCCATGTGGTGGCTTACGTCGCGCTCGCGCTGCTCCCGCCCGTCGGCTTTCACGCGCAGATGCGGGTGTGGGAGATGATGGACGCGGGCGCGCCGCGCCGGCTGTTCACGCCCTTCATCCGGTTCGGCTACGTGCCGCTCGTGCTGCTGCCCTGGGTCGTCGTGAACCTGTGGCGCGAGCCTTACGTGCATCCCGTCGAACGGCTCTCAAACCTGCACCTGCCTTTCACTCACATCACACTGGTCTTCGCGTTCATGCTCTGGACGGTCGTGGTGCTGTGGGAATGCGCCGGCGTCAGTTTCCGGCTGAGCCGCCGGCTGACCGGCGCGCGCGAACGACGGTTCTTCCAGATCCTCGCCATCGCCCTGGCCGCGCAGGGCGCAATGAACCTGACGACTTATATTTTCGGCGCGCGCCACTGGCAGACGATCGGGCCTTACGTCGAAGCCGTCGCGATGCTCGGCTCCATCGTGCCGACGGCGATCATCGCTTATTACATCTACCGCTACCGCTACCTCGAAATCGTCATCAGGCAGAGCCTCGTCTATGCCGCGGTCGCGGTCATCGTGATGATGATCTACCTCTATGGCATCCGCACGCTCAGCGGGGCGCTGGAAACACGTTACGGCCTGCGCTCGAGCGTGATCGAAGCGCTGCTGATTCTGGCGATGGTCTTTCTGGCCGGGCCGCTGCGCCGGGTCACCGAGCGTTACGTCAAAAGTCTCTTCGTCCGCGAAGTCGGGTTGTACCGCGATCTGGTCGCGCAGGTCGGCACCGCCGCAACCAGCTACGGTGAGACTGCCCAGCTCACCACGTTTCTCGAACGCCGTCTCGCGGAGGCATTGCAGTTGAGTCGGGTGCGGATCATTCCGGTCAATTCAGCCGAAAGCGCTGTGGCCGGAGTTTGTCAAACTGCGGAAGAACAGCAGTGGACGCAGGTAGAGGATGACGCACTGCTCAAACAACTGGATGCCCTGTCTTGCGATGTCCTCTGGCGTGAAGGCCGCGTGGTCGGGTTGCTGCTCGCCGGCGGCAGTGCGCCCGAACTGACTGCTGAAAAGCGTGAGGTGCTGACGGTCGTCTCAGGCCACATCGCCGCCGCGCTGGAAAACTGCCAGCTGCTTGAAGAAAAAGTGAAGCTGGAACGCGCGCTGGCCGAGCGCGAAAGGCTCGCATCGCTCGGCCAGATGGCCGCCACCGTCGCACACGAGATCAAAAACCCCCTCTCCGCGATCAAATCCATCACGCAGGTGATGCGCGAAGACGAACAGGTGAGCCGGGAATACGCCCGCGACCTGGATCTGATCACGGGCGAGGTAGACCGCCTCAGCCGCAGCGTCTCCCAGCTGCTGAGCTTTTCGCGCCCGGCAGTGGTTGCCGCCTCACCCGCGCGCCTGAGCGAAGTTGTCAGTAACGCGCTGTTGCCCGCACACAGTGAGACCGCAGAGCGCGGCGTTGAAGTCACGGCGAATTTGCCGGCTGACCCTGTGCTTGATGGCGTGACGGTGACCGCGATGAGGGAAATTCTCGGCAACCTGCTGCTGAACGCGGTGCAGGCGACAGGACGCGGCGGGCGCGTCACCATCGAAAGCGGGACGGATTCGGATGGCCGGCTGCGCGTGTCAGTTACGGACGAAGGCATCGGCGTCCCGCGCGCGATGCAGGAGAAGGTTTTCGAGCCATTCTTTACGACAAAGCAACGCGGCACGGGCTTGGGACTGGCCATCGTCGCCCGCCGCGCCCGTGACATTGACGCAGACATCAGGCTCACGAGCCCCGCGCAGGGCGAACGCGGCACAATCTTTGCTCTGACTTTGCCTTTGAAAGTGGTGAGTTCCGATGATCGCCCGGAACCTGAGTCTGAAATCTTCAAATCTCAAATCCTGCATGGCTGAGTACAAAGTCCTGATTGTTGACGACGAAGAGGCCGCGCGTTACGGCATGCGCCGCGCCCTCAGGAACTACGAAATCACCGAAGCCGCGAGCGTTGATGAAGCGCGTAAGGCCGTTGCCGCCTCGCGGCCCGACCTGCTGCTGCTCGACATCAATCTGCCCGGCACGAGCGGCCTCGATTACCTGCGCGAACTGGCGGCGTCAGAAGACACCCCGCCCGTCGTGATGATCACGGCGCATGGCTCCGAACGCACCGCCGTCGAAGCGATCAAGGCCGGGGCCTACGATTACCTCGCCAAACCATTTGAAGTTGACGAACTGCGCCTCGTCGTCAGGAACGCGCTCGAAGCGACGGGCCTGCGGCGCGAGAACGAGCGGCTGCGCGAAGAGCTGCAATCGGCGCGCGGCATCGGCGACCTGCTCGGGACAAGCGAGCCGATGCGCCGCGTTTACGACCTGATCAACAAGGTCGCCGCGACCGACGTGACCGTGCTGATTCGCGGCGAATCGGGGACGGGCAAGGAACTCGTCGCCCGCGCGATCCACGAAAAGAGCGCGCACCGCCGCAAGGGCGAATTCATCGCCATGAACTGCGCCGCCCTGCCCGGCGAGCTGATCGAATCAGAACTCTTCGGCCACGAGCGCGGCGCCTTCACCGGCGCGGCCACGCAGCGCAAGGGCAAATTCGAGATGGCCAGTGGCGGCACGATCTTCCTGGATGAGATCGGCGATATGAGCGCGACCACGCAGGCCAAGCTGCTGCGCGTGCTCGAAGAGCGCCGGATCGAGCGGCTCGGCAGCTCGCATTCGATCCCGGTTGACGTGCGCGTCATCAGCGCGACGAATCGCGATCTGGAAGCCGACGTGGCGGCCGAGAAGTTTCGCGGCGATCTTTACTACCGGTTGCGCGTCGTGCAGATCAGCCTGCCGCCGTTGCGCGAGAGGCAGTCGGACATCCCACTGCTCGCTACGCACTTCCTGCAAAAATACGCCGCGAAGTACAACCTCAGGTGCGTCGAAGTGGGCAGTGAGGCGATGGCGCGGCTGGTGGCTTACGACTGGCCGGGCAACGTGCGCGAATTGCGCAACGCCATCGAGCGCGGCGCGGTGCTGGCCGACGGCACCTCGCTGCGGGCTTCAGACCTGCCGGATGAGATTCAGGCGAAACGAACGGAATCGCCGAGCGCCCGCGCGGCCTCAATAACCACTGATCCTGATCACCTCAGCATTCCTTACCAGGCGGACTTCCGCGAAGCCCGGCGCGAATTCGAGCGCGCTTACATCGAACGCTGCCTGATCGAAACCGGCGGCAACGTCACGCGGGCCGCTGAGCGCATCGGCATGCACCGCCAGAGCCTGCAGCAAAAGCTCAAAGACCTGGGGATGAGCCGGCGCTTCGTCATCACCGACGAGGCGCCGGATTCAGACGACGAGTGAAACGTTTCTCTGGCATCAGACCACATCCCTACCTCTGCCCATAACTCCATAAATCTGTCTCTGTCAGTCGTTAATATCCGCACTGCACCTGGCACCTGGTTTGCCATCTCTCAAAGCGCAGCCGATTGAAGACTGCGAAATGGGGGAGGAGTATCAGTGGATTTCGGCAGGATATTCAGATCTGTAGTAGTGATTTTTTGCAGCGCGGCTGCTGTTGCCGCGACATCCTCCGGGCCGCACTGGGATTTCAATTCTGACGCCGCCGGCGCTCTGCCTCAGGGCTGGAGCGCGCGTGGCGGCAGCCCGAAAGGGATCTACCGGATCGAATCTGAACCGAACGGCAACCGCTACCTCGCCGCGCGTTCGCAGGGAAGCGACGTACAACTCGGCACAGAAGTCACAGTCAATCCGCAGGAACTTCCGGTCCTCGCGTGGCGCTGGCGCGTGTGGGAGTGGCCGAAGAACGCCGACGAAAGAAAGCTCGGGACGATGGACAGCGCCGCTTCGGTCTATGTCGTCTTCGGTTCACGGCTCTTCCCAAAGGTTCTCAAGTACGTCTGGTCGGACACCGTGCCGGTGGGCAGCGTCTTCAGACACCCGCGTTCTGACCGGATGGCGATTGTCGTCGTGCATTCGGGCGAGCGGCCCGCGGGCCAGTGGCAGACCGTCACCAGAAACATTCTGGAAGACAGCCGGAAGATTTTCGGCGCTGACGCGGGCGCCGTCATCGGGATCGGGGTGAAGACCGATTCTGATTCGACCAGAACCTCGGCCAGAACTGATTACGACGACCTGCGTTTTGGCACACGATAGTTGCCGTGTCAGCAGCCCGACCGTGAGGGAGGGCTCGGATATCGCAAACCGAGCCCTCCCTCACGGTCGGGCTGCTGACACGCTCTACATCCCAGCGTGTCGGACAGACAGGAAGGGGAGAAGGATGCAATGAACAAACTGAGTGGATTGATTGATTATCCGTACCTGCCCGATATGCGCTTCAACCGGCGGCAGGGTTTCGCGAGGCTTTCCTGCGCGCTGTTCGGCCACCGGGTTGATGATGTGACGCTCGATCATGCCGGGCAGGGGGCGAAGTGCCATCGCTGCGCAGCCGTGATTCTGGATGAACGTAAACCGGAAACCCGCATCGGGCATGTGCTGTCGTGTTTACTGATGGGTCATCAATACGCCCTGTCGGGGGAGCGCGATGGCCATCACGAATATGCCTGCCACCACTGCGGCCACCCGCTGCTGTTCCGGGCGGGCGCCGACCCGTACGCCGATCAAAGCGGCTTCAAAAAAAGAGTGCGTTATCTGTGCGGCCTGTTCGGGCATCGGGTTCATCGGGTGACGGAGCGGCACAGTCACACCGAATACGCCTGTCATTGCGGGCATTCCTTCCTGAGAGATGAGAGGGAAGCGGCCCTCGTCAGACACCCGCCTGTCTGTTTTTTCCTGGGGCATTACGTCCGCCGCATTGAACACCGCGCGGGTTGCGCCGAGTACCGGTGCCGCAATTGCGGTCACACCTTCCTCTTTCGGGAGGGTGCCTGATGTGGAAGTGGCTGTTGCTCTATGTGCCGCTGGCCGTCCTCACGAACACGGCGTTCCCGTTGTCGTTCGAGCCGGTGCTGATCTGGTTCGCCAGCCGCTGCCACCCGCAGCAGGTCGGCGCGCTGGTCGTCGTTGGGGCGTTGTGCGCCGGGGTCGGCGGGCTGATTGATCTGAAATTGTCGGCGGTGCTTCGACCGAAGGTCGCCGACAACAGGTGGGTTGACCTGCTTCCCGAATGGGGCGGGGGGAAATTTTATCTGCTCGCTTTTCTCTTCGCCCTGCTGCCGCTGCCTTTTTCGCTCGTGCGTCTGGCGATGCTGCGGCAACAACCTGAACTCGCGCCTTACCTGCTGGCCGTAGCCGCCGGGCGATTGCCACGTTATCTGCTGACCGTGCATTTCTGGCGCAGCCTCGCCCTGCCGAACTGGGTCAACCTGATTCTGCTGCTGGCGGCGGTTGTTTTCGCCGCCTGCAAATATTATCGCCGCCCGGCGAAGGCGGAGCTTTCCTGACGCCCCCGGCGATGCAGGATTCCGGCGACACCTGAATGATTATCCTGACTGCGCCAGGCTGCCGGATTTCCCCGAAGAATCAATAACTCCACTGTTCACGGGCCGCTCATTGCATTTCTTTCTGGCATCTCCCTTGCTCATTCAGGGGCGCAACCATTAAGGACGTTTGCTCACGCTGCGCCGCCCGGGCCGGGGCGATTAACGTATGGCTTGCGCTTCCAGTGCGGCGCAGCAGTTTTGTCCGTCACACCAATACCCCGGGGAGAGAGAGGATCATGTCGAAAAAGTCCCTGTCGCCCGTTTTATCGTTGCTGCTTGCCGCGTTGTTGATTCAGCCCGCTCTGCCGCAGCCCGCCGTTTCAGCTGCCGACCAGCAGAAAGCCCGGGAAGAACAGCTCAAGCAGCGCGTGGTCGAGTGGGGGACGAATAAAAACGTCACCGTCAAACTCAAGTCCGGCGGGAAAGTTCAGGGCCGCCTCGCTGAAATCAGGGACGACGGCTTTGCCCTTCAGTTCGTCGAGCATGGGCAAGTGACTTCGCGCGAAATCCGCTACGGCGACGTCAAAGGGATTTCGGAGAAAGGTAATGCCGGGAATATCGTGGGCGGGATTATCGTCGGCACTCTCGCCGCCGTCGGGGTCACGGCGATTGTCGTGCTGGTCGCAGTCACGAGTCACTAATCACAAACCTTATTTACCGGAGAGGGGAAAGTCATGTTCAGAAAATCGTTATGCGTTTTGCTGGACGCTGTCCTCGTCAGCGTCCTGACTACACAGCCTGCGCAGGCAGCTTCCAGGGCGGAAAAGCAGGCGGCCTTCGCTGAAAAAATCAAAGCCGGAATTGCGAAGCTCGGCGTCGGCACGGACGCGCGGGTGGAAGTGAGGCTGCGCGACAACACGAAGCTGAAAGGGTACGTCAGCGAAATCAGCGGGGATAATTTCGTCGTGACCGACCTGAAAAACGGGAAGGCCGCGCGCGTGGCTTATCCCGATGTGAGGGGGGTCAAAGGCAACAACATGTCAACCGGCGCGGCCATTGCCCTCGGCGCGGTCATCGGCGCCGGCGTGGCGCTGCTGGTCCTCGTGTTAATCGCCGCGAGCCTCGATTGAGGTGTGTGGCCCGGGAAGGGAGGTCGCCATGTTCAGAAGATGCTTGTGCCTGTTGCTGATCTCATCGCTCGTCAGTATCGTTACCGTCAGGCCCGCGCTGGCCGATCCGCAGGAGGAACAGAAGGCGCAGCTGGCGAGGATCAAAAACTCTGTCGCGAGAATCGGCGAAGGGCCTGACGCGCGGGTCGAAGTCAGGCTGCGCGACAACACGAAGCTCAAAGGCTACATCCGCGAGTCGGGGGAAGATTACTTCATCGTCAGAGATCCGAGGGCGGGGAAGACCACGCGGGTGGAATATTCTCAGGTGGCGGAGGTGAAAGCCCCGCGCCAGTTTCATGTTTCGCCCCTTGTCATCCGCCTGGCCATCACGGCCGGTACGATAGCCGTGATAGCGGGCATCGCGGCAAGCCGGTCTTCTCATGAAAGTCAGCCCGTTATTTTCAGTCCAAAGTGAAATGATGATCCGTAACTGGCGGCGCGCCGTATTGCCGCTTTATCTCATCGTCTGTTGTCTGACGCTGCCGCTTTACACATGGCTGTCGGAGCGGATCCCGCCCGCGGGCCCGGGACCAAAACGCCTGGTCATTGCGTTTGACGGCGTGCCTTACTCCTCAATTGCCGAGCTGCGCGCCGAAGGGCGCTTCCGCCACTTTCACGACCCGGCGCGGCAGGTTTCGACTTTCCCCTCGATCACCAACCCGGCGATGGTCGAAATCCTGCACTCGGCTGACTCGCCCGGTTATGAGGATCACTTCTACGACCGCGACCGCAACCGCCTGATCGGTGGCATCCAGGAGCGATTGAGCGGCGGGACTTTCATTCGCGGCACATGGCGCGAGGAGTTCAACTATCATGCCCCGGCCTTCAAGGGCGCGCTCGGTTACGTGGCCGCGCCGGTCGGGGCGATGGTGCTGGCCCAACTCGATCTGACCGCGCTGAAAAAAGCCTTCCGCCAGTCCACGGCGCCCGAATTCATCGGCTACATCGGCGAGACGGATTCGCTCGCGCACCTCGGGGGCAGGGAGGCGCAGAAATCATTCCTGCGGACGCTTGACCGCGCGGTCGAGGAACTGATCGCCGAGTCTGGCGGGCGGCTCGAAGTCGAGATGTTTTCGGATCACGGCAATGATTTCACGGAATATCAGAAGGTTGATCTGAACACGCCGATCAGAAACGCCGGCTTCGTGATTGAAAAGAGCCTGAACCATCCCCGCGGTGTGACGCTGCCGAAGTACGGCCTGATCGGCTGCGGCGTGCTGTTCACCGCCCCTGAAAATCGCGCGTCGCTGGCCGAAGTCTGCGCCTCGGCCACCGGAGTTGATTTCGCGGCGTACAGGGAAGCGGGCAGCGTGAAGGCCGAAGACCGTCAGACCGTCATCATCGTCAACCGTCATGGGCGCGCGCGCATTGCGCGCCAGCAGGGGCGTTACGCTTACGAAGCGCTCGGCGGTGACCCGCTGGAACTGGGCGCGATTGTCGGCGCCCTGCGCGAACGCGGCGCGCTCGACGAAGCGGGCTTTGCCGACGGCGCCGAATGGCTGCGGGCCACCCGCGATCACAAATACGTTGACCCGCTGCGCCGCATCTTTGACGGCCTCAGCGCGCACGTCCACACGCTCGCCGACGTCATCGTCAGTTGCGAGGACGGCTATTACATCGGCAACCAGTTCTTCGACACCGTCGCCCGCCTGCACGCCACGCACGGCAATCTGCTGCGCGGCGAGACCGAAGGCTTCGCCATCTCCACGCGCCAAAACCTGGGCGGCGTCGTGCGGGGCCACGAACTGTTCAGGCGATTCGATCTGGGCCGCGTCCTGCATTCGGACGCTTACTTCGGCAACGGCGGCCACTGCGGGTTCGGCGAGGCTCTGGCGAAAATGCGATCTGCCGGAAGCCGGTAATAATCCATACCCATCCTCCTTAAACTATTCGCGGCTGTTGGCGGCCTTTCCCCGGGAGCGCGAGCGTTTCGCTCGCCGGGCATGGGATCACGGCCCGAGTGAACTCAAAGGGGGCCTTGCCGGGACGCTTGGCGAGCGAGACGCTCGCGCTCCCGGGGAAAGGCCGCCCGGATTTATTGAAGCCAGCAACTATTTCTTCCCTGCCAGTGCCTTCCTGCGGTAACCTGAGCGGCGTTCGTTTTGTTATCTTCTTCAGCCCCTGCGGCATTAACTCAGGTTGCTTTATTCAATGACCGGAACCTTGCTTATCAGGAATGCGACGATCATC
The DNA here is from genome assembly GCA_035652435.1 of Blastocatellia bacterium. Taxonomy (GTDB): domain Bacteria; phylum Acidobacteriota; class Blastocatellia; order RBC074; family RBC074; genus DASRDU01. The sequence continues at coordinate 28,958 of DASRDU010000102.1, forward strand.
ACGCTGGATGCCGACAATCGCATCCTCATGGGCGATGTACTGATCGAAAACAATCGCATCGCCGCAATCAGCCCTTCAGCGATCACCGGTGCAAAGCCCGGCGAAGTGATCGAAGCGCGTGGCCGCGTGCTGCTGCCGGGTTTTGTGCAGACGCACATTCACCTGTGCCAGACGCTCTTTCGCGGCGCGGCTGACGACCTGGCGCTGATTGACTGGCTCAAACGGCGCGTCTGGCCGATGGAGGCGGCGCACACCCCTGAATCGTTATTCGCTTCGGCGCGGCTTGGCATTGCCGAGCTGATTCGCGGCGGGACGACGTGCGCGCTGACGATGGAAACCGTCAGCCACACAGAAGCGGTCTTCCACGCCGTCGAAGAGTCAGGCTTCCGCGCCACCGTCGGCAAATGCATGATGGACGCGGGCGAGGATGTCCCAGCCGGGTTGCGGGAAGAGACAGACGCTTCGATTGCCGAGTCACTTGAACTGCTCGAACGCTGGCACGGGCGCGACGGCGGGCGGATTCGTTATTGCTTTGCGCCGCGCTTCGCCGTCAGTTGCACGCGCGAACTGCTGGAACGCGTAGCCCGGGCCGCGCGCGCGCGCGGCGTGCTGGTTCACACGCACGCTTCGGAAAACAGGGACGAGATCGCGATGGTCGAGCGCGCCACCGGGTTGCGGAACGTCGCTTACCTGAATAAAGTCGGTCTGGCCGCGCCGCACGTCGTGCTGGCCCACTGCGTCTGGCTCGACGAAAGCGAGTTTGAAATCCTGCGCTCGACCGGCACGCACGTCGCGCACTGCCCGTCATCGAATCTCAAACTGGCTTCGGGGCTGGCCCACGTCGAAGAGATGCTGGCGCAGGGAATTTCAGTCTCGCTCGGGGCCGACGGCGCGCCGTGCAACAACCGGCTGGATATGTTCACAGAAATGCGGACGGCCGCGCTGCTCCAGAAAGTGCGGCGCGGGCCGCAAGCGCTGCCGGCATTGACGGCAGCGCGAATGGCGACGATTCACGGCGCTCGCGCTCTGGGGCTCGAAAGCGAAATCGGCAGCATCGAGACCGGTAAACGCGCCGATCTTCAACTGCTCAATCTCAACCACCTGCACACCACTCCACAGCCCGATCCGGTTTCGACGATTGTTTACGCGGCTCAGATGAGCGATGTCGAAACGGTGATCATCAACGGACAGATCGTGATGCGCGATGGAAAGCTGACCACGCTCGATGAACAGCAGGTTGTTGAGCAGGCGCACAGCGCGGCAGAGCGACTCGCTCGCGACCTGACGACGATATAACATCATCAACAAACCGACCGGAGAGAAGACGGATGATTCACTCGTTTATTCCTCAGCTGAAAAAATCCCTGTTCCTGATTCTGTCAATACTGATCGCTTCGCTGACGGCCGCCATTGCCCAGGCTCAGAGTCAGCCGCCGGCCGGTCTGAAACTGGGCAAGGTCGAATTCAACGGCCTGAAGCGTTACACCGAAGCTCAGGCCGTCGCCGCCACCGGGCTGGAGACCGGACAGAATATGGATCTGGCGGCAATTGACGCGGCGATGCAGCGGATGCTGAAGACCGGGTTATTCAGAAAGATCAATTACTATTACACCTTTTCCACCGAGTTGATGAATGTCCGCTTTGAGATTGAAGAAGAGCGGTGGATTGTGCCCTGCGTCTTTGACAATTTCGTCTGGTTCACTGATCAGGAAATCCTGACGGCGGTCAGCCATGACGTTCCCACGTTCGATGGCACTGCGCCGGCGGCGGGTGCGGTCATTGACAGCATCAGAAAATCCCTGGAGCGATTGCTTCAGGAACGAAAGATTTCAGGCCAGATTGAATACGCCCAGTCCCCCGGCGAGGCCGGCACTTCCAGACATATCTTCAGTGTCAGAGGGCTGAATCTGAGCATCTGCAAACTGAGCTTTCCCGGCGCCGCCGCCGTGCCGGAAAGCAGGCTGCTCGAAAACTCAAAGCTGCTCTTTAATGGCGGCGCGTATTCCCGGTCTTATATGATGACCATTGTTCACGCGAACCTGATTCCACTGTACCTGCAACTCGGCCACCTGCGCGCCGGCTTCGGCCCGCCGCAAACGGCGCTCAGCGCGGACGGCGGCAGGTGCAAACAGGGCGTGGCCGTCACGATGCCGGTTGATGAAGGCGTTGTGTATATGTGGGACAAGGCTGAATGGTCGGGCAACAATCTGATTCCGACACCGGCGCTGGAAAATACACTCGGCATGAAGTCCGGTGAAGTTGCCGACGGCTTGAAATTCAACTCAGGGGTGCAGTCCGTCGCCAAAGCCTACCTCAAACAGGGATACATCGAGGCAAAGTTCAATGCGACGCCGACCTTTGACGAGACGAACCGCCGCGTGAGTTACAGCATCTCGATCAGTGAGGGCCAGCAGTACCGGATGGGCGGTCTGACGATTGAAGGCGTCAAGGTCGGCGAGGCACAGAAAATCCTCGGCAAGTGGAAACTGAAGCGCGATGAAATTTATGATGCCCTGTACCTGAAGGAATTCATTGAAAAGGAACTGCCGAAGCTCCTGTCCGGCCCCGGCAGGTTTTTTGAACCGAGGATCACCCCGGACAGGCAGGCGCTGACCGTTGATGTCAAAATCATCGTCAGGTGACAGGTCATCCCGATCAAAGGTCACAGGTCAAATATGGCTGTCGGGCAGAACGTCTTACGCAAAGAGGGGTTTGAAAAGCTGACCGGCGCGGCGCGTTATATTGACGACATCGCGCTCGATGCCATGCTCCACGGCAAAACCATCCGCAGCCGCCTTGCGCGCGGGCGCATCAAAGCCATTGAGTTCGACCCCGCCTTCGACTGGTCTCGCATCGTAATCGCCGATCACCGTGACATTCCCGGCGCAAATTACGTGGCGCTGATTGAAAACGATCAGCCGCTGCTCGCCGAATCGGAAGTGCGTCATTACGACGAACCGATCCTGCTCGTCGCCGCTGAGAGCAGACAACTGGTCGAAGCCGCCGCTCGCCACATCCGTATCGAATACGAAGAACTCCCGCCAGTACTCACGATTGAAGAAGCACTGAATGGTGCCGAAATCATTCACGGCACGGACAACGTCACCAAAACCTTCCTGATCGTGCGTGGTGACGTGGACGAGGCCTTCGGGCACGCCGACCGGATCATCGAAGGCGAATACCGCGTGCCGCATCAGGAGCAGCTTTACATCGAGCCGCAGGGCATGATCGCTGTCCCCGGTGACGGCGAAATGACGGTGATGGGTTCGATGCAGTGCCCGTATTACATCCACAAAGCGCTCAAACAGCTCTTCGGCCTGAGCGATGAAAAGGCAATTGTCATTCAGACCACGACGGGCGGCGGTTTCGGCGGCAAGGAGGAATACCCGTCGGTGATCGCGGCCCACGCGGCGCTGCTCGCGCTCAAGGCGCAACGCCCGGTCAAACTGATTTACGACCGCGCCGAAGACATCGCCGCCACGACCAAGCGGCATCCCGGCGTCATCCGCCACCGCACCGGCGTGATGAATGACGGGAGTCTCGTGGCCAGCGAGATTGACATCGTGCTGGACGGCGGGGCTTACATTACGCTGACGCCGGTCGTGCTGTCACGCGCGGCGATTCACGCGCTGGGGCCTTACCGCTGCGACAATGTTCGGATCACCGGGCGCGCGGTGGCGACAAACACCCCGCCGAACGGCGCGTTCCGCGGCTTCGGCGCGCCGCAGGTCACTTTCGCTTACGAGATGCAGATGGAAAGGATCGCGGCTGAGCTGAAGATTGACCCGCTCGAATTGCGAAGAATCAACCTGCTGCGCGCGGGCGATACGACGGCGACCGGGCAGAAGCTGACCTGGAGCGTCGGTTCGGAAGAGGTGCTGAATGCGACCGTCGAAAAATCAGATTACGAGAATAAGAAGAAGCGAGCGTCCCGCTCGCTCTCCCGGGAGAAGCGGCGCGGCGTGGGCCTTTCGTTCTTCTTTCACGGGGCCGGATTCACGGGCAGTGGTGAGGCCAGGATGAAAGCGCGGGCCGGGATTGAAATCACCACCGAAGGCCGCGCGCGCGTTCTCTCCGGCTCGACCGAAATCGGGCAGGGAACGCAGACGATCTTCTGCCAGATCGTGGCTGACGAACTCGGCGTTGATTTCGCAGATGTTGAAATCGAAGAGCCCGACACTTCGCGCGTGCCTGACAGCGGCCCGACCGTCGCCTCGCGCACCTGCATGGTCGTCGGTCGCGTCGTGCAGCTTGCGGCTGGTGAGTTGAAAGAAAAACTGACGCGCTTTGTCGCCGAACGTTACGGCGCGCCGGAAGCACAATTGATCGCGGGTGAATTTACCGCCAACGGAAAGCGCCTCGCGGGTTTCACTGAAATCGCGCGCGAATACATCGCGCAGCACGGCGAATTGCGCGCCGAGGCACGTTATGCGAGCCCGCCCGGCATCGTGTGGGACGATGAAACTTACTCGGGCGACGCTTACCCGGCTTATTCGTGGGGCGCCGAGGTCGCCGAAGTCGAAGTTGACATAGACACTTTTGAAGTCACCGTCCAGAAGATCACCACCGCGCAGGACATCGGCCGCGCGATTCACCCGATCCTGGCCGCCGGGCAGATCGAAGGCGGCACGCTTCAGGCCGTCGGTTACGGCCTCTGCGAGGAACTGGTCTGGGAGCGCGGGCGCATCGTCAACAACCGCCTGACGAATTACATCATCCCGACCGCGCTTGACGCGCCGGAGATGGAAACGATCATCGTCGAAAACCCGTACCCGCACGGCCCCTTCGGCGCGAAAGGCCTCGGCGAACTGCCGATGGACGGCGCGGCCCCGGCGATTGCCGCGGCTGTTTTCAATGCGACCGGGGCGTTCGTGACCGAAATCCCGATCACGCCGGAGCGATTGCAGGCGGCGATGGAGAAGCTATGAAGATCACTTTTCATGTCAACGGCACCGCCCGCGAAGTTGACGCGCCGCCCTTGAAGCGGCTGCTCGACGTGTTGCGCGAGGATCTGCGGTTGACCGGGACGAAGGAAGGCTGCGGCGAAGGCGAGTGCGGCGCGTGTTCGGTGATCATTGACGGCGAAGTGATCAACTCCTGCCTCGTGCCGGTGTGCCAGACGCGGGGGGCGCACGTCACCACGGTCGAAGGACTCGCGCGCGGCGGGCAGCTTGACCCGTTGCAGCAGGCTTTTCTTGAGTGCGGCGGAGCGCAGTGTGGCATCTGCACGCCGGGCATGCTGATCGCAGCGCGGGCGCTGCTGGATGCGACTCCGCAGCCGACGCGCGACGAAATCAAAGAGGCGATTGCCGGGAATCTGTGCCGCTGCACCGGCTACGTGAAAATTATCGAGGCGATTGAAGAGGCGGCAAAAGTCACGGCGGAGGCGTGATGGCAAAAGTTGATTACGGCATTGATGCCCCGGGCGTAATCAGAAATCTGATGCTCATTGGGGCGGCGAGCCTGACAGCCGGCTACCTGTGCCAGCGCTTTGCTGAAGGCGGCTGGCTGTGGCGCTTTCGCTACACTTTTTTCTCAATCGGAATAGTTTTCTTTGCGCAGGGCTGCCTGATGCTGGTTTATGCGAAGTTCGGCAAGTTCCGCCACCGTGACCGGATAATTGAAGCGGCCGGGTTGCATGGTGACGAACGGGTCTTGGATGTCGGCACCGGGCGCGGCCTGCTGGCCGTCGGCGCGGCGAAGAAGCTGATGGGCGGAAAAGTCACGGCGATAGACATCTGGAACACCGCAGACCTGTCGGGTAACACGCGGAGAAATACTGAAAGTGTGGTGAAGGCAGAGGGCGTGGCTGACCGCGTGAGCGTTGAGGAAGCTGACGCCACGAAGCTGCCTTTCGCGGACGGGACTTTTGACGTGGTCGTCTCGAATCTGTGCCTGCACAACATCTACAGCGCCGCCGGGCGCGAACAGGCAATCAGGGAAATCACTCGCGTCCTCAGACCGGCCGGGCGCGCCGTGATTTCAGATTTCAGGCACGTCGGCGATTATGCCGATTATTTCCGCCGCGCAGGAATTGCGTCTGTTGAAACGCGCGGGCCGTACCTGCTGGATACTTTCCCGCCGCTGCGTGTGGTGGTGGCTCGGAAAAATAAATGATCATGACTCTCCCCGCCACAGTTCATTCACCCGCCACGCTCGCCGAAGCTTACGCGATTCTGGCCGAACGCAAAGATGCCATGAAAGTCATCGCGGGCGGCACAGACCTGATGGTGCTGATGAACGCGCACCTGCTTGATGCCGCTGAATTCCTGGACATCTGGGGCGTGGATGAACTGCGCGGGATTGCCGATGAAGGTGACGCGCTGCGCATCGGGGCGCTGACGACTTACACGCAACTGATCGGGTCGCCGCTTGTGCGGCGTCACGTGCCGATTCTGGTTGACGCTTCGCGCACCATCGGCGCGATCCAGATTCAGAATCGCGGGACGATTGGCGGCAACGTCGTCAACGCTTCGCCGGCGGGTGACAGCCTGCCGGTGCTGGCGGCTTTTGACGCCGAGGTTGAAATCGGCAGCGCGCGCGGTCTTCGGCATGTCGCCTTCAATCAGTTCTATACCGGCTACCGGCGGACGGTACTGGAAGCCGATGAGCTGGTCACTGCCGTGAGAGTGCCGAAACTGGGTGAAGGCGAGCGGGCATTCTTTTGCAAGGTCGGCACGCGGCGGGCGCAGGCAATCTCGAAGATAGTCATGGCGGCGAAGGCAAAATGGGCTGACGGCGTAATCGCGTCGGTCAGCATCGCCCTCGGCAGCGTCGCGCCGACCGTGATTTGCGCCACACGGACTGAACGGTTGCTCGCCGGCGCGCCGCTCACGCCCGAACTCGCCGAGCAGGCGCGGCAACTGATCTCGCAGGAAGTCTCACCGATTACCGACCTGCGTTCGACCGAGCATTACCGCCGCTCGGTCACGGGCAATGTGCTGATGAAGTTTTTACGGCGACTGAGTGAGTGACAGGTTCTGGTGCGACACCGAGCTTATTTCAGACTGTTGGCGATAAATTTCAGCGTCTCAGGCTGAAGAAAATAGTTCGTGTGGTGGACGACATTGCTTGTGCCGAAATCGAGAATCCGGCTGCGCGCCAGATCCTTATCCTTTGCAATCCCGGTCATCGAACTCGTATCCACCACCAGGTCGTTGGCTTCCTTGAAGACCAGCAGGTCAAGCGCCGTATCGGTCAGACGTTTCCCTCCGCCAACAAAATACTCCCAGAATTTCCAGCCGGGTGATTTCGGCTCGAAGTCGCTGCGCACGACGAAATAATCGGGCCGCCTTGTGCCGCGAATTGTATTCAGCCGATTCAGTTCAGGGTTGTTGTCCGTCATTGATTGCGCCGCCAGTCCGGGGATCATCGCGACGGCGGCGTCAATCAGCGGTGTGTTGCCGACGGCGCCGGTGATGGATGTGCAGACCTTCAGCAGGCCCATCACAACGGACATAAACGGGATGATGGGCGCAGCCGCGCCGCTCGCCGTTTCCAGCACGCGCCCCACGTTGGTCAGCAGGTTCAACCCGGCGCGCAATTTGTCGGGCGCGGCCAGACTCGTCCCGCGCAGCGGCGAGCCGACCAGCACGGCGCGCCGCTTGCCATTCGCGTGATCGAATGTTTCCAGCCACCACCGCGTGACCAGCCCGCCGCGGCTGTGGCAGATCACGTCTACGTCGGCGGCGGAATCGGCGAACAGGCGCGCCAGATCGAGCGAGTTCAGCACCGGGCTGATCGAGACCGTCGGGTGATCGAACGCGAGGATCTGATCGTAACGACCGGCGGCCCACGCGAGCAGCGCCTTGCCATCAGTCGTTGCCTTGAGCTGATCAAACAGGTGCGTGGCGTTGCTGAACGTGCCGTGAATGATGATCAGGATTCGCCCGCTCGCCGTCGGTTTCGTTTCCGGCTTGAGCTGCCCGGCGTTCTGATCCCAGCGGCGCAACCCGTACGGGTCACTCAACCCGGCGAGCGCTGGCGGCGCGTCGGCCCGGACGAATTTGTCATCGAGCCTGGCGAGGAACTGGCCGACCTGTGACGGTTCCAGCCGCTCGAATTTGAACTGGGTCACGACTTCATCATCGGGCGCTGCTTCGACGACTCCGCGGCGCGCCATTCGCCTCATTCGCTGGCGCGGGGCGCCGGTGGCCGGCACCGTACCGATGCCGTCTTCCCAGAGCAGCACGCCGTTGACCTCGGTCAGCGAAACCAGTTTGATGTTCTCATCGAGGCCACTGAGCCGCCGCCGCCGCCGTTCGTTGACCGTCTGCTCTCCGGAGAGACGTTTGTCGGCGGGGTGAATGTCCAGACCTTTCACCGCTTCGGTCAGTTTGCCGACCAGCCGGCGATTCATCCGGGTGGTCTCTTCGCGATCCTGGGCAGCTTTCGATTGTTTCATGGCAGTTATAACTCCGCGGCGATTGAAATCGGCAGCGGCGTGACATCCCACTCGCGCGCCAGCTTCACGTCAACCATGCAGTTGAATTCGTTTTTGTTGCTCAGGTTCTGCAAACCATCCTCCATCGCCTGCCGGAAGCCTTTGTGCTGCGTCAGCCAGACGCTTTCGAGCGGCACCAGATCGCCCGTCCGCACCAGCGCGATCACTTCGCGGTAGAGGCTCTGCGGCAGCGTCCACGGGTACGCCTGACCGTCGGGCCAGCTTTCGAGCGAGTGGCCGATCAGGTCGTCCTTGTACGCGACCGGGACCACCTTGAGAAATCTCTCGTAGCTCTCCTCGCTCCGCCAGTAACCGGGGAAGGCATGGCCACTCAGCAGAAAGACGACCGGGTAAATGTCCACGTATTCCAGGCACGCGGCCACGAGCAGCGCCAGATCAATGCAGGTGCCGCGCCGCCCGTCGAGTACGTCGCTCGGCGTGCGCAGCCGCTGCGACATTGCCGTGAAAGTCGGCGGCGGGTTGATGTAACTGAGCGGGTGGTCGTAACTGAGCGCGGCCCAGATGGCCTGCACCTGCAGGTCAATCCCGGCGTCGCCTTCGCCCCCGCTCTGGTAGCCGTCAAACCCAGCGTTGCCGTCATCCTTGAGCGCCATCAGGTAACGCTGCGCCGAATCCACGATCCGCGCTACGCCCGGGTCGCGCGGCAGCACGAAGGACGGCATCCAGTAACGCTCGCGGTCGTCATCCTTCCACTCGTCAATCGGGAGCAGCGTGACGCGGTAAGTGTCCTCGTGCAGCACCTGCTCGCCGGCGCAGACCTTGACTGAGAGGATGGTGCGCACGCTTTCACGCAGCGAACGCGCGAGCGCTGAAGTCAGCGGCACCCTGACCTGTTCCGCCAGATCAACGACCGGCTCGTCGAGCGCGAAGGTCGTGACGTAAGGCAACTCCTGGCTGCCCGCGTACAGCACCACTTCGACCCTGACCCCGCCGATCCGCTGCTGGCCGAAGTAGCGAATCTTGAAGCTGTTAAAGATGCCGCGGTTGTTGTGCAGCAGCGAGTAATTGACTTTGTCGCACACCTCGATTTCCACCTGCACCAGATCTGAAGTGACCGGACACTGCTCACCTTCCTTACGTTTACTGAGCAACTGTTTGACTGGATCGTCCTGCGGCTCGGTTTTTCGCTGCCTCTCTCCCCGCGCTTTTTCGAGCAATGATGTCGCGCTCCACAGCACGACGCCCGTGCCGCGCATCTTTCCCGGTTGAGACGCCAGCAACTGCCACGTCCCCCGGAGCGCCTTGAGCAGATCCCACTGATACTCCTTCCACAGGTAGTAAAACGTGGCGAAGAAGTTTTCGGAGACGGTGTCGTCAATGTCATCCTGAAATCCGATGGCGGCCTGCGCGCCTTCGGCGACGATGAGCGCGGCGGTCCTGGCCGCGGAATTATAGAAATCGCAGACGACCAGCACGGGCGCGGGCCGTGCTGACCGGCACAGCACTCTCGCCAGACGCCACGCTTCGACGGCTCCGGCCGCGCCGTTTTCGTCGGCCAGAAACAGGCCGTCGCGCACCTCTTCCGCCTTCTGCTCGCTCCACCCGAGCAGGCGCGCGCCGTGGTGCGTGTCAATCCCGGCGATGTGAATGACATCGGGTTTGCGCCCTTTGACCTCTTCGCCGAGGGTTTTCAGCGTCGGATTTTTCAGCGGCTCGATGGGGAATCCCAGATGCGCTTCCAGCAGGCGGCGCTCGGCCTCGAAGCTGAAGGAATCGCCGAACGGGGCGGGCGTGCTTTCGATCGCCAGCGTCCGCTCAATCTGACGCGGTTCCGGCGGCGGTTCGCCCTGACGGTCGAGGTGACGGATCACCAGAAAAGGCCTGCCGCCACGATAGCGTTTGGTTGCTGTACTCAGCAGAAATTCCCACGGCAGCAGGCGCGCCTCCCAGCCGATGTCTTCGCGGTTGTGAACCCAGGGGACGGAGACTTCGACGACCTCCGCTTGGGCGATTTCGCGCAGCTTCTCCGGCCCGATGCCCAGCTCCTCCAGATAATCCTCGCTGCGTTCATAAAGCTGTTTCCGCGCGTTGTCGGTGGCCGTCCAGCGGCGGCGATTGCTGGCCACGTAAGACAGTTGCATGGCGTGGCTCTGGAGCTTCGGGCTGCTTCTGATCCGGTACTGCTTCCCGGTAGAGGCGCGCAATGTGACCGTGATCCACCGGGGCTGGTCTTCGAGTAATGATTTGTCCGCGGTGACGGGAACTGATGTCTGATCGGCTGATGCTTTCCTTCTGCTGACGGCTGAACGTCCGGCTTTCTTCGCAGTCATGCCTGTGTCCTCTGCAATATCTCGTGACGGTTGGTGTAGTGGAATTGTTCTCTGCCGTTTGTTAGATTACCGTGACTCGGTTCGCACGGCAAAAAATTGCCCGGCAAATTCCGGGTCGCCGAAATCTTTTCAAAGGAGTCCGCATGTCATCACGCCCATCCGCAGTCTTCCGAATTACGCATTTCAGATTGGTCACTCTGCTGTTTCTGCTTACGCCGCTCGCAGCGTCCGCGCAGATGCCCCCACCGCCGCAGGTTCCGCCGCCGAACTGGACGCGCAGCCACGATTACGACGTGCAGCATTACCGCATTAACGTCAGCTTCGACTGGCAGAAGAAGATGGTGACGGGCGACGTGACCATCACACTGCGGCCTTTCCCGAATAACTTCAAAGAGGTCGAACTCGATGCCGGGGAGATGACGATCAAGTCAGTCACGCTGGCCGGCGGCAAAGCGCTGCAATACAAGTACGAGGATAACGAGAAGCTGCGCGTAACGCTCGACAGGCCCTACGTCGCCGGGCAGGACATCACTTTCAATGTCGCTTACAGCGCGGTGCCGAAGAAGGGGCTCGTCTTCATCACGCCGACCGAAGACGACCCGTCGCGGCCTTACCAGATCTGGAACGGCGGCGAGACGGAGATGAATCATTACTGGTTCCCCTGCTACGACTACCCGAACGATTTCGCGACCACGGAAATGAACGTGACCGTCGAAGACAAATACACAGTCATCTCGAATGGCGCGCTCGTCAAGGTTGACCGTGACCCGAAGCTGAAGACCGCGACTTACCGCTGGAAGATGGAACAGCCGCACGCCACTTACCTGACTTCAATCGTGGTCGGCGAGTATGCCGAGATCAAAGGCTCATACGACGGCATCCCGGTCAGCTCCTGGGTCTACAAGGACAAAGTCGAAGACGGGAAAGTGTCATTCGGCAAGCTGCCCGAGATGGTGAAGTTCTTTTCCGAAAAGACCGGAGTCAGGTACCCGTATGAGAAGTACGCGCAGGTGATGGTGCGTGATTTCCCCGGCGCGCTGGAAAACATCTCGGCGACAACGATGTTCGACAACGCGGTTTATGACAAGCGGGCGCTGCTCGATCAGTCGAGCGACGGCATCGTCTCGCACGAGCTGGCGCACCAGTGGTTCGGCGATCTGGTGACGTGCCGCGACTGGTCGGAAATCTGGCTGAACGAGAGCTTCGCCACTTACTTCGCGCACCTCTTTGACGAAGCGGACAAGGGCCGCGACGAGCTGCTTTACGGCGTGTTGCAGGATCAGCGGCAATATTTCAACGCATGGAATTCGGGCAATCGCCAGCCCATCGTCAATAACCGTTACGACGACCCCGATTCGGTCTTCAGCGTGTACGCCTACCCGCGCGGCGGGGCGACGCTGCACATGCTGCGGACGATGCTCGGCGACGAAGCGTGGTGGAAGGCGATCAATCATTACCTGAAGACCAACCGCGGGAAGAACGTCGAAACCGCCCAGCTCAAAATCGCCATCGAAGAGGCGACGGGGCAGAATCTCGGCTGGTTTTTTGACCAGTGGGTGCTGAAGATGGGCCACCCCGAGCTTGAAGTGAGCTACACGTATGACGACTCTGCCAGGGCCGTGAAGCTCAAAGTGAAGCAGACGCAGAAGGCGCCGGAGAAGGCAATCCATCCGGTCGCCGACCTTTTCCGCCTGCCGACAGAGATCGCCATCGTGACGGCGAAAGGCGAGCGCGTCGAGCATGTAACGATTGACAAGGCCGAGCAGGACTTCACTTTCACGGTTGATTCCAGACCGCTGATCGTCAACTTTGACCGCGGCAACGCGATCATCAAGAAGCTGAAATTCGACAAGCCGAAGGAGGAGCTGATCTACCAGGCGCAGCACGACCCCGACGTGATGGGCCGCATCTGGGCTGTCAATGAATTGAAGAAGCTCAAGGAAGACGACGTGGCAAAAGCGCTGGGTGATGTCATGACCAGAGACGCTTTTTATGGCGTGAAGATCGAAGCCGCGAAGGCCCTGGCAAATTTCCAGACTGAAGCCGCGAAGACCGCGCTGCTGGGTGGCGCGAAGGACACAAAATCGGTCGTGCGCCGTGAAGCGATCAAAGCGCTGGCGCAGTTTAAGGATCAGGATCTGGCTGATCTTTTCATCAGCATCGTCAGCAAAGACGAGAGCTATTACGCAATTGCCGACGCGGCCCGGGCTCTGGGCGCGACCGGGTCGCCGAAAGCTTTCGACGCGCTGGCGAAGGCGGTTGAGGTGCCTTCGGACAAGGATGTGATCCGCGCCGGGGCGCTCGAAGGGATGGCCGCGCTCAAGGATAAGCGCGCGCTCGATCTGGCCTTCAAATGCGGCTTCGGGCCGAATTCAGAGAACGTGCGCGCCGCCGCGCTCAAGCTGGCGCTCGCGGTGGGCAAGGATGATGAGGCTGCCAAAGAGAAGGTGCTGCAACTGCTGATCGCCGCATTAAAGAGCAGTTCGCTCGGCCTGAAATTCAACGCGCTCGGCGGCATCAATCAACTCGGCGATCCGCGCGCGCTTCCCGCAGTCGAGGCGCTGGAAAAAGAAGGCTTCGCGAGCGCGGGTCCGGCGGCAGGGTTCCTTAGACAATTCACTCAGGCGACGATCAAAAAGCTCAAAGGGGTCGCGGGCAACAAGCCGTGAGGGGGAGTCCGGAGAAGGGAACGCGGATCAGACCTGAATGCAGATCTGACCTGTCCTGATCCGCCGGCATCCGTCTGATCCGCCTTCTATTCCTGCCTTTTTAGTTGCGCGAATTCCTGCCGGAACTGCTCTTCCATTTCCACGCGCGTCGCCCCTGGCAGCAGCGTGGCGCGTACAGCATTGATGACAAGCTGTTCGATGACCTCGACGCCAAACCCGAAGGCGTGCGCGACGTGGATGAATTCATCCGTCAGCGTGGTATTGAACATCGGCGGGTCGTCAGAGTTGATCGTCACGTAAAGCCCTGCTTCGAGCAGCCGGGGCAACTGATGTTCGGGGATTGAGGGGGCGACGCCGAGGCAGACGTTGCTGGTCGGACAGACTTCCAGCGGAATCTGCTTCTCGCGCAACAGTGCTACCAGCTCAGGATCATCCAGACACCGAACTCCATGCCCGATGCGACGGGCCTGCAATGCCCGCAGCGATCCCCGGATGCTCTCGGGCCCGGCGGTTTCGCCGGCGTGCGGCACGCTCGCCAGGCCCGCCGCGCGGGCGCGCTCGAACGCGGCTGCAAACAATTCCGGCGGGTGCCCGACTTCAGGGCCGCCCAGGCCCAGCGCCACGACCCCGTCATTCATTCCACTGACTGCCCAGTCCGCAACCGTCAGGCCGTGTTCGACGGGGCGCACGTTGCGTGCGATATCGAAGACCCAGCCGACCTGCACATTCAGTTCTTCCGCCGCCCACGCGCGCGCCCGGCTGAGCGCGGCGAACTGATCTTCAAAGGGGATCTGTCTGTTCAGGCTGAAATGGGTGTACGGCGTGAAGGTCGCTTCGCTGTAGCGAATCCGCTGCGCCGCCTGGCCGCGCAGGAATTCGCGGGCGATCAGTTCGATGTCATCAGGCGTGCAGATGCAGGATGAAATCGCCAGATAGATTTCGATGAAGTGTGCGAAGTCGGTGAAGGTGTACCACCGCCGCAGGCCGCCAACAGTGCCTGCCGGGAGCCTGACGTTGTTCCGCCGCGCGAGCAGCAGCAGCGTTTCCGGCTGGATCGAGCCTTCGAGGTGAACGTGCAGTTCGACCTTCGGCATTCGGCGGATGAAAGCATCAAGTTGCATGCGGGCGTTCTCCTGTGGCGGGCATTATCAGCGAGCATCCGGCGAATGGGCAAATTTCGGTACAGTACCGCGAGCGTCCGGCGAGCGGAGACTCCACGCTTCGCCCCTTCCCGGAAAACCGCTCGCCGGACGCTCGCGGTACTGTATCGGCGTGCCGGTTCGATTGAGCCGGTGAGTCTTCCCAAAAATTCGCAATCACAATATTCTGTGGCACGTCCGTTTCCCGCGAGGCCGACACCAGAAAATCGAAGCCGCTCTGATGCTGCCAATGAACTCTCCATTCCGGTTGCGAATCGCTCGACTGCTCCTGACGCTGCTCTGCTGCGTGCTGCCCGCGCTCGCGCTCGATGATTACCAGCGCATCCCGGCGCTTGACGCGATTCACTATCGCCTGAAGCTGACGATTGCGGAGGCCGGTGATGAGATTCAGGCCGAGGCGGAAATCCTGTTCGAATTCAAAAGCGATTCCGTCAAAGAGGTCCCGCTCGATTTCACAGGGCTGACAGTGGATCAGGTGACCGTAGAGAATCGGGAAGCGAAGTTCACGCGCGCGAATGACAAGCTCAACGTTGCACTCGCGGGGAATTACAAAGCCGGCGACCGGTGCCGGGTCACAGTCAGATATCACGGGCACCCGACGGACGGGCTGGCGATTCAGAAGAACAAATTCGGTGACCGTTCGATCTTCGCCGACAACTGGCCGAACCGGGCGCATTACTGGTTCCCGGGCATTGATCATCCTTACGACAAGGCGACTGTCGAATTTTTAGTCACCGCGCCGAATCGTTACGATGTGATTGCCAACGGGCGGTTGGTCGAAACCAGAAGTTTGCAGAATGGCGCGAAGCTGACGCACTGGAGCGAGGCCGTGCCGATCCCGACCTATTGCATGGTCATCGGCGCGACGGAATTTGACATCGTCAACGTCGGTCGGGTGAAAACGCCGGGCGATGACATCCCGCTCTCCTTCTACCTCTTCCCGAAAGACCGCGACAAAGGTGTTAAGGGCTATGGGCGCGCGTCGCAGATCGTCGAGTTCTTCACGAACCTGATCGGGCCTTACCCGTATGAGAAACTCGCGCTCGTGCAATCCTCGACGCGCTTCGGCGGGATGGAGAACGCGAGCAGCATCTTTCTGGCTGAGAACGCTTTCGGCGAGGGCATCGTCTCGCACGAGATCGCGCACCAGTGGTTCGGCGATTCGGTGACCGAAAGCGACTGGCACCACCTCTGGCTGAGCGAGGGCTTTGCGACTTACTTCGGGGATCTGTTTTTCGAGCGGGCCGACGGGCGCGACAAATTCATGAAGCTGATGCTGGAAGAGAAGGAAGGCTATCTGAAGGCTTATGGCAAAGACCCGCGCCCGATTTACGACCCGGGCATCACCGATCTCTTCAAGCTGCTCAACGCGAACAATTATCAGAAAGGCGGCTGGGTGCTGCACATGCTACGGCACGTGATGGGCGATGAGAAATTCTTTGCGGGCGTTCGCGACTATTACCGCACGTACCGCGACCGCAACGCGCTGACTGATGACTTTCGCCACGTGATGGAAGCGCAGGCAGGCCAGCCGCTCGACTGGTTTTTCAGGGAGTGGATTTTCGAGCCGGGCTATCCGATCTATGACGCTGCGTGGAAGTGGGACGAGGGCAGGCAGGAGTTGCGATTGCGGATCACACAGAAGCAGGAAAAGACTGTCTTCCGCATGCCGCTCGACGTGGAGATGAAAACCGGCAGCACATCGCGCCGCGAAGTCGTGCAGATGAACGAGCGCGAGCAGAATTTCACTTTCAAGCCCGGCGCCAGACCATCAGGCGTTGCTCTCGATCCCGATGAATGGGTACTCAAGGTGCTGACGATCGGCGAAGAGAAATGAAGAGAATGCACACTGAAAGGGTGAGATTAAGATGACGAGGATTATTCCGGCGCTCCTGCTCGTTTTCAACTGTCTGATCGTTCAGACGAGCGACCAGTGGCCGCAGTTCCGCGGGCTTGGGGGGGACGGCCATTCTGATGCCACCGACCTCCCGCTCAATTGGAGTGAGACGAAGAACGTCGTCTGGAAAACGCCGATTCACGACCGCGGCTGGTCGTCGCCGGTCATCTACGGCAACCAGATCTGGCTGACGACCGCGACCAGAGATGGACGGCAGTTGTACGCGCTCTGCCTTGACCGCGAAACGGGCCGCGTCATCCGGGATCTGAAACTCTTCGAGGTGGCGCAGCCGCAATACGCCCACCCGTTCAATTCCTACGCCTCGCCCACCCCCGTGATCGAACCGGGGCGCGTTTACGTCACCTTCGGTTCCGCCGGCACGGCGTGCATTGATACGAAGAGTTTCAAAGTGGTGTGGGAGCGGCGCGACATCGAGTGCAATCATTTTCGCGGGGCCGGCTCATCCCCAATTCTCTTCCGCAACCTTCTGATCATGCATTTTGACGGCAGCGACCGTCAGTTCGTCCTCGCGCTCGACAAGCAGACCGGCAGGACGGTCTGGCAGACGAAAAGGTCAATAGACTTTCAGGACGTGGACGCGAACGGAAAGATTGCGGCGGACGGCGACTTCCGCAAAGCCTTTGCCACGCCGCACGTCGCGCAGATAGAGGGGCGGTGGGAGCTGATCAGCCTTGGATCGAAGGCCGCTTACTCGTACGACCCGTTAAATGGCAGGGAACTCTGGCGTCTGGAGGAACGCGCGCAGTTTTCGGCCAGCACGCGGCCCGTGCTGGGTCACGGGATGATCTTCTTCCCCACCGGGTTTTCGAGCGGGCAGTTGTTCGCGGTTCGCACCGGAGGCCACGGGCTGATTACTGATACTCACGTTGCGTGGAAAGTCAGGCGCGGCGTCTCGAATAAGCCTTCGATTCTGCTGATTGATGATCTGATATACATGATCAACGACGTCGGAATCGCCAGTTGCGTCGAGGCGAAGACGGGCATACAGGTCTGGCAGAAACGGGTGGATGGCGAATACTCAGCCTCACCCGTTTACGCCGACGGCAAAATCTGGTTCTTCAGCGAAGAGGGCAAGACCACGGTCATCCGCCCGGGCAGGACGTTTGAGCTACTCGCGGAAAATCAGCTTGAAGATGGATTCCTTGCTTCCCCGGCGATTGCGGGCAGGGCTTTCTACCTCCGCACCAGGACGCATCTTTACCGGATCGAAAAGCGATGAGACGGGCGGGCCGCTGACACGAGCAATCCCTCACTGCTTCGTCACTTCCGGCGAATCACCCGTCTCGTGATCGCTGATCTGGAAGCGCAGAAACTCGTGAATCGCCGCGATTGCTTCAGCGTCGCTCGTCACAAGGCGGACGCGGCCACCACCTTTCACCTCTTCATACTGATATTTGATCTTCGCGTTCAGGCGTTTCATCGCGGGCACGCCGGGCGGGGTTTGCGCGTGAATGAACACAGGCAGGCTGAAATCGCCAGCCGCAAACTTCTGCGCGATGTGGCTGAGGTGCTGCCTGATCTGGTCGCGGCTCACGGCATCTTCAGGGTCGTTTGCCGAGACCTCGATCACGCCGCCGTTTGTTCTGAGGCGGAAGTGGTGAGTGGTTTTCTGCTGACTGAAGCCCATCGCCTGATCGCCGCGCTCGTTGACCCCGGCGTGATGATCAGTCTGGTGATCCGACTTGTCGGCTTTGGCTTTCTGATGCTGCTCGTGGAGCGGACAGTTTTCCTGCGATGACGGTTGGGCGCTGATGGTAACCGTCAGGGCGACGATGGTCAGGCAGAGAGTGATCAGCCGATACGTGCTTTTCATCATTTCGATTCCTTCCTTTTCTGTTTTCGTTTTCGCCAGGGTGGTGTGATCAGTGCGAGTCTTTCGCCGGCGGTGAAATCAGTGGCCGCCAGCGCTTCGAGCAGCCGGGCCGGTTCATTCGCGCCCGTAGAATCCAGGCGCTTGTCCCAGTCGGCCAGCAGCGCGCGCATTTCGTCACGCATTGCCGTCAGGCCCTGCACCAGCGTTTCCAGTTCGTCCAGCTTTGCCGCCGCGAGCGCCCGCACCTGACGGCACGGCGCCGCGCCGCCGCTGCGGGCTTTGAGGATGCGCGCCAGATCGTCGAGCCTGAAGCCGAGCGCGAGCGCCGTGCGCACCAGCCGCACGCGGTCGAGCGCCTCCGCCGGGTATTCACGATAGCCGTTGGCCGAGCGGCGCGAGGCGAGCAGCCCCTTGCGTTCGTAATAGCGCAACGTGTCAGTGCTGACGCCCGACGCCCGGGCCAGTTCGCCGGCACGGAGCAGTCCGTTTTTTGAAGCTCTGTCAGCCACGAGGGGCATTATAGAGTCTGGAATCAATTCCAGGGTCAAGCCGAAAATCCGCGCCGGAACAGATTCCGAGCTGAGGTTGTAGCGGTCGAGCGCTGGCGGCCCCCGGAAAATGCGGGTCAGGATTCTTTTGAGCGGTAGCTGAATTTATCGATGCCGAGTCGTTTGATGCGGAATTCCAGCGTGGATGGCGCGATCCCCAGCGCGTTTGCCGCCCCTTTGGGCCCCGACACGCGGCCCCGCGCCGCGCGCAATGCGTTCTCGATGACTTCGCGTTCCTGCACCTCGATCCGCTCCCGGATGTTGTCCGCGACGGAGACGCCCGGCAATATATCCTGATCCACGCTGAGTGTGCCGTCGCGGGAAAGAATCACGGCTCGCTCGATCACATTCTCCAGTTCGCGCACGTTGCCGGGCCAGTGGTAAGTGGCCAGCAGGCCCAGCACACGCCGGTCAATGCGGCTGATCGTCCGGTTGAACCGCGCGCCGTGTTTGTTCGCGAAATGCGCCGTCAGCACCGGGATGTCCGCCGGACGCTCGCGCAACGGCGGCAGGCGGAGCGGAAAAACGTTGAGCCGGTAATAGAGGTCACTGCGGAAGCGCCCGGCACGCACGTCTTCGGCCAGATCACGATTTGTCGCGGCGACGATGCGCACGTCCACGCGCACGGTTTCTCCGCCGCCCAGCCGCTCGAATTCCCGCTCCTGCAGAACGCGCAACAGCATCGCCTGCAATCCCGGCGGCAGTTCACCGATCTCGTCCAGAAACAGTGTGCCGCCATCGGCCTGCTCGAAGCGGCCTTTGCGGCGCGCCACGGCCCCGGTGAAAGCGCCGCGCTCGTGGCCGAACAACTCCGCAGCCAGCAGAGTGTCGGGGATGGCGGCGCAGTTGAATTTGATCAGGAGGCCGCGCGCGCGGGGTGAGAGCCGGTGGATCGCGCGCGCGACGAGTTCCTTGCCTGTGCCGGTCTCGCCCGTGATCAGCACGGTGGCATCGGTCGCCGCCACCTGTTCGACCGCTTCCAGCACGCGCCGGATCGGTGGCGAATCGCCGACGAACTCATGGAAGTTTTGCACCCGCCCCAACTGCTCCCGCAGGACGGTGTTCTCCTGCTCCAGCTGGTCGCGCAGTTTACAGATCTCTTCGTTGGCCAGGGCATTCGCTACCGCCACGGCCAGCGCCCGCGAGACGGCCTGGAGAATTGCCAGGCCGTCATCAGTGAACTCGACCGGCTCCCTGCGGTTAAAGACGGCGGCGCCGATCATCCTTTCCCGGACGATCATCGGGATGGACGTGTAGGCGCGGATGCCGGCGGCGGCCAGGTGGAAATCATGTTCGTACTAGGCCTCCTTCGCGAACAGGTCGTTACAGACGTAAATGTCGCCTTCATTCGCGTGTTCCAGATGGAGTGGTTCGTAAGGCGTCAGCGGGCGGACGGGGATTTCTGTCGGGCACGCGAATTCAGGCCGGTTGAAATACTGCTCAAGCGTCTCGCCCGCGCGGCGCGGCGCGCCGACGATGTGAGCCGCGTAGGGGTCGTGATTCACGCCGTCGAAGTAGATGATTCCGATGGAATCAAAGTGGACCACCGGAACTAACACCTGCGTGATGGCTTCGAGTACGCCCTGCAATTCTCTTTGGGTGCTGACAGCTTCCCACGCACGCAGGACGAGGGTCTGCCGTAGTTCCTGACTGACGGTAATGGCGGTTGCGGGTTCGGTCGAAATAGTCATCGGTTCCACTATAACAAAATGTACGGATGAGTTATAAATTCGCAAAATCCTGCGAATTTGGCGCCGCGAAATGTCTGCTGACTGAGTTGCATTCTGTGCCCTTTCAATCAGTTACTTCTCCCGCCCCGGCTGGCACAGAGAGTGCCTGATGAGTCTCTGGCATTTGCCGTGCCCTGAAAGGCAGCTTCACACAACAAGGTTTCCGAATACTTACAGGAGAGATTGATGATTGATTCTTTACCCGTCTCAAACACAGCACCCAGGGCGGGCGATGGCGGGGCCGCGCCCGCCATCGAAGCCCGCGACCTGGTCAAGACGTATGGCGGTAAAGTGCGCGCGCTCGACGGCCTCAGCTTCACTGTCGAGGCGGGCGCGATCTTCGCACTGCTGGGGCCTAACGGCGCGGGGAAATCCACGACCGTAAAAATTCTCAACACGCTTTCCCGCCCCGACTCCGGTTCCGCCCGCGTGGGCGGGTTCGATGTGTTCGGCGAGCCGGAGCAGGTGCGGCGGGCCATCGGCTGTGTCGCGCAAAAATCCGGCGTCGATCCGGAAGCCACCGGCCGCGAGAACCTGACGCTGCAGGCCCGCATTTATGGCCTCGGCGGACACGCGTTGAAGGATCGCGTGGCGCAGTTGCTCGACCGCTTTACGTTGACGGAAGCTGCCGATATGGTCGCCCGCAGCTACTCCGGCGGGATGCAGCGCAAACTCGATATTGCCATGGGGCTGGTTCATCATCCGCGCGTGCTTTTCCTGGACGAGCCGACCACCGGCCTCGACCCCGAAGCGCGCGCCGATCTGTGGGATGACATCTCGCGGCTGGCGGGCGAAGAGGGTATTACCGTCCTGCTGACGACGCACTATCTGGAGGAAGCCGATCAACTGGCCGGTCGCCTGGCCATCGTGGACCGGGGCAGGCTGGTCGTCGAAGGAACGCCGGATCAACTGAAGGGGGAATTATTCGGCGACGCCATTCACATGGAATTTCTGCAGCCGGAGGCCGAGGGCCGGGTGCGCGCCGCGCTCAACGGTCTGGCGGACATCCGCGAGCTGGTTGTGGCCGGCCAGTCGTTGCGAGCGCGCGCCGATCAGGGGGCGACGGCGGTGCCGGGCATGCTGACGGCGCTGGAAGCACAGGGGCTGAAAGTCGCCTCGGTCACGGTCGCGCGACCCTCACTCGATGATGTCTATCTGCGGTACGCCGGACGTTCGTTCGCCGAAGCCGATCAGGTCAGTCAGAAAGGAGCACGATGACGTTTCTCACTCACTCGCTTTTCATGGCGCAACGCCACTTGCGGAATCTGTCACGGCAACCCTGGTGGATAGTGATCTCGCTGGTTCAGCCCGTCGTCTGGCTGCTGCTGTACGGCCAGCTCTTCAAACGGGTCGTCGAGCTGCCGGGGTTCAATGCCAGTTCTTACGTCAGCTTTGTCACGCCGGGCGTCGTGATCATGTCGGCGCTCTTCGCGGGCGGCTGGAACGGCATGGGCGTGCTGATGGATCTGAATCAGGGCGTGATGGACCGCCTCCTCGTTTCACCGATCAACCGCGCCGCGATCATCGCGGGGCGAATCATCTCGATGTCGGCGGTCTGTCTGATCCAGTCCCTGATCCTGATCGGCCTTGGCTATGTGACGGGGGCACGATTCGCGGGCGGCCTGGCCGGGATTTTCATCCTGCTGGCGAGCGCCATTCTCCTCGCGGCCCCCTTCGCCGCCCTGTCGGACGCCTTGGCGTTGCTGGTCCGCAGGCAGGAGTCGGTGATCGGCGCGTCAAATTTCATTCTGATGCCGCTGACATTCCTTTCCCCGGTCTTTATGGCGAAGAATGTCATGCCCGACTGGATTCGCGCCGTTTCCCGCTATAACCCGGTCAACTGGAGCGTGGAGGCGGCGCGGTCCGCGCTCGGTCCGACGCCCGACTGGCGCTTCGTGCTGGTGCGCATTGGCTGCCTGCTGGTCTTCGCGCTGCTCTGTGCCGCGCTGGCGACGCGCGCCTTCCGTGCCTACCAGAGGTCTGCCTAGACAAATGCGAATCGGTGCCGCGACCGGCAGGTGCTGTAACCGGGCCCCAAACCTTTGCATTGTCCGGCGAGGCCGTCTATCTTCATCACGCGCCAGTCCGGGCGCAATCCACACGATAACCTTCCTTAACTCAAATGGAGGCCCGTCTATGCGTCATCCCAATTTCCCAGGGGCAGGAAGCTCCATCGCCCATCTCGCGTTGTTTGCCCTCCTCTTCTCGCTCTGCGCCAGTCCGGCCCGGGCGCAAAGTGCAAAGAAGAATGCACCGCAGGCGCCGGCTGCACAATCGCAGTCGGTTGACAGGGAATACACCGAGTCGATCATCAAAAACACGACCGAGAAGTTCTTCCTGACCGAGCTGGTGGATCACCTCCCGGCTTCGGACAAAGTGCCGACCCCGGCTAAAGTCCTCGGCTACCCCGTCGGCACGCCGAACAAGCTGACTTACACTAAGGATCAGTACCGCTACTACCGCGAACTCGAAAAGGCGACGCCGCGCGTCAAAGTTTTCACCGCGCCCGAAAAGAGTGAACTGGGCCGCGAACAACTGCTGGTCGTGGTCGGCGACGAGGCGAACGTGGCGAATCTGGCGAAGTACAAAGACATTACCGCGAAGCTCGCCGACCCGCGCCGCATCAGTGATGACGACGCGAAACGGCTGATCGGCGAGGGCAAGGCTTTTTACTGGGCCTCGGGTTCGATTCACTCGCCCGAAACGGGCAGCCCGGAGATGTTGATGGAACTGGCTTACCGGCTCGCGGTCGAAGAGTCGCCGCTCATTCAGGCGATCCGCAAAAACGTGATCGTCATGATCACGCCCACGCTCGAAGTGGACGGGCGCGACATGATGGTAGACCTCTACAACTGGCGCAAAGCGAATGAGGGCAAACGCGCGCCGGGGCTGCTCTACTGGGGCAAGTACGTGGCGCACGACAACAACCGCGATTCGATGGGCATGGCGCTCGCGCTGACGCGCAACCAGATGGCGACCTTCCTCGAATACCACCCGACGGTGCTGCACGACCTGCACGAATCGGTGCCGTTCCTCTACACCTCGACGGGGACGGGGCCGTACAACGCCTGGCTCGACCCGATAGTGGTTGACGAATGGCACTCGCTCGCTTATCACGAGATCGAGGAGATGACCAAACGCGGCGTGCCCGGCGTATGGACGCATGGCTTTTACGACGGCTGGGCGCCGAATTACATGTTTTATGTGGCGAACGGCCACAACTCGATTGGCCGGTTTTATGAGACGTACGGCGGCAACGGGGCGGACACGGGCGACCGCACCGTCGGGCCGCAATCCGGGCGCGACTGGTTCCGGCCCAACCCGCCGCTGCCGCGCGTGAAATGGTCAATCCGCAACAACATCAATTTGCAGCAGAGCGCGATCCTGTTCGCGATGAATGAGGTTTCCAACAGCAAGGATCGCTTCCTCGGCAATTTTTATCTGAAGAGCAAGCGCTCAGTCGCGAAGGCGAAGACCGAAGGCCCGGCGGCGTACGTGCTGCCTGCCGACGATCCGCGCCCGAACGAGGCGGCTGATCTGGTCAACCTGCTCAGGATGCAGGGCTGTGAAGTTCACAGGGCTGACAGGGAGGTCGAGACGAAGGACGGCAAATGGGCGGCGGGCAGTTACGTCGTGCGGATGGATCAACCATATTCGCGCATGGCCGATATGCTGCTCGACACGCAGTATTACAACGTCAATGACCCGCGCCCGTATGACGACACCGGCTGGACGCTCGGCGCGCTGCGCAACGTGAAGACGGTGCGCGTGAAGGATACGGCGGTCCTTGACGCTCCGATGACGCTGCTCGGCGGCCCGGCAAAAGTGACTGGCAGAGTCGCGGGCACGGGCGCGGCCGGCTGGGTCATCAATCACAATGCCGAGAGTGCGCTCGCCCAGCTTCGCTTCCGTTTGAAGGACGTGAAGATGATGGCGGCGGAAGACGGCTTCAAGATCGGCGAACGCGGCTTCAACGCCGGGTCGTTTATCATCAAGGCTGACGGTAATCCATCCGACGTGGCTTCGCGGATTGCGAAAGAGGCGACTGAACTGGGCATCACCGTCAACGCGGTGGACAAACTGCCCGAAGTTGCCAGTCATCCGCTCGCCGTGCCACGCATCGCGCTCGTGCATACTTGGACGAACACGCAGAACGAAGGCTGGTATCGCATCGAACTCGACCGCCTCGGCATTCCTTATGACTACATCTCTGATCAGGTCATCGGCAACACGCCGAACCTGCGCGACAAATGGGACGTGATCATCCTGGGGCCGGTCGGAGGGTCGGCGCAATCGCTCGTGCGCGGCGTGCCGAAACGCCGCGACGATGAACCGCCGATCCCGTGGAAGAAATCGGACATCACGCCGAATATGGGGCAGTCGCCCGACACGACCGACGATATGCGCGGCGGCATGGGCATCGTCGGTGTTGCCAACCTCCAGAAGTTCGTCGAAGCGGGCGGCCTGTTCGTGACCGTCGGCGGCAACGCTTCGATCCCAATTGATTACGGGATCACCGAGGGCGTTTCGATTGCCGAATCGCGGCAGTTGCAGGCGCGCGGTTCGGTCTTCAGTGCGACATTCGCTGATCGCAAGAGTCCGATTGCTTACGGCTACGACGAAAAGCTGGCGGTCTATTTCAATCAGGCCCCGCTGTTTCAGGTGAGCGCGCTCGGCGGGTTTGGCGGCGGTGGAGGCGGCGGCGGCCTCAATCCGTTCGGACAGACGCAGGGCCGCCCGAGCGGGCGCGGCGGATTGAATGATCCCGACGTTCCGCAGGGCCGCCCGCCGGTCGCTCCGCCGCCCGCGGCCCCGGCAGGGGCCGGTGAAGAGGCGCAGGTTCCGGCGGAATTACGCGAGCAGCTTGCCGCCCAGCTCCCGCCTCCCAATATGAGGCCGCGCGTCGTGCTGCGGTTTGCGGCTGAAAAAGATCTGCTCGTCAGCGGGATGCTCGCGGGCGGGGCGGAACTGGCGAACCGCCCCGCCGTGGTTGACATCCCCGTCGGCAAAGGCCACGTCGTGATGTTCGCCAACAACCCGATGTGGCGGCACCAGACGCACGGCAGCTTCTCGCTGCTCTTCAACGCGGCGCTCAATTACGACCATCTGGGCGCCGGTCGCAGCGCCCCGAGGAGAAGCAGTGCCACGACCGCCGGGCAGAATGACGAAGAGCAGCAATGATTATCGGGGTTCAGAATGATCGGGATTCAGAGGGGCGGCTGAAAGGTTGCCCCTTTTTTTTCTGCAACGCAAAGCGGCAGGCTCACAGGTATTTGATGAACATCAGCTCGTTGCACTTCTGGTTGTAAACCAGTTCATCCACCATCTGACCGGCCAGCAGAATCCCGAAGCCGCCGGCCCGCATGCCTTTCTCTTCGCGGACGAGAATGTGCTGCGCCGGGTTGTCGCTGGGGTTGTTGATCGCGGCGTGCGGCAGCTGCTTCGGGTCAAAGCCCTCGCCGGGATCCTTGATCCGGTAGATGATCGCGCGCTTCAGCCGGACGCAGCTGACCGTGACGTAGCGCGACGGGTCCAGTTTGCCGCCATGCTCAATCGCGTTGTTGAGCATCTCGCGGAAGGCGTAGGCGATGGATTCGTAAGTCTGAGGCGGCAGGTCGGCCTTGAATTGTTTCATCAGCCTTTGCAGTGGGGGAACAGCGTCGAGGGTGCAGGGGATGCGCAATTCGATCCATTCCGGGCTGGCCGAGATGACTTCGATGTCGCCGACGGAACAGGCGCTGAGGGCGGTGGCTACGGCCGCACGCAGTTCGGCAATGGTGAATGGCTTCGGAAGAAAATCACAGACCTGTTCGCGCAACGCGCCGATTACGGCTTCGGGCGTGCCGAAGGCGGTGATCATCATGCACTTGACCGTGTGGTGAGTGCGGCGCACCCGCGACATAAACTCGACCCCGGTCATCCCCGGCATGACGAAATCGAGCAGCACCAGATCGAACGGCTCGCGTTCGAGCATCGCGAGTCCCTCTTCGCCGCCCGACGCGTGCCGCATCGTGTGGCCCTGGCCGGCCAGCGCCGATTCGATCAGCTGGTGCATCAACGGGTCATCGTCAACCAGAAGGATCCTGCTCATTGTCAACCTTTCAGTTTGAAACCTGCCACCTGTCCTGACTACGGATACGAAAAATCTGACGGAATGATTCAGGCCGTTTGCTGCTGCCCGGGTGCCGCCTATTATGCCGCTGGCAGGGCCCGCCGCGCCAGCACCGGAGCGCCTCCGGGTGATTCATTACCCGCCCTTTGCGTTTTCCCGCCCTTCGTCTTAAATTACCGAAGCAGTTTTGAAATGTGCGCCCGTAGCTCAGGTGGATAGAGCACCTGCCTTCTAAGCAGGGGGTCGCAGGTTCGAGTCCTGCCGCGCCTACCACGTGCGTCCTGAATCGCGCGTTCTGGAGAGCAGCGACATTCGCGCCGCACCCACGCGGTAGAATACGTGCACCCCCGCCCCGACGACTCTCGATGCGAATTCCAGTCATCATTCTGGGCGCTCCGCGCAGCGGAACCACGCTCCTCCGCAACCTGCTGAACCGCCATCCTCAGCTTGCTATGTGCGGCGAGACCGCGTTCTTCGACATGATTTACCGGCGGCTGGGAGCATTCGGCGATCTTGCCGATGCGACGAACCGCGCGCGAGCCGTGGACGCTTATCTGAGTACGCAGCGCGTGCAGCAGCTCAAGATCGATATCGCCCTGCTGCGGGAAAGGCTGCTGCGCGATGGCGCCACGGCGCGCGATTTTTTCCGCACAATCCTCGAGTGTTATGCGCAAACCTGCGGCAAGCCGTATACGGGCGAGAAGACGCCGCGGCACTGTGGATGGGCGACCACGTTCGTGGAATGGTTCCCGCAATGCGCGATTGTGCACCTGGTTCGCGATCCGCGCGATTCCTGCAGTTCTCTGATCACCATGCCATGGGAAAGCCGCAGCGTGTTGCGCGCGGCCCGAATCTGGCGCAACTACAACGCGGCGGCTCTCGCCGTGGCGGATCGCGAAAACTACCTTCGCATTTCGTACGAGAGTCTGGCGGCCGAATCCGCCGTAACCCTGCAGCGGATCTGCGCCCATGTTGGACTTCCGTTCGCTCCGGAGATGCTCAACGTGCCTGCGTCCGGTCATCAGAACTGGTGGCACACGCGCGCCTGGCAGGGCGTGATGCCGACGCGCATCGGCAAATGGCGGGATTCACTGGATCCGTGGCAAGCTTCGGCGATCGAGGCCGTGGACGGCGAACTGATGGCGCAGCTCGGCTACGAGCCGCAGGCGCCGCCGGCGAAGCCGTGGACCATGGCGCGGGCCTACCTCGACGGTATCTTCGAAGTTGGTCTGCAGAAGTTCAGCCGCCTGCCGGTAGCGTTCTTCTACCTGCTGCGGCCAACGCAGCTTTCAACGGAGGAGAAATGGAGGCGGCGCGCCACGGCGCTTTATGGCCGGCTGCGCTCGCCCGCGCCGCCGGACGAGGAACGCGCCCAGACGGCGACTTAACGCCCTCCGACGATCGATCGTCCGGCATGTTCGAGCGGAACGCGCACGCCAGCCGGCAACCATGAACACAGCATTGCCGCGGCTGTCCACCAGCTTCGCGGATCACGGGCCATCGCAGCCGGGGCGAGTCGCAGCGCATCGGCGAACATGCGCCGCGCGTCCGCGTACTCGCCGGCGTCGTAAGCGATGGCGGCGATGGCCCGTTGGAAGGACGCGGTAGCGCGCGCACGCATGCGGTTGACGGCGACTGGCGCCAATTGTTCATGCTTGTCGAGCAGCTTGCGCCACTGCTCCGCGCGCAGGCGAGCGTTCGCGGTGACCTGTCCGGTGCGCCGGCGATATCGCAACAGCGTTTCGGGAATGCCCATAACGTTGTTCCTCCGGAGCAGCGCGGCGCGAAGGCAGAACTCATGGTCGGTTCCGACCTTCAGGCTGGTATCGAACCCCCCGAGTTTTTCCACGCAATCGGCTCGCACGATTACCGACGAGAATGTCACCGGCAGAAATTCGAGCAGAAGGTCCTCGTACGAAACCGGGCCGTTCCAGCGCACTGTGCTGCGGCCGAGAGGCCGGCCGGCGTCGTCGATCCACTGCGCGGCGGCGAACGTCAGGTCGATGGCCGCATTGTTCTCGAGGGCGCTGAGTTGCCGTTGGAGATTTTCCGGGAGCCAAACGTCGTCAGCGTCAAGAAATGCGATGTAACGGCCACGGCTGTGCTCGATCCCGAAATTGCGCGAAGCGGGCACGCCGCTCGCCGCGCCGCGAATCACGCGCACGCGCGGATCGGCGATGGCCGCCGCGATTTCTCCACTGCCGTCGGTTGAATGATCGTCGATGACAATGACTTCGAGATCCGCGAAAGTCTGCCCCAGCGCGGATTCGATCGCTGCCCCGATAAACTCGGCAGCGTCGCG
>DASRDU010000103.1:0-198638 GCA_035652435.1 Blastocatellia bacterium
CATTCGACGGCGCGACGGCACATCAGACTTCATGACCTCCTTGAGTTGCTGACGTTGTGCTTTGGTGAGCGGCTCGACGAACTTCGTGGGTCTTTTCATAGCCCGCTCATTTTATCTCAAAATTTATGCTTGGGTGCTTAACACAATGGGGATGCAGTTCCGGGTGCGGAAGGCGAATGACCCGAACTCGGAAGCGGGACTGGCGTCGGGTGTGAGAATGACCATTGCCAGGAATGGGAACATCGGGATTGGGACTACCAACCCAACGGAGAAGCTGGTAGCTCAGACGCCGACGAGCAGTTACGGACTGATCCACACCGACGGGACGGCAGTAGTGGGCACGTGGGTCGGGGCTGGCGGCACCGGGGCCAACGGCGGCTGGTTCGGGACGAAATCGAATCACCCGCTGCGGTTCTTCACCAACAACGGCGGGGCGATTATGACCATCGGGACGGACGGCAACATCAGCATCGGTTCGACCGTGACTGGACTCGCGAAGCTGTTTGTGGACGGCAGCCCCGGCATCGCCGTGTTCGGCTCCAGCCCCGGCATCGGCGTGTACGGCGGCACCACCAACGGTGCCGGCATCTCGGGCGTGAGTACCGGCATCGGCACCGGCGTGTCCGGCAACAGCGCCAGCGGCTACGGCGTGTATGGGGTGAGCAACAGCCTTGACCATGCCAGCGTCTATGGGATAAACACAAACGCCAATGTGGGGCACGGGGTGATTGGCATAAGTAACGGCAGTAATGGCGCCGGCGTACTCGGTTACGGCTACGGCAGCGAGGGCATTGGCGTGTACGGCGAGGGTATCGGGCTGGCGGCCTGGTTCAAAGGGGACGTATTCGTCTCCGGCACATTTGTTAATTACGCCAGTCGCCTCCGGACGGATCACCCGCTCGACCCTGAAAACAAGTACCTGAATCACGCCTTCCTTGATTCGCCCGAGGCGAAGACCGTCTACGACGGCACGGTCACGACCGACCAGAACGGCGAGGCGAACGTCAACCTGCTGGATTACGCCGAAGCGCTCAGCCATGACTTCCGTTATCAGCGCACGGTCATCGGCGCCTTCGCGCAGGCCATTGTGGCCGGCGAGGTCAAAGACAATCGTTTCACGATCAGGACCAGCGCCCCGGGCGTGAAGGTCTCATGGCAGGTGACCGGCGTGCGCTCAGACGCCGCGACGCTGAAACACTCCTTCAAGGTGGAAGAGGACAAACCTGAACGCGAGCGCGGCACCTACCTCAACCCGGGAGCTTTCGGCCAGCCTGAAGAGAAAGGCCTGATGCGGGCGCGATATCCCGGGATGGCGCAGGGGCTGAAGGAGCGACGCGAGCGGGAACAAAAGGAGCAGGCCCGTCCGCCCAACCCATAAAACAGGCGGTAGGCAGCACAGACAACCTGCATAGGAGCGGCTCCAGCCGGGTAAGATGCTGCGCCTATGCAGGCCGGGAGTGCAGATTCAATTTTGAACTATAGACATTGGCTTCTATGGCGATGAAATCGCGGCCGGCCGGAGTGGCCGGCACATTGATTCACCTGCCCGGCACGATTATCGGGAAGGCATTGGAGCCGCCAGCCAAAGGCCAGGGTGAGATCCCGGTGTTGCTCAGCCTGCGATGAAAACCATCACGGGCTGGCAGGAAGGTCATCTCTGGTCAAATAAAAACGGGGCGGCACTCGCGCCGCCCCGCCAGGACAGACTGCGATAGAATGCGCATCAGCCCGCGGCGCGCTCGGCGAGCGGCACGTAGTTGCGCCTCGCCTCGCCGAGGTAAATCTGCTGCGGTCGCGCGATCTTCTGCTCAGGGTCGAGCAGCATCTCGACCCACTGCGCCAGCCAGCCCGAAGTGCGCGGGATCGCAAAGAGTACCGGGAACATATCCACCGGGAAGCCCATCGCCTGGTAAATGATCCCCGAATAAAAATCCACGTTCGGGTAGAGTTTGCGCTTGACGAAGTAATCGTCTTCGAGCGCGATCCGTTCGAGTTCGAGCGCGATGTCGAGCAGCGGGTTGCGGCCCGTCACCTCGAAGACTTCATACGCGATCTGCTTGATGATCTTCGCGCGCGGGTCGAAGTTCTTGTAGACGCGGTGGCCGAAGCCCATCAGCTTGACCTCGCCCTCCTTCACCCGCTTGATGTATTCGGGGATGTGTTCGCTCGAACCGATCTGGTTGAGCATCTTCAATACCGCCTCGTTCGCGCCGCCGTGCAGCGGGCCGTAGAGGGCAGCGGCGGCCCCGGCGACAGCCGAATACGGGTCGGATTGCGCGCTGCCGATGCTGCGCATGGCGTTGGTGCTGCAATTCTGCTCGTGGTCGGCATGCAGGATGAAGAGCACGTCGAGCGCGCGTTCGAGCGCCGGGTTCGGCTGGTACTGCCGCTCCGTCATGCGGAACATCATCTGGAGGAAGTTGCCGGGGTAGGTCAGTTCGTTGTCAGGGTAAATGAACGGGAGGCCGATGCTGTGGCGGTGGGCGAAGGCGGCGATGGTCGGGACCTTGGCGATCAGGCGGCTGATCTGTTTGTGCCGCGCGTCCGCATCAAAGACCTGTTTCGCCTCCGGGTAAAAGGTCGAGAGCGCGCCGACCGTGGCAATCAGCATGCCCATCGGGTGGGCGTCGTAATGGAACCCGTCCATGAATTTTTTGATCTGCTCGTGGATGAAGGTGTGGTGCGTGACCTGCTTCGTCCAGCCGTCGAGCTGCTCCCGGGTCGGCAACTCGCCGTGCAGCAGCAGCCACGCGACTTCCAGAAAAGTACTCTTCTCGGCGAGCTGTTCGATCGGGTAGCCGCGGTATTCCAGAATCCCGCGGTCGCCGTCAATGAAGGTGATCCGGCTCCGGCACGAGGCCGTGTTCATAAACGCCGGGTCGTAACTCTTCAACCCGTAATCGTCGTCGGCGACCTTGATCTGTCGCAGGTCCATCGCGCGGATGGCGTCGTCTTCGATGGGAAGCTCGTACTGTTTCCCAGTCCGGTTGTCAGTGATGGTCAGAGTATTTTTGCTCATTGTTCACCAGTGCCTGAATGTCGCTGCCATGCAGAGTTTATGGAAGAGGCCGCCCGCCCGTCAGCAGGTCGGCCGAAACAGTGCGTGAATGTTATACCATCGGGGATAGCAAAGCCTTCGGATTCTGTCGGCGCCAGAGTAAATGGTATAAATCTCGCCGCCTTTTGTACAGGAGCAGCGCCGCGGTTGCCGATTCCGCCCACAAAAAAACCGGCAGCCCTGTGAAGGCTGCCGGCCACTGGTGCGAGAAACGTCTGGTGGCTGACCGAATCGGCCGGTTATTGATACGCGGGTTCGCAGTCGAACTGCTCTTCCTCGGTTGACCCGGCGAGCGCCGCGGTGGAAAGCAGGCCGCCCGAAATCATCTTTGCGACCCCATCGAAATACCCCGTGCCGACGAATGCCTGATGCTTCACGCCGCGATACCATTCGCGCTCGCGCCCGAATGGAACATCAGCAAACTTTCCAGTTTGCTGCACATCGCGCTGCCGATTCGCTGATAACCTGAAGATGGCCGCCTGAATAATGGACGAATCAGCTTATTCAGGCGCCGGATGTCCAGCCGGTGGCGGACTGGCAAAGGTCGAAAAACACGTCCTCCATCGCGCGGCCCGCGTTGATCATCATCAACCGGCCACTGTCAAGGTAATAATCCGTCAACCGTCCGACTGACTGACGGCGCTCGCCGGGGCGGAGTACGGTCAGTTCGTAAACCCGGATTTCACGGCCCTGAAGCTCCGCCATCTCATCGAGCCTCCGCGCCTGTTCGAGCGTGCGCGGGTAATCGGTCAGGACATAACCGTCGGCGCAGTCCGGTTGAATAGTGCGTGACCAGAGGACCTGCGCGATCAACTCATCACTGACCGGACGGCCCGCCGCCTGTAAAAGACGCAGCTCGCGCCCGAGCAGCGTCTTTGACCGGGCCGTCTCACGCAGCAGCCTGCCCACCGGGAGTTGCGGCAGGCCGCTCGTTTCGGCCAGCATCACGGCATGGATCTCATTGCCCATTTCGGGCGCCCCCAGAATGACGATGATCGAAGACATAAACTTCACCCCCACTTGAATGATCTCTCCAGACGATGTCTGTTCAGACCGGATCGAACCAGCCGCGCGTAATCATCTGTTCGCTCGCGCGGCGCGCCTCACGGTATTTCTCAGACACCGCAGCGTCCGTCCCCTCCGGCAATTCTCTGAGAATGCGATTCAACTCTTCATCGAAGATTTCGCCGATGAATTCCGGCGTGCGGCCGATCAGCACGGCGCCGCCAGGCGGCATGCGTTGTGCGATCATCGGCCGGTCGCGCGGCTGCCGCTCGCCGAGGCTCGAGCAATCGCCGGGCGGGCACGGTCTGAAGAAGCGAACGCCCGGACTAATGACGAATCGCCCGGCTTTTGCGCAGGAACTGAGGCGGGTGCGGGGTGGATGACAGAACGGTATGGACGTGCGGTGTGTGGCCGCGTCGGTCTTCAACGACCCCGGTCAGGTCGTCGCCAGCGTCGGCGTCGGCGGCACGACCACTCAGGATGACCTCGCCCACCTGCCGAAGGTCGCGGAACTGGTGAAGGGCGCGGCCAGAAAGATTTCACAGCAACTCGGCCACCAGCCCGACGGCCACAGGCACTGAGTCCTGCCCGGAGAATTTCTTCCCGCCGTCTGGCCGGCATGCCTCACGGCGAGACGGTGCCTCGCGCGTAAGGTGAATTCAGGCGATTGCGGATAACAGGGAAAACAAGCTCCGCGGTTGCCAATCTCTGTCAGAGGTAGTAGTGTCATGCACGTGACAGACTGATATTCCTCCTGTTCTCCCCCACACTTGCGCCACTGGTTTTTTTAATGCCCCTGAGAATAAGGAGAAGTGTATGCGGAGACCATGTATTTTAGTAGCGGAAGATAACGCTGACCTGCGCCAGCTTTATACGTTCGTGCTGGCGACCAAAGGTTTCAAGGTCAGAGGCGCGGTGGACGGTGAGGAAGCATATGCCGTGATGCAGAAGGAGCGGCCGGATGCATTATTAACCGATATTTTTATGCCTAATATGGATGGCGTGGAGCTGATCCGGCAGGTGAGAGGCGATGATCAATTCACTGACCTTCCGGTCGTGGCGATGAGCGCTTTTGGCGATGAGAACCTGTCCCAGGCGTGTGAGGCAGGGGCCAATGAGACCCTTGCCAAGCCGTTTGAGCCTGACGAACTGTTCGATGCCCTCCTCAGAGTGCTGCCGAAGGAGCATGGGCACTGACGCTTTCCCGAACAGGCTGACTCCGGTCTTCGACTGCAACGCGGCGGATTTCCTGTGACTGACCCCGCCGTTGAAGAGCGGGACGTAACTGCTCCGGTTTTTAAGATGGCGCGACCAGTCAGGCCGCGCCACCTTTTCCTATTTGATCCTGATCGTCAGGGTGTTGGAACTCTTCCCGTCCGCGGTCAGCACCACGCTCACATCGCCACGACCGATCAGGCTGCGCGGCAGGGTGGCGTTGACCTGATCCAGACCGACGAAGCCGGGGGCGACCGAAGCGTAATCCGGCTGAATATCAGTGCCGCCGACCGTGGCTTTGACCGCCGGCAGGGCGCTGCGCCCGCGAATCCCCGTGCCGTATAAAACCAGCACCACGATGTCGCCCTGCGGGCCGAGGTCAACCGGCACCGGGACGAATTGTGGCGGGACGAGTGTGCCGTCGAACTGTGCGACCGGCTCAAGCGTCTGAACCCCGCTGCGCACGCGGATGACGAAGCCCGCCGGCAGTCCGTTGCCGCTCGCGTTGGCCGCGAACAATGACGGCGCGGTCGCGGCCACCTGCTCGCTGCCGGTCGAAATCGTGCCGTCACCGCTCGTGATCGTGACCGCCACAGGCCCCGGCAGCGTCCCCGGCGGAATCTGGTAATTCACCTGATTCAATGAAACGAAGAAGAGGCCGGCCAGGCGTTCAGTGCCGCTCAGGTCTCTGACCTTCACGGTCGTTCCGGCCAGGTTGGTCGGTAATGGGATCGAAGGCGCAACCGCTGTCGTAGTCGCCAGTCCGACCCCGAATGCGGCGGCGATCCCCTCGGGGGCAAGCGCCGTGCGGCTGTAGTTCGCGGCGGAAACGGTCGTGACTGCGTTAGCCATCGCCAGCCGGAAGATGCCGCGGCCGTGAGTGGCGGCGATCAGGCTGCGCGTGGCCTCGTGGTAGCGCACCATGAAAACCGCGACTTTCGGCATGCCGTTGCCGAGCCGCGCCCACGTCGTGCCGCCGTCTGTGGTCTGAAAGACTCCGATGTCGGTGCCGACGTAAAACGTGTTCGACTTGAACGGGTCAATCGCGAGCGAAGTCACCGGGATGTCCGGCAGGTTGCCGCTCATGTTCGTCCAGGTCGCCCCCTGATCATTCGTCACAAAGACGTGTCCCGGCGTACTCTGCGTGCTGAAATTGAAACCCGAATAGGTCACGTAAACGCGCTGGGCGTTGTTCGGGTCGGGGACGATTTCGGTCACGAAGCGATTCGGCAGCGGCGCTTTGGTCACGTTGGTGAATGTCGCGCCACTGAGCGCCCCGGCGTTGGTCGTCACCTGCACGTTGCCGTCCGAAGTGCCGACCCAGACGATCTCGCCCGGCGGGTTGACGCTCGTGTCGAGCTTCGGGTATGCGGCAATCGCCGAGAGCCGCCCGCTGCCCTTCGACAGGTCAGCGCCGAATCCGTCCGTACTTGGCCCCAGGCCCGTCCACGTCTGGCCGGTGTCGGCCGAACGATACAGGCGCTGCGTGCCCCAGTAGATCACGTTGCCCGGGGCCTGCGTGAAGCCCGTGTGCAAAGCCATCGGCGAGTAAAACCCGACGCGGTCGGTCGGATTCAGATTGCCCTGCGTCGCCGTGCAGCCACGACAGCCCCGGTCGGTCCAGCTCGTGCCGCTGTTGGATGACACGCGCGGGCCGTAATCCGGGTTCGTGCCGCCGGTATTGGTATTCTGAAACGAATGATAGACGGTCGTCGGATTCGACTGGTCAACCAGCGCGAAGCCGCCGTCGCCGCCGGCCACGCGCGTCCACGAGGCGCTGCCGGTAAAACGGTTCGTCCCGTTGTCCTGCGTCCCGCCGATCAGGTAATTGATATCGAGCGGGTGCAGCGCGACGGACTGGAACTGCGTGATGCTCAGCACCTGATTCAGATTGTTCCAGCCGATGGTCGTGTCAGTCGCATTGTCTGTGCGCCAGATGCCGCCGTCGTTGCCGCTGAAGAGGATGTTGCGATTGGCCGGGCTGATGGCCATGGCATGTTGATCCACGTGCAGCCCGCCATTCCCGTTGCCGTTGCCGCTCGCCTGATTGACCCACGTATTCCCGCCGTCGGTGGTGCGGGTGAAGCTGACTTCGCCGAAATAGACAATGTTCGCGTCCGTCGGGTCAACCGCGAGGGTCAGGTTGTAAAACGTGCTGCCGGCGCTGGGGGTCGAGTTCGTGACGTTCCAGGTCGTGCCGTTGTCGGTTGACCTGTAAATCCCGCGGAGGCTGCTGCCGGCGTTGTTGGCAATAGCGGCATACAACGTCGCACTGGTCGAGGGCGCGAGCGGCGGGCCGACGGCCAGCGTGATGCGCCCGATGTCAGTGGCCGGCAGGTTGCTCGTCAGCTTCTCCCACGACCCCGGCGTGCCGCCCGAAGTCGAGCGATAGATGCCCTGCGCCAGCATCCCGGCATAGACGCGGCTGGAATTCTGCGGGTCAATGATCAGATCGTTGGCGCTGGTCCCGCCGCCGGAACTCGTCGGGTCGAGGTTCGCCCACGTCGCGCCCCCGTCGGTTGATTTCCAGACGCCGCGCTGGCCGAGCGGCGCGGAACCCTGCCCGCCCGATGCGCCGTAAGTCTGCCCCGTCCTCGTGCAAAGGTAGATCGTCTGCGTGTTGGTCGGGTCAATCGCAATGCGCGTGATGGCCGCGTTGATAAAGGCCGGGACCTGGGGGTTACTTGTCGAGTTCGGCCCGGTGATCACCGACCAGCTCGTGCCGCCGTTGACTGATTTGAGCAACCCCGCGCCGTAGTAGGAATCGGCAGAGCCGTTCCCTTCCCCCGTCCCGACGTAAATGACGTCCGCGTTAGCCGGGTCAATCGCGAGCGAACCGACGGCGAGCGAGGGCTGATCGTCAATCAGCGGGGCCCACGTCGCGCCGTTGTCACGTGTCCGCCAGACGCCGCCCTGCGCCGCGCCCAGATAAACCGTCTGGTTGCTCGTGCCGTTGTAACCGGGGTCGAGCGCAATCGCCGAGACGCGCCCCGTCACCGGTTTGCTGACCGGGCCGGTGTTGCCGTTGGCAATCGGCATCGGGCCGACCAGTTGCCAGGCCGGGTCCGCATTGACGCCGTCAGCCGATTCGGCGGACAAAGCATGGCGCCCCCTGAGCCGGCGCTCTTCAAATTCGAGCTGTTCGACCGCACGCGACCGCGCGCCCTGCGGGATGTCTTTGAGCGGGTAGGCGCGCTGCTCATAAAACCACGCGTCGGCCAGCGGCTTGGCATCACGCTCATTCGCTTCCTCGGCCTCGGCTTCAAAGGCGGAAAGCGAATGGTGAGTGAAAAGCTTCAGGCCGCCGGCCAGCAGCAATCCGGCACACACGCTCAGGGCCAGACTGAGCGCAATAATTCTCTGATGGCCTTTTGCAGGGGTCATGGTGTTGTTCTCCGCGAGGTATGTATGATCACAGCAATCTGTGTTAATAATCGCCGCAGGGTAAGGCAGACTCGGCAGCTTCAATTCAGGGTTGTGGCGTCAGGCTATCATAGAAAACGGCCCGATGCAGCAGCAAAAGCTTCAAAGTATGTGACGCGCCATGACGCAGCGGTACGGTACCGGAGGCCGCCCCGCCAATCCATCCGGCGATTGCCTGCGTAATGACTGGCACGAGTGAATTTCAGGAGAACCACATGCCTGCGAATGAATATCAGTTTCTGACCGAATGGCGCGTGGAGGCGCCGGCGGAACTCCTCTTCGACATTCTCAAGGAGGGGAAGGATTATCCCGAGTGGTGGCCGGACGTTTACCTCGACGCGCGTTCCGAGCCGTCGGGCCGCCCGGACGGGATCGGCGACCGCGTCCACCTGCTGACGAAAGGCTGGCTGCCTTACAAGCTGCGCTGGACGGCCGAGGCCGTGCGGCGAGACCGCCCACGCGAAATCGAGATCGCCGCGACGGGCGATTTCGTCGGGCGCGGCGTCTGGCGGCTGGAACCCGCGGGCGCCGGGACACGCATCACTTTCGACTGGCGGCTGCGGGCCGACAAGCCGCTGCTCAGGCTGCTCTCGCCGATTTTCAAACCGATCTTCAAATGGAATCACCGCTGGGCGATGAGGACGGGTCTCGGCCGGTTGCGCGCGGAAGCGGCGCGCAGGAGCGCGCAGGATCAGGCCTCTAATCCGGACCCGCACCTTAAATTCGCATCTTAATCAGATTCTGGCTTGACCTGGCGCGTGGCGGCGGCTAAATTTCACGGCACTGCACATCCGGAAGCATCAACTGAGTCGTAGTTGAATTTGACAAGCGGCAGGTCGGCATTTCTGGTATTCGCCCTGCCCGGTTCGTGCCGAGTGACGGCATGATCAGCAGCAGCAGCCAATTCACCTTGCTATGACTCGAAAATTTAATTGTCCACAACGATTACCTGATGAAAGGAACAACTATGCGTAATCTGCTCAAAACCTGCTCTCTCTCGATCATCGCCCTCAGCTTTCTGCTGACCGTCGGCGTCAGCGCGAAGGATAAAGACAAGCACAAAGGCGCGATGAAGGAGAAATCACTTTACGAACGCCTCGGCAAAAAGCCCGCGATCAAGGCCGTCGTTGATCAGTTCGTGACCAACTGCGCGACCGACACGCGGATCAACAAGTTCTTCGCCGACACGGCCAAGGATCCCAAGCGCCTGAAAGCCTTCAAGGGCAAACTGGTGGATCAGATCTGCGAAGCTTCCGGCGGCCCCTGCAAATACAAGGGCAAGAATATGAAGGATGCCCACAAGGGCATGGGGGTGAAGGAAGAACACTTCAACGCGCTGGTTGAAGACCTCGTCAAGGCGCTCGACAAATTCAACGTCGGCGCCAAGGAGAAGGGTGAGCTGCTCGGCGCGCTCGGCCCGATGAAGGCCGACATCGTCGAGTAAGATCAATCGCTGATCCAATCCCACACCGGGAGC
Source organism: Blastocatellia bacterium (assembly GCA_035652435.1). Lineage (GTDB taxonomy): Bacteria > Acidobacteriota > Blastocatellia > RBC074 > RBC074 > DASRDU01. The sequence continues at coordinate 10,179 of DASRDU010000103.1, forward strand.
AGTAACGTCCGCGTGAATCCGGCCTGAGTCATCCGGCCGCATTCACCCTGGTCGTTTCTGCTCCCGGTCCTTCTTTATCCGGCGCCTCACCGCCACTCGCCCTGCAGCACGAAAGGCGCCCAGTAATAAGGCGCCGCCCACTTCGGCTCCTTCCACATCTCGGCCTGCGCGGCGGCGAGCGCGGCCGCCGGCCGCATCTTCTCCACGAGCAGTTTTCTGTAAAAGCGGACCATCAGTTCCGCCGTCCCCTCGTCGTTGACTGACCACAGGCTGACGACGACGCGCGCGGCACCGGCGTACATAAACCCGCGCGTCAGACCAACGAGCCCTTCGCCTTTGACCTCCTTGCCAAGTCCCGTCTCGCAGGCACTCAGCACCACCATCTCCACCGGCAGGTTCAGATTGAAGACCTCGTGCATCCGCAGAAAGCCGTCCTGCGGCCTGCCCTGCTCATCCACCATCGCGAGTACTATTGCCGACAACTCCGGATGCTCGCTGTCGAAATAACCGTGGGTGGCGAAATGCACGTAGCGATACTGACCCGGCTCCTCGCCGCTCGCGGTGGCGCGGCTGGCCGCGAAATCGAGCGCCTTCTGACTTTCCGCCGCGGGCGCGAGCGCCAGAATTTTTTCCGCCTCCCTGCGGGTGTAAGGCAGGCGCGGAATCACCATCTCGTCCTGCGCTTCCCCGCCCTCGCCCGTAAGCTGGTGCAATAAACGCTCGCTGACCACCCGCCGGGTCGGCTTTGTTTTCCCGGCGGCTTTCCCGGTTTTGAGCCGTTCATCACTCTCTTCAAAGACCGGGTCGGCCAGCACCATCAGAGCTTTCACCGGGGGCTTGCGCCCGGCCAGTTCCTGCCGCTGCACGGCGAGCGTCGAAGCCGACGGCAGACTGGCGATCTCGTGTTCGACGACGAGCGGGATCAGGCGCGCGCCGCCCTGCTCTACTTTCATCTTCCCGCCCGCGTCCTGCGGAATCGGCAGCATGGCGAATGGCACGTACTCGAGCGCGCCGTCGCTGACCACGAGCAGGCGCCGATTCGCGCCGAGTTGCGCAGAGACTGGCGCGAGGATCATCCGGCTCAGTTGCGCCGCCGCATCCGGCAACTTCGCTTCCGCCTCGGCCACCCGCGCCTGCCTCTGCTCAGGCGTCTCCTCCTTCTTCCGCCGGTTGCGCGCGGTCAGCAGCCTGCGGACTTCGCGCGCGGCCGTCTCGATCTTTTCTCGTTCCGGCAGCTCATAGCTGTTGATCCCGTTCTGCGTCACCGCCCACATCCAGCTCCGCTCCTCGCCGAGCGAATATTCGAGCAGCATGGTGTCTTTATCGAGCACCTGCCGCTGAATCTGCGCCAGCGTGAGCGGCTCGGGCTGCGTCAGCGCGGCGTACCGGGGGCTCGTCGAGCGAATCTGGCGCTCGACGTCCTCGTACTGCGAGGTCAGGTTTTCAAGCTCTTTGCTGATGGCGAGCGCTTCTTCAGGACGCTGGCCGCCGCCGAGCAGTTTCATCCGCAGGTCGGCTTTCGCGTTGAGCTGTTTCTGCAACTCGCGTTCGCGTTTGAGCAGTTGCGGGTCAGCGCCCCGGCGGATGTCGGCGCCCGATTCGCGCAGGGCTTCGAGCAGCGTGCGGGCGCGGGCGCGCTCGCTCGCCTCGAAGGCCGCGACGTGCCGGTTCTCAGCCGGGCGCTGTTTGTGCAACTGCATCTGCACGTCAATCAGCAGTTCGTAATAGTCCTGCTGCGAGGAGAAGTAAGAGGCCCGCAACTCCTGACCGACGAGCTTGCCGCGGATTGATTCGACGATAGCGAGCGCGGCCCGGATGCCGGTGAGCGCGGCGGCGAAGTTACCGCGCTTATATTCAAGCCAGGCCAGATTGCCGAGCGTGCCTGCTTCCCCGTCACGATCCTTCAACTCGCGCCTGATCTTCAGCGACTGCTCGAATCCTGCGACGGCCTTGTCATACTGTTTGAGCGAACGGTACACGGTCGCCAGATTATTGAGCGCGACTCCCTCGCCGTGCCGATCCTTCACCTCGCGGTAGATCGCGAGCGCCCGCTCGTAATACTCAATCGCCTTGTCCGTCCGGCCGAGCGACCGCGACACCCCGCCCAGATTGTTGAGCGAGGTGCCTTCCGACTGGCGACTCCCGATGGCGCGAAAAATCTCGAGCGCCTGTGCATAAAAACCGGCGGACTTAAGGAGATCATCGAGATCCTCACACGCCGCGCCGAGGTTGTTGAGCGTCAGCCCTTCATCCTGCCGGTCATTGATCTCGCGGAAAATCCCGAGCGCCCGCTCAAAATAGGCAATCGCCTTTTTGTGCTGATCGAGCGTCCGGTACACCCCGCCCAGGTTGTTGAGCATGAGGCCTTCGCCCTGGCGGTCCTTCACTTCGCGCAGCAACTCAAGCGCCGCCTCCAAATAATCAATCGCCTTCTGGTGCTGGCTGAGCAGCAGCAGGGACATGCCCTGATTGCCGAGCGTCAGCGCTTCGCCGCGCCGGTCGCCCATCTGGCGCAGCGAGAGTCGCGCCTGCTCGTAAAAACCGATCGCCTGCTCGTACAGGCCGACCGCCCGGTAAGACTCGCCCAGGTTGTTGAGCGCCAGCGCCTCGTAGTTCGCATTCCTGATTTCATGGAAAATCTGCTGCGCCTGCGTGAAGTGGCCTGCCGCCTGCTCGTAACGGCTGAGCCGGCGGGCTGAATCGCCAAGGTTGTTGAGTACCGCGCCCTCATTGAGACGATCCTTCGTTTCGCGGGCGATCGGCAGCGCCTGATCGAGGTAAGGGATAGCCTTCTTCGGCAGTCCCATCGCGTTGAGCGCCTGCCCGATATTGTTGAGCGCCACACCCTCGCCCTGACGCTCACCGACCGTGCGGAGGACCGGCAGCGCCTGCTCGAAAGTTTCGAGCGCCTTGTCGTAGCGGCTGAGCGCCATGTAAGACAGGCCACGGTTGCTGAGCGCCATCGCTTCATTCCGCTGATCCTTCAGTTCGCGGAAAATCCCGAGTGCCTGATCGAAATAATCAACCGCCTTTTCTGACTGGCTGAGCGCCTGGTGTGAGAGCGCCAGGTTGTTGAGCGTCAGCCCTTCGCCCTGCCGGTCTTTCACTTCGCGGGCGATTTTGAGTGATTCAGTGAAATACCCGATGGCCTTCGCCGGCTGGCTGAGTTCGCGATACGCCTCGCCGAGGTTGTTGAGGAGCGTGCCCTCATCCACCCGATCCTTCTCCCTGCGAAGGATCGGCAACGCCCGCTCATAGCTGTCAATCGCCTTTTCGTACTGTCCGAGCGCGTGGTGTGACATGCCCTGATTGTTCAGATCAATCCCTGCTTCTTTCTGCCGGTGTACCCGGTCAATCTCATAAGCCGCCTGGTAATGAGCAATCGCTTCGGCATAGCCACCCTGCTGCCTCAGAACCTCCGCCCACGCGAAGTGCATGTCGGCGAGCGCGACGGAGAGCGCACGGCGCGATTCCGCGTCGGAGAAGGCTTTGAGCTTTGCTTCGAGCAGCCTCTGCGCTTCGTCAAACCGCGCGGTCTCCTGATATGCCGCCGCGAGGTTGGTCACGTAGACGGCTTTCGCGGGATCGAGTTCCACGGCTTTGCGGAAGCATTCGACGGCCCTCGCAAAATCTTTCTGCTCAAAAGCCGCCTTCCCCTGCTGGTTCCAGGCGTCCGGGCCCTGCGACTGCGCGCGAATCACAGGCAGCCACACGGCGGATAAAAGCAAAGCGGTCAGGAAAACTCTGTGGATGGAGCTTCGCATGGGGGAGAGTCCTTTCAATATTGCGGCGGGGCCCGGGGGGTCGTGGACGTTGCCAGCCTTGTCAGCCGGTCTCCGGTCAGAGTAGCATAGCCGCGTCCTGTCGTCTTCAATTTCAATTCACTGCGGCCCACAACCCGGAGAAAACAGAATGGAGCAACCAGCCCCACTGACTGAGTCGCTGTCTGCCGAGACTTCCGCCGCGCCTTCAGTCGCCGACCGCGCGCGCCGGCGCATCACCTGGCGGCTGATGCCGTTCCTGCTGCTGCTCTATTTCTTCGCCTACGTTGACCGCACGAACGTCAGCATCGCGAAGCTGCAGATGCAGAAGGAGCTGGGCTTCAGCGAATCAATCATCGGCTTCGGGGCGGGCATCTTTTTCATCGGCTATTTTCTGCTCGAAATCCCGGGCACGCTGATCGTCGAGCGGTGGAGCGCGCGCAAGTGGATCGCCCGCATCATGATCTCGTGGGGCGTGGTGGCCTCGGTGATGGGGATGATCGGGCTCCCGGCGCTCAACTTCGCGAGCCCGGAGCGGCAGTTCTACTGGCTGCGCTTCATCCTTGGCATGGCCGAGGCCGGATTCTTCCCCGGCATCATCGTTTACCTGTCGCACTGGTTCCGGTACGCCGACCGCGCCAAAGCCAAAGCGTTTTTCATGGTCGGCATCCCCGTAGCCACGATCATCGGCGTGCCGCTCTCGCGCTGGATTATGGAGACCGTCACGTGGTACGGGCTTTCGGGCTGGCGCTGGGTCTTCATCCTCGAAGGCGTCCCGTCGGTCATTCTCGGTTTCGTCACGCTCTTTTACCTGACCGACTGGCCGCACCAGGCGAAGTGGCTGCCCGAAGACGAGCGGCAGTGGATCACGGGCGAAATCGAGCGCGAATGGCAGGAGAAGAAGGCGGCCGGAGAGCAGGGCGGTCTGCTCGCGGAAGCCCTCGCGGGATTGCGCCACCCGAAGGTGGTGCTGCTCGCGGCAATCTACTTCTTCATCGTCAGCAGCTATTACGGGCTGACCTTCTTCCTGCCCTCGATCACGGCGCGGATGAAAGGGACATCCATCCTCACGCAGACGATTGTCACGATGCTGCCTTACATCTGCGGGTTCGTGGCGATGCTCTGGAGCGGGGCTTCGTCAGACCGCACGGGCGAGCGCCGCTGGCACACCTTCGTCCCGATGCTGATCGCCTCGGCCGGCATGGCGCTGAGCATCGCTTCGGGAGACAACATCGCGCTGGCGGTGACGTTCTTCTGCCTGGCCGGAGTCGGGCTGCACGCGTATCTGCCGGTCTTCTGGACCTGGCCGACGGCGTATCTGGCCCAGGCGTCAGCGGCGGCGGCGGTCGGGCTGATCAACTCGGTCGGCAATCTCGGCGGCTTCGCCGGGCCTTACGTGGTCGGCTGGCTGAAAGACCGCACCGGCTCATTCGCGGGCGGGGTGTCTTACCTTGTCATTTCAGCTCTGGTCGCCGGCCTGCTGGCGCTCTCGCTCAAATTGCCGGCGAAAAAATCGTTGCAGTAAATCAATCGGGGGCGGCTTACGCCTGGGGGCGCGAGAGTCTCGCTCGCCAGGCTGCCGGGCAAAGCCCGGTTGAAGTTCAAGGAGCCTTGCGTTCAAGCCTGGCGAGCGAGACTCTCGCGCCCCCAGGCGTAAGCCGCACTCAGCTGTGTTCAGTGACATCTTTTGTGCGGCCTGCGCCTGATTTTCGCCTCGTTTCCACCGGAGGGCTGAAGAGCGCGCGTGTCCGTCTGCACCTCTTCCCTGCACCACTTCCGGCATTGCACGCAGTAAATCATCGTGTCACTGCTGGCACGTTCGATCCTCCTTCCACACTTCGGACAGCACACCGTAACCAGATTTGTGACAGCTGACTTTATACTCACCTTGTGTTCCGGCCTGTCATTTCCTCGAGCTGACAAAAGGCAAAAGCCTGAGACTCTCTCCCCGGCTTTTGCCTTTTGATTTTTGCCTTACGCTTCAGCGTTTGATCTTCACCCACCGGCCGCCAGCCCGCGCGCTCTTCGTGATGGCTTCAATAATACGGTTGGATTCGAGGCCGTCCTCGAAGGTCGGGAAGTCAATTTTCCGTTTGTCCCTTTCCATCGAGCGACCTTCGGCGATGAAGGTGTAGACGTTGCGCAGCAGATTACGAAATGCGTCGGCCCACGCCTCGCCGTGCCCGCCGGGCAGCGCCGCGTAATGGCGGATTGATTCATCGAGCAGCGACGGGTCCTTGAGCAGCGTACCGTTGGCCGCACTGCGATTGCCAATCCAGAGTTCGTTCGGGCGCTCCTGCTTCCACGCGAGCGACGCCTCCCGGCCGTTGACCTCGACTTCAAGGCCGTTCTTGTGCCCGGCGCTGACCTGCGAGACCGAAAACGTGCCCTTCGCGCCGTCCTCAAAGCGCACCAGCACGCTCGCGAAATCCTCGGTGTCAACTTCGTAGCTCGTGTACTTCTCCCGGCCGGTGGATTTGGCGAAGGCTTCGCGCGACCCGGCAGGCTTCTGCCGCTTCGGGTAAACGGTCGTGTATTCGGCCAGCACTTCGGCGATGCGCTTGCCCGTGATGTAACCGGCCAGATCGCACCAGTGCGAGCCGATGTCGGCCACGGCGCGCGACTCGCCGCCGCGCTCTTCGAGCCGCCAGCTGTAATCAGTCGGGTAAAGCAGCCAGTCCTGCAAATAGGCGCCGTGGACGAAATGCACGTTGCCCACGTCGCCGCGTTTGATCATCACGCGGGCCTGCTGCATGAGCGGGTTGTAGCGGTAATTGAAAGTGACGCAGTGGGCGACCCCGGCCTTCTGCGCGGCCCTGAGCATGGTCGCGGCATCTTTTGAATTAAGCGCGAGCGGTTTATCGGCAATGACGTGTTTGCCTTTGCTGATCGCGGCCATCGTCACCGGCAGGTGCAGGTCATTCGGGGTGCAGTTGTGAATGACCTCGACTTCGGGGTCGGCGAGCAGGTCTTCGTAATTGCCGTAAGCCTTCGGGATGTTGAGTGCCTTCGCTTTAGCATTGGCCGACGCCTGCGAGCTTCCGGCCACGGCCACGACTTCGACGAAGCCGAGGCGGCGGGCCGCTTCGATGTGGTGCGGGCCGACAAAACCCGCGCCGATCAGGGCCGTCTTAACGGTTCGCATTTGCTGGGTGTCTCCTCCGAAAAATGTCCGGCAAACTTTCCAGTTTGCCGTTGGAATTTGAAAATAGTGTGTGGTGAGAATAAACGACAGACCGGAAAGTCTGCTCAGGCTTCGATCAGCTTCCAGGGGGCGCGGTATTCCCGCCCGAGCCACCTGCTCGCTTCCGCGTCTCCGATGATCTTTTCGCTCTGGCCGTCCCATCTGATCTTGTGGCCGGTGCGCAGCGCGATATTGGCCAGATGCGGCGCGCTCGTCGAGCGGTGACCGATCTCGACGTCGGAAACCGGATGCTGGCGGGATTTGACGCAGTCGAGAAAGTTGCGCACGTGCTGGAAGTGTGACGGGTCGCCGCGCTGGACGCTCATCCTTGCCGCCGGCGTGCGCTCGGTGAACAGGTCGTCGCGTTTGCGGCCCTCCATCTCGGGGAAGATTTCAAAACCGCCGCGGTCCACGAACATCGTGGCGTCCGTGCCGTAAAACATCACCCCGTAGCCCCAGCGCCCGTCCTCGCCGCGGCTGTTGAGCGTGCGGTTTTCATATGTCAGCACGAAGCCCGGGTACTCAAACGTCGCGTGCAGCGTGTCCGGCGTCTCGCGGTTGTCCTTGAGAACATACTTGCCGCCCGAAGCCGCGACCGCCGTCGGCGCGTCAACGTTCATCGCCCAATGCACGATGTCAATCAGGTGGACTCCCCAGTCGGTCATCTTCCCGCCCGAATAGTCCCAGAACCAGCGGAAGTTGCCGAGGTGGCGATTTTTGTTGTAGGGCGCTTTCGGCGCCGGGCCGAGGTAAAAATCCCAGTCGAGCCCTTCCGGCGGATTTTCGTCGGGCGGGTTGCCGATGCCGTTCGGGTATTCGCCGTCGTAATTCCATGTATGCACGCGCGTGATTTTGCCGAGCCTGCCTTCGCGGACGAGTTCGACGGCGCGCTGGAAATGTCTGGCCGAGCGCTGCTGCGTGCCGACCTGCACGACGCGTTTGTATTTGCGCGCGGCCTCGACCATCCGGCGGCCCTCGACGAGGGAGAGCGACAGAGGCTTTTCGATGTAGACATCCTTGCCCGCCTGACAGGCCATAATCATCGGCAGCGCGTGCCAGTGGTCGGGCGTGGCGATGATCACGGCGTCAATATCCCTGTCATCGAGGACGCGGCGAAAATCCGCGAAGTGGGGAGTCTTCGCCGGGTCGAGGCCGAGCGCCTTGTTGGCGAATGTCGCCCTGATGCTGCCCTCATACACGTCGCAGAGCGCGACGATCCGGGCGTCGGGCTGTTTCGTCATATCGCCCGCGTCCCAGTTCCCCTGATCGCCGCAACCGATCAGCGCGACGCGCACGCGGTCATTCGCGCCGATGACGCCCTGGGCGCTGTTGCTGATCGCAGGCGCGCCGATCATTTCGTCGGCGGCGGAAGCCCCGGCGATCCCACCGGCGGCGGCGATTGAAGTTTTGATGAAGTCTCGGCGTTCCATAGTTTTCAGTCCGGCCTCAGGTTAATTGTTCAGCGGAGTTGGAATAAGATCGAGCGGCGGGAACTCGATCCGATCATAAACATTCGCCAGTTTAGGTCTGCACCTGATCGAAGCGATGAGGATGCTGCCCGATAGTTTTGTCTCAATGACCAGTTCCCATCGTCCGCGCGGCTTGCGCACGAGATGCTGAATGTGCGGTCGTTTCTGCGAAACCAGCAGGTAATCGGTCAGCGATTTGTTTCCCGCATAGCGCTCGAACTTTTCCTCGTGGTCATAGCGGGAAGTGGATTTTGAAAGCACCTCGACAATCACCTTCGGGTTGATGATGACATCCTGGTGTTCGTCGTGGAAGATCGGCTTGCCGCAGACAACCATCGTATCGGGGTAAGCAAAAAGGCCTTCCAGTCCTCTGGCCGGAATCGGCACGGCGCGCGTCTTCATGTTCGGGGAGAAAACTGTACACGGCTTGCCGCGCAATTGGAGATTCAGTTCCGCGTTGATGTTCGAGCAGATAATGCTGTGTTGCGGGCTTTCCCCGGCCATCGCGTAGATCAGCCCGTCAAGCCACTCGTGTCTTTCGACGGCTTCGCGCTCGAATGCCAGATATTTTTCCGGCGTGACCAGAAGCTGTGATTTCGGAAGGCTCATCGCAACTACTTCAGCTGTCCCGACACCCATTTGATCGCATTAGCGATCATCGTCTGGTAGCGGCTGTCGCGCCAGACTTCGGGGTTGTGTCCGAACTCGGAGTAAAAGACCCTGCCCCTGCCGTACTGGCGATGCCAGACGAGCGGGAATGACGAGGCCTTGATGCCCTGCTTCGTCATATCGGTTTTGCCCGTGTCCATGCTCATGACCACTTTGCAGTTCGCCGGGTTGAACTGCTTGTACTGATAAATCTCTTCGGTCAGCTGGAACGAGTCTTCCCACTGCTTCGTGGCGGGGAATGTCTTATCGTCTTTTCTGACCGTCACGGTATCCTTCGACGTCCACGGGTGGCCGTCGAAGTAAGCGCCGATCATCTCGCCGTACTCGGGCCACTGGTAAAAAGTATCCGTCGCGCTGTGAATGCCGATAAAGCCCTTGCCGGATCTGATGAAGTCGAGGAAGGCCTTCTTCTGTTCGGCCGACAAAGGGAGTTCGCCCGTGGTGTAGAAAATGATCACGTCCAGATTCTTCAGGCTCTCGGGCGTGATGGCTTTTTCAGCCTCCTGCGTGACCGTCACCTCGAAGCCGTTCTTCGCGCCCAGCTCCTGCATGATCTTTTCTGACTCGGGCAGCACGCCGTGTTTGAAGCCCTTTGACTGGGTGACGTAAAGCACGCGCAGTTTTTTCTGTGCGGGACTGGCTTTGCCGCTGACCGGGAGAGCAGATGTTCTCAGGTAAAGGTCTGCAAAAACGATCATTACCAGAATAAACAGGATGGAGGCACTCGCCACAACCAATCCGGTCCTGAGCATTCTATTCATACAGCGTCCTCTTAACATTGCGAATAACCACTTGCAGTGAATGCGGAGGCGCAGGCCTTGTGTGACCTGCGCCCTTCCTCATCAGGATCTGTAAGCCTGCCGGCCGATGCCCTGCACCGGGATGCCCTGCGCCGCGAGGACTTCATTCTGAAGCGCGTACATGCAGGCGGCCGCCTCATCAATCTTGCGCGTGAAGGCAATCGAACCTTGCAGGATCGGTTTGAGCTTCTCCTTGTCCTGAATGCGCGCCTTCGGGTACTCGTGTTCGACGATCAGGAAAGTGTTCTCAACATCCAGGTCGAGCAGTTCGCGCGCGGCGAGCTGATGATCGAGCCAGTCAACGGTGCGGTTCTGGAGGTAAGCGAGCGGGTCGTGCCGGGCCGTGCCGGGCAGTTCGTGTTCGCACAAAACGGTCTGCTTCTTCCAGGCGTTCAGATGATCTGCCGCATTCGGCGAAGGCTTGCCGTTGATCATATCGCCGCGCTCGACCGTCTGGCCGCCGTAACCCCACGCCGCGACGCCCTTCGCGTCAACGACCTGGCCCTTGACGTGGAAGCCGCCGATCAGGAAGTTGTAGCCCTCGTCCTTCAGGTACTGGAAGAGCGAGCGCGTGTCCTGCCCCATCAGGATCGCGTGCGACGGGTCGTAGTGAATCCTGAACTGATCGCCGACGCCGTGACGCTCGCAGATGCGGTGCAGCGCGATCCACGTGCCCGGCGTGTAGGCGATGTTGTTGTGCCAGTTGTCGCCCGGGACCCAGCCGGGCATCGGGCACTGCTCGTTGCGGTAAACCAGCCCGCGCTCCCTGGCGGCCTTGAGCAGCGGGACGAAATGCTCCTCGAAGTCGAGCAGGTTCTCGTCCATATTCATCTTCTGGTTGCGCCCGACAAACCCGCAGACCGCGCTGACCCCGAGTTCGACCGCCGCATCCATCGCGCGGAGCATGAAATCGTGCTTTTTCTTCCGCAGCGCCGGGTCGTCATGCAGCATGTTGTCGAAGTACCCGACATCGGAAATGCCGACCTTGTATTCCTGCAGGCAGGCGCGGACGCGCTTCGCGCGCTGCTTCGTGAACGGCTGGCGCAGGTCGAGGTGGTTGGCCGTCGGGTCGAGCATCGCTTCGGCGGGCACATCGGCCTCAGATGGGTGGAGCGCGGAACCGAGCTGGATGTAACTCACGCCGAGTTCGTGCGCGAACCGGACCCACTCCTCAATCGCGAGGTCGGGGTCGGGGTCACGCTTCTCGCGCGGCGTGAGTTCCTGCAACGCGGCGGTCAGGACGCCGACTTTCATGAATTTCGGCTTGAATGGCTTAACAGAATCGGTAGCAATCATGGCTCAAATCTCCTGCATAAAAAGTGGCGCAAACCGGCAGTCTGCGCGGGATCATCAGAGGAAACGTCCGGCGCAAACAGGGGAAGGCCCTGCGTTTCACTGAATAAAGTGATGGGTGAATCGCCGTCGAATCAGTCCGCGAACAACCGATGGAATGCTGCGGCGTGAAGTGTGCCCGAGCGCGTGTGAGAGTGTCAAGATGCGCCCGGCGCACGCTTCAGTTGAGGGAGGTCGCCTGCTCTGGTCAGCTCACGGCTCGCGGCATCAGCCCGACGCGCCGCAGCAGCCCGTCCAGGCGCGGGTCCCGGCGCAGCGGGTCGTAGATCGGGTCCGACTTCAGGTAGATCAGGTCTCCGGCGCGATACTCATACGCTTTCTCAAGCCATTCGAGCGCGCGTTCACGGTCGCCGAGACCGATGTATAGCCAGGCGATGTAGTGTGGCTGCGCGCCGGACTCCCGCAACTCGCCGAGCAATTCCGCGGCCTCACGCCTTCTGCCGGCGGCGGCGTATGCGTGCCCCAGACGCGCCACCGTCACGGGAGCGTTCCCGGACAGGATCCGCGCTTTCTGATAAGCGGCGATGGCGGCGTCATAGGTCTGTTTCGCGACGTATGCCTGCCCCAGCTGAAGGTGAAGCAGGAAGAAGTTCGGGTCAATCTCAATCGCTTTCCTGCATTGCGCGATTGCCTCATCCTGCCGGAGCGACAGGTAAGAGACCCAGGCCGCGGAAGACTCGATGCTCGGCGAACCCGGATCGAGTTGGCGGGCGACCTGAAGCTGGTCGCGGGATTCGGCGAAACGTCCCATCACGGCGAGGCACAGCGCGTAGTAGTGATGAGCTTCCAGGAAGTTCGGATCGAGTTCTATGGCTCGCTGGAATTCCCGCTCCGCGTCGGCGGGGTTCCAGTCGTAGAACATTTTGACAACGGCGAGCGATGCGTGCGGGATGGCCAGCGTCTCGTCGAGCGCTGCCGCCTTCTTTGCCATGGCTTCGGCCCGAGGCATTGATTCTTTCGGGGGCGCGAAACCGAAGACGCTCTGCCCGGCGTATGCCCCCGCAAGGCCGGCCCAGGCGAGCGCATAGTGCGGGTCTTTTCTGAGGGCCTGTTCGAGATAATCAATGCAGATGTTGTACCCTTCCCGCGTCGCCTTCCTCCAGTGGGATCGGGCTTTCATGTATAGTTCGAAGGCCTGCGCGTCGCTGGTGTAGCGTTTCGTCAGGGCGCCCTTTTCCTCGCCGCTCAACTCCAGCGCCATCGCCCGCGAAAGCTGCTCGGAGATGCGATCCTGAGCGGTGAAGACGTCGGTAAACTTCTCATCAAACCTGTCGGCCCAGAGCGACGCCCCGTCTTCGACCCGGATGAACTGTACGCTCACGCGAATCCTCTCATCAGACCTCCGCACAGTCCCCGTCAGGACCGCATCAACCGCGAGCGCCCGTCCCACGGCAACCGGGTCCTGCTCCTTTCCAGCAAACCTGAGGACCGCGTTTGTCGGGCGCACAATGATGTGCCTTGTCTGGCTGAGGCGGATCACCAGATCATCGGCCAGCCCCAGCCCCAGAGACAGGTCATCATCGTTGGGAATGAGCGGCTTGAACGGCAGCACGGCGATTGATCTGATCGCCGCCCCGTCGGCAGCCTTCGGCCTGCCCGACCTCCATAAGTAGACGCTCGTCACGGTCATGGCAATTGCGATTGCCGCAAGGGCCACCGACGCGCCCCCTTTGCTGCGACTGATCAGGCTGATCGGGGATTCAGTGGCTGATGTCGTGGCCACTCCGGCTGCTTCGCGAGTGTTCACCAACTCTCCCTCCGCAGTCCTGGTTATCGTCTGCTCACCGCTCGGGCGGGCGGATCGCCCCAGCTTTGCCTGGATCTGTAACTCCTCTCTCAATTCCCTGAGATCGCCGAGCAATTCCTCTGCCGTCTGATACCGCTCCTGCCTCCGCTTGCGCAATGCCTTACTGACAACCGACTCGAGCCCGGCCGGCACACTGGGCGCATAACGCGCGAGCGGCGCGGGTTCCCTGGCGAGCTTCGAGGCAATCACGTCGGCGACAGTCCGGCCTTCAAACGGGGGGCGGCCGGCCACCATCTCATAGATCACCACGCCGAGTGAGAAGATGTCAGTCCTCGCATCCACCTCCAGCCCGCGCGCCTGCTCGGGCGACATATAACGGGTAGTCCCCATCACCGTCCCGGGGGTTGTTTCCAGTTTTGCCTGCGTCGTCGCTTCGGCTTCAACTGCCGTCAACCGCCGCGCCGTCAGCTTCGCCAGCCCGAAGTCAACCACCTTCACAATCCCGTCGGGCCGCAGCATGATGTTTTCCGGTTTGATGTCCCGGTGCATGATCCCCGCCTGATGCGCCGCCGTGAGTGCGCTCGCCACCTGGACGGCCACGTCGAGCGCTTCGCCAAGGTTCATCCGGCGGCCCGCCATCACCTGCCGCAACGTCTCCCCTTCGACATACTCCGTGGCAATGTAGTGCCGGCCGTCTACTTCCCCGATGTCGTGAATGGTGATGATGTTCGGGTGATTGAGTGCTGACGCCGCCTGAGCTTCCTGCCTGAACCTTCTCACCCGCTGCTCATCCGCGGTGAAGTAACCGGGCAGGAGCTTGAGCGCCACCTTGCGTCTGAGACGCGTGTCTTCGGCCAGGTAGACCTCACCCATCCCGCCTTTGCCCAGCAGGGAAAGCACCCGGTAATGGCCGATCCGCTCTCCCGCCATCGTGCGGGGTTGTTGTTCAGCCATCATCCCGGCGGCGAGTTCCAGGGCAGGCACCGCAATGAAGTTCCCGGCCTGCTCGTCCGCCGCGAGCAGTGACTCGACCTCCTGCCGCAGCGCCTCATCCCCGGCGCACGCCCTGTCGAGGAAGGCGGCGCGCTCCCCGGGTTCGAGTTCAAGCGCCGTCTCACACAACTCGCCGATCTGTTGATAACGTTCGGGCGTCATTGCTCTGTTTTACTCAGCTCGCGATACAGCCAGGCGCGCGCGAGTCTCCAGTCGCGCCTCACCGTCGGGACGGAGACGTTCAGGACTTCGGCGATCTCTTCGACGCTCAGCCCGCCGAAGAAGTGCATCTCGACCACCTGACTCTGCCGCGCGTTGAGCGCCGCCAGGGTGTTGAGCGCGTCATCGAGTGCGACCATCTCAGCGCCGTGCCCGGCAGCGACGGTCAGGGCTTCGTCCAGCGAGACCCGCTCGGCCTCGCCGCCCCGCTTGAGGTTGCGCTGTGAGCGCGCGAAATCAACCAGGATGCGCCGCATCAACTGGGCAGAGATCGCGAAGAAATGGGCCCGGTTCTGCCACTCGACCCGGCTCGCGTCAATCAGCCGGAGGTAAGCCTCATTCACGAGGGCGGTCGTCTGGAGCGCGTGCCCGCCGCGCTCGCGCTCCATGTAGCGGTGGGCCAGTCGGCGCAGTTCCTCGTAAACGAGCGGCATCAGCCTTTCGAGCGCCGCCTGCTCACCCTGATTCCAGGCCAGCAGCAGTTGAGTGATTTCTTCTGGCGGAGGTGTAGCCATTGATCACGCTCCTGGAGGACAGACTGGTTGAAGATGGCCGGAAATTAGCACGCCCAGGCCCAAAACGCCATTCGGCGGCAAGGCGCCCGGGAAAAATTTTCAGGGGCGTTATCAACTTCGACGACAGATTCCGCATTAACCGGGTGAAGGCGGCAACGGGCTGCCGCAACTGAACGGACAGGAGCGAAGCCCGCCGGGCACGGGAGGCCCGGTGCTGTCAGAGTTGAATGAAAGGCCGCGGGAGCTTCGTCCCGGCCTCTGCGATAACGAAGGAGAAGAACATCATGCAAGGTATCAAAAGACTGCTCGTCACACTGCTGCTCGCGTGCGCCGCGCCGGGTATCACTCAGGCATCGGGTCAGGCGCAGACTCCGGACGAAGACCGGCGGCTGGCTGAGGAGGGGGCCAGTCGCGCGGAGGAAGGGAACGAGACGCGCGGCTTCGGCTTCACCTCGGGCGTCATCGGCATCGTCCAGGGGCAGACCGCGCGCCTGACCGTCTGGAACAAGGGCGATAAGCCCGCCCTCGTGCGACTCCAGTTCGTGGACGAGCAGGGCAAAGTCCTGATCCTGTGCAACGAGATCGTTGCCCCCGGCAAAGCAGCGGTGGAGAGCTTCAGCATCCCCGGTGGCCCGGGCGGCGGCCCGCACCGCGTCGAGCTGCTGGCCCAGTTCGGGACTAATACGCGCAGTGAGATCGGCCTGCTGGTCCCCACGGTCCAGATCACTGACGGCACGAGCAACGCGACCGCGTGGATGTTCGGGCAGGAGGGCTTCGCGGAGTTCAGGCCCGTCTTTAACCCGCCGCTGTACCCACCGCCTTTCGGCGGTGGCATCTGATGTCAGGACACATTTCTGAATCGCAGAACACCTGGGGGCCTGCCCCTGGACCCGGCTCGAAACATCAACACCGGTTTCTCGCGATCCATCAGGAGAACGACTATGAGGCAGCTTGTTTTCGATTCACGCATCTCCCTGGCACTGGCGTTTCTGCTTCTGGCCGGGATTCAAGCCTCCGCACAGAGCTACGTCTCGGCGACCGGCGATGACGCCAACCCCTGCACGCTGTCGAGTCCCTGCCGCACGGTTGACCGCGCGCTTTCAGTCACGGCCTCGGGCGGTCAGGTCATCATCTCAGACTCGGGCGAATATCCACCGTTCACGGTGACGAGGTCGGTCAATGTAAGGGCCGCGACCGGAGCCGCCCCCAGAGTCAAATCTCCTGACGCCGGCCTTCCGGCAATCAGGATCACTCTGCCCGCGGATGAATACGTTTACCTGGAGGGACTCGCCGTCGTCCCGAGTTTCCCCGGTGGCGTCGGAATTCAATGGCTCACGCCCGCCAAATTGCTCTGGATGAGGAACTGCACCGTAGAGGGGTTCAGGACCGGGCTGGATGTGGAGAAAGGCGGGAATATCTTCGTTGACAACTGCACCCTCAGGAGCGGGGCGGGCGCTTCCTCTACGGCAATCCGGCTTAACACGGCGAACGAATCACTGCCGATCTACTCCACCGTGCAGTACAGCGACATCAACACTCATGGCTCCGGAGTCTATGCCGGGGCAAATACGACCGTGAGCGTCTACGGCTGTCGCGTCTGGGGGTGCGCGAATTACGGCGTCAGGGCCATGGCCACAAACGCTGACCTCGGCGGGTCAGATTCTTCGCGCGCGATCGTCACGGTCACGTCCAGCTGGGTCTACGGCAATACGATTGGCCTGAACGGTGACTTCACCTTCTCAGCTCCTGACCGGACGGTACTCAGGGTCGGTTCCAGCTCGGTCTACAACAACAGATTCGTCGGCGCGTGGGGAGCGTGCGACCTGGGCGGCAATACCTTCTTTGGCAACGCTTCCGGAGACTGGGGATTCAGTCGCGGAAGTACGGGGCCAGCCTGCCCCTTCTGAAACTTCCGCGGATGCGAACACAGCGCATTTGAATCGGAGAAGATTACGCAACTTATTTCAGTGCGGCGAACCCGGCCGGGAAACGGCACGGCCGTGAAGAAAGGAGAGTTTCTTATGTCAGGCAGATCCATACTCCGACTCCTCAGCTTCGGGCTGATGGCCCTCAGCGCAATCGGCGCCCGAGGTCAGACCGCCGAGAATGCGACGGCCCGCACGGCCACGGTCACGGCGGCGGCAACGACCGGGCGGATGCGCTTCGCCGCGCCGGGTGAAGTCGTGCAACTGCGGCTCGAAGTCTTCGCGCCCGGCGGCGAGAAACTCTTTGATTCCGACTTCCGGCCCGGCAACCTGCTCGACTGGCCGGTCGAGGATCAGCAGGGTCAGCGCCTCGCCGACGGCGAGTACCTGTGTCTGGTGACGGCCAGAGCGCTCTCCGGTCAACTCCACCTCCGGCACGGCCTCCTGCGACTGGAGTCAGGCGAGACGGCACTCCGTTCGGTCGAGACCGGACAGCTCTCGTCAGCTCACGCTGCAGCGCTCGCAGGCAGTCAGCAGGCGTTCGCCGCCGGGAGCGTCGAACGCAGCACTCCCTTCCGGATTCTGAATGAAGGCGAGGCGCTGACGACCACTGTGATGGCTCACGACGGGGGCGCCGGCCAGTTGAGCGGCAGCGGCGCCGGGCTGAGCCTGCGTGCCGGGGACTTCTTCGGGCGCAAGGATGAGGTGCAGTTGCTGCTGACGCCGGAAGGCAACCTCGGCCTCGGGGTCGCGCGGCCCGAGGCAAGGCTCGATGTGGCCGGGCTGATCCGGACGAGCAAAGGTATCGTCTTCCCGGACGGGACGATCCAGACGACGGCGGCCGGCTTGGCTGGCGGCGCGGTGCGTGACCGCTTCGCGCCGGGTCGGGTCGTCCAACCCGAAGCCGGGGGCGAGCAGAAAGAGAAAGCTGCCAGCGGCGCAATCGGCCCGAATCGGGTAAACATCAGCGGCTCTGGGACGACCAACCGGATCACCAAATGGAGCGACGGCCCAAGCGGCGTGGTCGGCGATTCGACCATCAGCGAAGTCGGCGGCGACATCGGGATTGGGACTTCATCGCCGGGCGGAGTCTTTGACCTGCAACGCTCAAGTGCGGGCGACATCCTCCAGCGGTTATGGAACACGGGCACGGGCGGCGCCAAGCTGCGCTACGTGGCGGCGACGGGGCAGACCTCGCAGTTGCAGCTGACCGACGGGCTCGAATGGCTGATGTCAATCGCCGGCAACAACACGATCGGGATGCAGTTCCGGGTGCGCAATACCAGTGACCCGAACAGCGAAGCGGCACTGGCTGCGGCGGCGCGGATGACGATCCTCAGGAACGGCAACGTCGGCATCGGGGCCGTCAGCCCCGGCGCGAGGCTGACGGTGGCGGGCGGAGACATACTCTTTGAGAACAAGTGGCGGACCGAGACGACCACGGTCAATCCGGGCGCAGTTCCCGGGCCGCCGAACCTGATCGGTGGGTTCCTCGGGACGGGCGGCGGCGGGGCGACGCCTGGCAACCGTGTGACCGCGGGCGTGGTCGGCGCGACCATCGGCGGGGGCGGCTTCAATGGATCAATCTCTTTCCCCTTAACTGGCACCCTGACAGCCGACGGCAGCAATCGCGTGACCGACTGGTTCGGGACAGTCGGAGGTGGATTTGATAATCGTGCGGGTAACGATGATGCCGCACTGGACGATGCCGCTTTCGCGACCGTGAGCGGCGGCATCGCCAACAGGGCCAGCGGCCGGTCTGCGACCGTCGGGGGCGGCGGCACCAATAACGCCGGCAGTTTTGCTGCGACCGTCGGCGGCGGCGAACTCAACTCCGCCACCAGTAATGCTGCGACCGTCGGCGGCGGCAGCGACAACACCGCCAGCGGCGAGCTTGCGACCGTGGCCGGAGGCTTTTTCAACATCGCCCGCAGCAATTCTGCGACCATCGGCGGCGGCAGCCACAATGAAGCCGGCGGCCAGTCCGCCACCATCAGTGGCGGCGAAGCCAACACCACCGGCGATGTTTTCGCGACCGTGGGCGGCGGCTTCGGCAATAAGGCCAGCAGCAATTCTGCGACCGTCGGCGGCGGCAATAATAATGACGCCGGCGGCCTGTCTGCGACCATCGGCGGCGGCAACAACAATAACGCCAGCGGCGTTCAGGCGACCGTGGCCGGAGGCCGCTTCAACACCGCCAGTGGCATCCATTCCGTCGTGCCGGGCGGGTCTGACGCCAAAGCGACTCATTACGGTGAGATGGCTTTCAGCAGTGGCTCCTTCTCATCAGCCGGTGATGCGCAGACGTCGGTCTACGTGCTGAAACGGGAGACGACGAATGCCACACCCACCGAGATGTTTCTGGATGTCTTCGCGACCGAGCGAATCACGGTGGCCGCAGGACGCACTCTCTCCTTTGAGATCCTCGTCGTCGGCAAAACATCCGCCGGGCAGGCGGCGGGCTATCGCATCACCGGCATCATCAAAAACGTCGGCGGCACGACTTCTTTCATCGGCATCCCGTCAGTGGCGACGCTTGGCGAAGACGATCCCGCCTGGGATGTCAGCGTGACGGCCGATGATGTCAACGACGCACTCAGAATCACAGTGATTGGGGCTGCCAATAGTGCCACCCATTGGGTGGCCACGGTGCGCACCTCTGAAGTGCAGTTTTGAAATCGCCCCGGAAAGCCCCTGTCGGCAATCTCGCTGCATTTCCGCTCCTCACACTGGCAGTGAGATGCCGTCTCTCATCCGGGCTTTCGCTCTTGACGCTCCGCCCGACGAGCGGGCACGACGGAAGCCCCGTCATCATTTCCTTGTCCAGGGTTCCCGGTGATAATTGCGCGCCAACCGGAGAACCGAGAGCATGCCCAAAATGTCAGCGCCCGAACTCGAAGCCTTTCTGGCCGATCACTTCCCGCAGGTTGATGACTTCCGCTTCCGGGTCGAACAGGTCGAGGACAGATTCGCGCAGGTGCGATTGCCTTTCCGCGACATGCACCTGCGGCCCGGCGGCACCGTCTCGGGCCCGGCGCTGATGACGCTCGCCGACACGGCGATGTACGTGCTGGTGCTGGCGATGATCGGCCCCGTGGCGCTCGCCGTAACGACGAACCTCAACATCAACTTCCTGCGCAAGCCGGCGCAGAAGGATGTCATCGCCCAGGCGCGCCTGCTCAAGCTCGGCGCGCGGCTGGCCGTCGGCGAAGTCACAATGTTTTCCGAAGGCGACGACGAACCCGTCGCCCACGCGACGCTGACCTACTCGATCCCTCCCCGCTGACACCCGGCGGCGCCCCCTTCGCCCGGAAACCGGCAAAGCCCCGCTTCAAAATCCCTGTCGCGGCTTACAATCCTGTGGAGCAGGGCGCCGCTTCTTTCTGCGCGCAGGAAATTCTGTCTCCTCCGTTCTGACTGGTGTTTGTGCGTGAGCAGAGGCGGTGGTTATAATGGCAGCCCCAGTAGCAACTCCGTTTCCGCCCCAGTGATAACAGCAAGCAGGAGTGTCGGCGAATGGATCAAATCGTGCAGTTCTTCTTTAAGTATAGTCGGACGGTCTTTGCCAAAGGTCAGTTCGCGTTCGCCAATCGCCCCTCTCTGGCGGTGATCGGCATCATCGCCGTCCTGATTGGCCTGCTCATTTATTTCCTCTACATCAGGTCCGGCCACCGGATCACGAGCGGCTGGCAGGCGGGGCTCGCGGGCCTGCGCCTGGTACTGTTCGCGCTGCTCGCCGTGCTGCTTCTGCGCCCGGTCATCGTGGTCTCTTCGGTCATCCCGAAGAGCAGCTACGTGGCCGTACTCGCGGACGATTCGCGCAGTATGCAGCTGGCCGACGAGAACGGGCGCAGCCGCGGTGACGCCGCGAAATCTCTGCTCGCGCCCGACGGCCGGTTCGCGCGCGGGCTCGAGGCGAAATTCAAGACGAGCCTTTACGGCTTCTCCGTCGCGACCGGCAAAATCAAATCCGCGAATGAACTCAAAAGCGAAGGCGCGGCGACCGACCTGGCCGGGGCCTTCAAAGAGGTCGTCAAGGAGTCAACCGGCATCCCGCTGTCAGCCATCGTCCTCGTGTCAGACGGCGGGGCCAACACGCCGCGTGACCTGGCGGCGCAGTTGCGCGAATTGCGGGCGCGCAACCTGCCGGTCTTCGTGGTCGGCTTGGGCAGTACCGAAAAGTTCAAGGACGCCGAGATGGTGCGCGTGACTGCCCCGCGCCGCGTGCTGATCGGGTCGGCAGTGATCGCCGACGCGCTGGTCAGGTTGAACGGTTACGGGAACACGAAAATCGCGGTGGCGGTGAGTGAGGACGGGCGCGCGCTCACGACCAAACCTTTCGACGTGCGGGGCGGCGAAACGCAGACTGTCACGATTGAATTCACCCCCACCTCGCCGGGCGCGCACCGTTATACTTTTACGATCAACCCGCTCGACGGCGAAACGACGACTGAAGACAACGCACAGGAGGCGCTCGTCCAGGTCACGAACGACAACCCGAAGATCCTCTACATCGAAGGCGAGCCGCGCTGGGAGTACGGCAAGATGCGCTGGTCGCTCTCGAAGAACGAAAAGAACGTGGTCCTCGTCTCCTCGCTGCGTTCCGCCGACGGCAAGTTTTATCGCCAGGGCGTCGAGAGCGGCACCGAGCTGGAATCCGGCTTCCCCAAAACCGAGGAAGAACTCTTCAAGTATCAGGGCATCATCCTCGGCAGCATCGAAGCGAACTTCTTCTCCTTCGACCAGCTCAAGATGATCGAGCAGTTCGTCGCGCGGCGCGGCGGCGGTTTCCTGGCGCTCGGCGGTTCGCGTTCGTTCGACGCGGGCAAATACGAGGGCACGCCGGTAGCTGACCTGCTGCCCTTCGTGCTTAACGGCAGCTTTGACGAATCGGCCACGCCGTCGCTCATCAACTTCAAGGCGGCGCTGACGGCGCGCGGCCAGACGCACGCCATCACCCGCCTCGCCGAAGACCGCGGCCAGAGCGCAAAGGAATGGGAAGCGCTGCCGCCAATCTCGATCCCCGAAGTCCTCGCGCAGACAAAACCCGGCGCGACCGTTCTGCTGGAGGCGCGCGACGTTCAGAACAAGGGCCGCGTCGTCCCGCTGCTCGCCGAGGAGCGTTACGGGCGCGGGCGCTCGCTCGCGCTCGTGGCCAACGACACGTGGCGCTGGCGGATGCAGATGGATTCGAAGAACACGTCGCACGAGACATTCTGGCGGCAACTGCTGCGCTACACGATCAGCATCACGCCGAATCAGACTGAGGTTTATTCCGAGCGCGACGTCTACGCGGCGGGCGACGCCGTGACGATCCGCGCCGACGTTGACGACAGCAAATACGAGACGATCAAGGACGCCGTAGTTACGGCCCGCATCACCAGGCCTTCCGGCGATGCGGTCGAGGTCCCGCTCAAGTTCGATTTCAGCGAGGAAGGCGGCAACTACCGCGGCGAATTCAAGCCCGAAGAGCAGGGCCCGTACAAGATTGACCTGACCGCGAAGCGCAACGGCACGAGCGTCGGCACGGCGCAATCGAATTTTCTCGTGACCGAACTCAACCGCGAATTCCACGACGCCGCGCAGAACGTCGAACTGCTCAAGCGCATCGCCGCCGAAACCGGCGGGAAGTATTTCCCGCTCAATAAGGCGAACGACCTGCTCGAAGAGATTCAGTACCTCGAAGGCAACAACTCCGAGCGCGTCAGCAAGGACTTGTGGGACATGCCGATTAACTTTCTGCTGATTGTCGGCCTGGCCAGTGTCGAATGGTTTATGCGTAAGAAAAAAGGGCTGGCCTGATTGCGGATTGCGGATTTTATGAATTATCTGATCACTCCTATTCTTTATTCCTGCATGGCATTGCTTGCGGCCTGTACGCAGCCCCCTCAGGCTGTGCAGCAGCAACCTGCTGCTGAAACAAAGGCTCAGACTCCCGCGCCAGCAAATCCGCAGTCCGCAGTCCACGCTCCTCAACCCGCCGACCCGTCGAAATTCGCGTTCATCATCAGCGGCATCAGCGGCGAAGAGGGTTACGCAAAGCAGTTCGAGAAGTGGACGAATGACCTGAGTGCTGCGCTGACTGAGCGGCTGGGCTTCGCGCCGGATCACGTCACGGTGCTGACCGAGAAGCCGGCGAACGGCCAGGCGAAATCCACCGCCGAGGAACTGAAAAAAGCCTTTGCCGCGTTGCGCACGGCGACCAGGCCTGACAGCAGGGTTTTCGTATTCTTCATCGGCCACGGCACGTTCGACGGCAAGCAGGCCAAATTCAACCTGCCCGGCCCCGACCTGTCGGCCGAAGAGTACGCCGCGGCGGCCAGGGCACTGCCGACGCGCAACCTTGTGATCATCAACATGGCCAGCGCGAGCGGCGAATTCATCAAGCCGCTCTCGGCCCCGGGCCGCATCATCATCACCGCGACGCGCAGCGGGCAGGAGCAGAACGCGACGCGCTTTGCCGAATACTTCATCGCCGCTCTCTCCGGCAAACCCGCCGAAGGCGCGAAGGGCGAAGTGAGGGCCGACGCGGAGACGAACGGCACGGAAGCTGACGCCGACAAGAACGGCCGCGTCTCGGTACTCGAAGCGTTCAATTACGCCGTCAAGCTGACGAACGACTGGTACGAGCAGCAGACCCGCCTCGTCACCGAGCATGCGCTGATTGACGACAACGGCGACGGCGTCGGCCACCAGAAGGCCGAGGCGGGCGACGGCGCGCTGGCAAAGACAACTTACTTCGATTCCCTGCCCGCGCAGCAGGCCGGCGGCGATGAGGAACTGAAGAAGCTGTTCGGCGAAAAGGCGCGACTGGAGGGCGAGATCGAACAGCTCAAGGCGCGCAAGGATCAGATGAAGGCGGAAGAGTACGACGCGGCGCTGGAGAAGCTGTTAATCGAACTGGCGCAGGTGAATCAGAAGATCAAGGCGAGGCAGAAGTGATGTACGGGGAGCTGGCAGCTCCCCGATGTCTCCACCATACGATCTTTTGAGATTGATCAGTCTCGTCGTATTTCTGAAATCGTGGCGGCATTCTGAAGTATTTCTTGTCAGGTCAGCGGGGAGCTGGCAGCCCCCCGTACATCAGGCAGCCAATGGGCAAATATATTTACAGGGAATTTTATCGGAATCATTTGCCGCACTTTCATCCGCCGGATGCGACGCTGTTTGTGACCTTCAGGCTGGATGGCTCAATTCCACAATCGGTAGTCAGGGAATACAAGGCGAAAAAGGCATGGCTGGATGAAGAATATCAGAGCCTGCTGAAAGCGGCAGTGAGAGATGATTCTCCTGAACTGATGAAACACTTTGAGCAGTTGCAGGAATTCCGACGTCACTGGTTTCGCAGATTTGAAGATATTCTTCATGAGGGGCAATACGGACCTCTATGGCTCAGGGATGAGCGGGTGGCGAAGATCATCGCTGACAGTCTGCATTGGCGTGACGGGAAAGCCTACAGGCTGGAGGCTTATTGCATTATGTCAAATCACGTCCACACAGTCTTCACGCCTTTACTGTCTGAAAAAAGCCTGCGGGTAAATCAGGAAGCTGAAAGACTGCAATACCAGAGCGAAGACCCGCCGCTTGACGTCATCCTGCACTCGCTCAAAAGTTACACCGCGCATCAGGCAAATCTCCTGCTCGAACGTCAGGGCGCTTTCTGGGAATCTGAAAGCTATGATCACGTTATTCGCGACTCTCAGGAACATGAGCGAGTAGTGAGGTATGTTCTCAATAACCCGGTCAAGGCAGGACTGGTGAAGGACTGGAGGGATTGGAAGTGGAACTGGTGGTGTAAACAACAGCGGACTCCTGACAAGCTGGTGGCTTGTCAGACCTCCTGACGAGAGTAATGTTATCAACAGAAGTCAATTCAATGCAGAATCGTAATCTCAAGCTTAATATTTCCGCATCCATCCCCGTTTTGTCTCTGATCTCCGCGGTCTATTTCCTCCTCGTTATCGCCTGCGCGGCGGCGCAGGCCCCGACCATTCAATCGGCCACGGACGAACTCAACCGCGGCAACTACCAGAGCGCGATCACGGCCTTCAATCGCCTGCTCTCATCGAACCCGAACGACGCGCAGGCGCAGGCCGGGCTGCTGCGCGCTTACCTCGAAACCGGGAAGTACGCCGAAGCCGAAGAGGCCGCGAAGAAATACATCTCTGCCAACAGCGGCAACGATCAGGCGCACCTCGCACTCGGCGAAGTCTATGCGACGACCGGCCGTTACGCCGAAGCCATCGCCGAATTCGAGAAGACGGGGACGAGCAAACAGGCCGTCGTAAAACTGCGCGGCGATCTGCGGCGGGCTGAGATGCTCAGACTCACCGGCAAAGAGGAAGACGCGCAGCCGATCTTTCAATCCTTCGTCCGCTATTACAACAACAATAATCCCAAAACGGCCGAGGAACTGACGCTCGTTGCCCGCGCGCTCATCCACCTCGAAAAATACAAGGACGCCAATGACCTGATCCTCAACGCGACGCAGGCTGACCCGTCCTTCATCGAGGCACATCTGGTCGGCGGCGAACTGTTCACCGAAAAATACAATTACGCCGAGGCGGTGGAATTCTTCAAGGACGCCTTCAAAGTCAACCCGAACAGTGCGCGGGCGCACCTCGGCGTCGCGGCCAACCGGAAGATTTCGGGCGGCGAAGAGATGCTGGTGGAAATCAACAAGGCGCTCGAAATCAACCCGAACTACGTCGAGGCGAAAACGCTGCGGGCCTTCACCGAAATCGAAGCCGAGCAGTTCGACAAGGCCGCCGCCGATCTCGACAGTGCCTTAAAGATCAATCCGAATTCGCTCGAAGCCCTTTCACTCAAAGCCGCGATGTTCTGGGTGCAGGATCGCGCGGCCGATTACGACAACTCGGTCAAGGCAGTGCTGGCGATCAACCCGCGCGACGGGATGCTCTATGAAACGCTCTCGCACTTCGCCACGATCAACCGGCGTTACGCGCAGGCGGCCGATTTCTCCGCGCAGGCGGTAAAGCTCTCGCCGAGGCTCTGGCAGGCGCACCTGAGTCTCGGCATCGCGCTGATCAGACTCGGTAAGGATGCGGAGGGCCGGGCCGAAATTGACGCCTCATTCAAGGGCGATCCGTTCAACGTCTGGGCTAAGAATTCGCTCGACCTGATGGACGCGATGAACGATTACACGGTCGCGTCGCACGGCCCGTTCACGATCAAATCGGCGGGGAAGGAGAGCGGCGCGGTCGAGCCTTACGCCGCCAGCCTGCTCGAAGAGGCCCAGCGCGCCTTGAGCGCCAAATACAAGTTCACGCCGAAAGCGCCGATCACGGTCGAGATCTTCCCGAACCATGAAGACTTCGCGGTGCGCGCTTTGGGCCTGCCCGGACTCGGCGCCCTGGGCGTGTGCTTCGGCCAGACGCTGGCGCTCGATTCGCCCTCGGCGCGCAAGGCCGGCGAGTTCAACTGGGGCAGCACGCTCTGGCACGAATACACGCATGTGATCACGCTCCAGATGACCGACTACCGCATCCCGCGCTGGTTTTCCGAAGGGCTCTCGGTTTACGAGGAGCGCAAGGCGCGGCCCGGCTGGGGCGATGACTGGAGCGTCATCACCATCAAATCCTTCAACGACGGACGCTGGGCAAAGATTGCTGATCTTGACGGGCGGTTCCTGCGGCCCAAAGCGCCTGATGACGTCCAGCTGGGTTACTTCCAGGCGTCGCAGGTCTGCGAATTTGTCACGGACAAGTTCGGCTTCGACGCGATTCTGGACATGCTGCGCCGCTACCGCGACAAGGAGAAGACGCCGGACATCCTGAAAGCCTCGCTCAAACTCACTGAAGATGAGTTCGACCGCGCCTTCAACGAATACATTCGCGGTAAGATCGGCAAATACCAGCGCGCTCTGGAGCAGGGGCTCAAGCCCGGATTTGCGCAGTTGCCGAAGGAAGCCGTGCTTTCAATGGTCGCGTCCAACCCCGACGACTTTGCGCTGAACCTGCGCGCCGGGATGTTTTACAGGGAAGCCGGTGACGCAGATAAAGCGATCACGCACCTGAAGCGGGCGATTGAGGTGTTCCCTTACTCGGTCTCCGGGGGCAATGCGTACGAGCCGCTGGCGGAGTTGTACGAAAAGCGCGGCGACAAGGCGGCGGCGGCGGACGTGCTGGTGCAGCTCCTGAAGATTGACGAGAATAATCTGGTCGCGCTCAAAAAGCTCGCGCAGCTGCGGCTGGCGCTGGGTGACAAGTCGGGCGCGCTCGAAGCGTTGCGCCAGGGCTTCTTCGTCAGCCCCTTCGATCCGGGGGCCCACACGCAGGCCGGCGACCTTTACCTGGCCGGCAACGAGGCGGCCCGGGCGGCGACGGAATATCAGGTCGCGCTCTCACTTAATCCGCCGAATCTGGCCGAAGCGCATTACAATGTGGCGCGCGCTTATCTGGCCGCGGGCAAACCCAGTGAGGCCAGAAAGGCGGTGTTGCGGTCACTGGAAGTCGCGCCGGGATTCGACAAGGCGCAGGAGCTGTTGCTCAAGCTGACGGGCAAATCATGAGGTGAATAGTATGAGGGGTATGCGAAAGTTTTTATTCTACCTGCTCGCAATCTGCCTGCTGGCGGGCCTGGCGCTCGCACAGCGGCGCGGCGGCGGCGGCGGGCATCAGAAAAAGAATGCCGAAGGGCTCGCGCCCGTTTACGAAGTTCCGAAGACTCAGGAAGACCACTCCGATAAATTCTGGATGGCGCGGATCAGGTTCGACGTGAGCATGTACGCCGGGTACTTCAACCCGCAATTGGGCGACGGCGGGCCGCCCTGGTCGCATGATTTCCCCGGCGCGGGCCGGCACCTGATGAAGATCATCACCGAACTCTCGAAGGTTGACGCGGTGCTGGACACTAACGAGGTGATCTACGGATTCGAGGATCCTGACTTGTACAAATATCCGTTCGCCTACCTCTGCGAGGTCGGGTTTATGAATCTTTCCGACAAGGAGATCGCCGGGATGCGCGAATACTGCCTGCGCGGCGGGTTCCTGCTCGTGGACGACTTCCGCCAGCAGGACATCTATAATTTCACCGCGCAGATCAAACGCGCGTTCCCGGAATACCAGTTGAAGAAGCTGGAGATCACGCACCCGATCTTTAACTGCTTCTTTTCGATCAAGACGCTCAGCGTCCGCCCGCCTTACGGCAACTGGACGCCGGAATTTTACGGGATGGAGGACTCGACCGGGCGGCTGATGATGATCGTCAATTACAACAACGACGTGAGCGATTACTGGCAATGGTCCGACAACCCGTTCCAGCCGATCGAAGACACCAACGAGTCGTATAAATTCGGCGTGAATTACGCGGTCTACGCGTTGACTCACTGATGTGGCGGCAGGCCGCCAGCCTGCCCTGATGCGTCAACGTCCCAAAATAATCAAAAGAGTCTTTTGCGAAAGACGGCGGCGGGCTGGCAGCCCGCCGCTACACCTTCTGGAGATGGCATGGCTGTTGACACACAAATGATTCGGGATGAAGAGCTGCTCGACAGGCTTGCGACGGCGCGCGGCGACATTCTGCGCGAAATCCGCAAGGCCATTTACGGGCAGGACGAAGTCGTCGAGCAGGTACTCATGTCGCTCTTCGTGGGCGGGCATACGATCATCACCGGCGTGCCGGGGCTGGCGAAAACGCTGCTCGTGCGGACGCTCGCGAACGTGCTGGATCTCTCATTCAAACGCATCCAGTTCACGCCCGACCTGATGCCGGCCGACATCACCGGCACCGAAATCATCGAGGAAGACCGCACGACCGGCCACCGCGCGATGCAGTTCATCCGCGGCCCGCTGTTCGCCAACATCATCCTGGCGGACGAAATCAACCGCACCCCGCCCAAAACGCAGGCCGCGCTGCTCGAAGCCATGCAGGAAGGCAACGTCACCGTGCAGGGGCAGACTTACCCGCTGCCCCGTCCGTTTTTCGTCATGGCGACGCAGAACCCCATCGAGATGGAAGGCACCTACCCGCTGCCCGAGGCGCAACTCGACCGTTTCATGTTCAATGTGAGGATCGGTTACCTGCCGGAAGAGGATGAAGTGGCGGTGGTCAAGGCCACGACTTCGGTGCAGGATCTCTCCTTCGAGCGGCTGATGTCGGCGGACGAAATCCTGGCCTTCCAGAAGCTGGTGCGGAAAGTCCCGGCGGCAGATTCGGTCACGCGCTACGCGGTCAGTCTGGTCGGCGCGAGTCGCCCGGATGCGGATAAGGCGCCTGATTTCATCAACCGTTATGTGACCTGGGGCGCGTCGCTGCGCGCCTCGCAGTTTCTGATTCTCGCCGGCAAATCGCGCGCGATCCTGAACGGCCGCTACAACGTCTCGTGCGAAGACGTGCGCGCCGCGGCCTACCCGGTACTCAGGCACCGCATCCTGCTCAACTTCCAGGCCGAGTCAGAGAAAGTTGATTCCGATCAGGTCATCAGGCGCCTGATCGAAACAGTCCCCGAGCCTAAATCAGGACTGGATTAAATGATCTACTGTTCACAATGTGGCACTGGCAATCTCGACGGCACACGCTTCTGCAACAGTTGCGGGAGCAGCCTCACTGCGACCGTCGCCGTGAATAAATCGCCCGAGAAGGAGTCGGCCCAGCCAGCTGACCCACTGCTGGGCCGCACCATCGAAGGCAAGTATCGCTTCGACGCCAAACTCGGCGAAGGCGGGATGGGCGCGGTTTACAAGGCCACGCGCATGCTGATCGGTGACATCGTCGCGATCAAGGTGCTTCACGGGGCGCAGTCGGCGACGGCTCAGGCGGGCGAACGCTTCCGCCGCGAGGCTCAGGCGGCGGCGCGGCTCAAGCACCCGAATGCGGTGGCCATCTATGATTTCGGCGTGACCGGAGACGGGCTGCTTTACCTGATTATGGAGCTGGCCGAAGGCCAGAGCCTGCGCAGCCTGATCAAGGAGAAAGGCGCGATCCCTCCCCAGATGGCCGCGGAGATCATGGGCCAGGCCTGCTCGGCGCTTGACGAAGCGCACCAGCACAACATCGTTCACCGCGACATCAAGCCCGACAACATCATGGTCAGGACGACATCGGGCGGGATGCAGGTGAAGGTACTCGATTTCGGGATCGCCAAGCTGCGCGACCTGACCGGGAGCGACACTCTGACGCAGCATGGCAGCGTCATCGGCACGCCGCATTACATGTCGCCCGAGCAGTGCCTCGGCGAGGAACTCGACGGGCGCTCGGATATCTACTCGCTCGGCGTCGTGCTGTACGAAATGCTCTCCGGCGTCGCGCCGTTCCGGGGCAACACTTCGCGCGAGATCATCACGAAGCACATCACCCAGCCGCCGCCTTCGATCCGCTCGATCAACGCCAGCCTCTCGCCCGAAGTTGATGCCGTCCTGCAGCAGGTGCTGGAGAAAGATCGCGATGCCCGCCCGCAGACTGCCTCCGTGCTGGTCAAGATGCTGAACAATGCGCTCAAGTATGCCGGCCCGCCGCAGACCGCGCCGCAGCCCGTCCCGCATCCGCCCCCGCAACATCCTGTCGTCCCGACCAACTCCGGTCAGGTTCCATACACCCCTACGCCGCCCCCGATCACGATCCAGCCGACCTATCCGCCCCCTTATCAGACCGGGCCGCAGCCCAAAAAGCGGGGATGGTTTCTGCCCTTTCTGATCGGCGGAGTAATAATGTTCATCGTGATCTTTTTTATCCTGATGATCATCGGCCTGATGGTCGGCGATGAGAGTAAGAACAGACAGCAGCCGGCCACTGTGGCCTCTTTACCGACGCCAACAACCGGGCCGTCCGTGACCGCCAGAGCATCATATTCGACTCCGCCGCCGGCGCAACCGGTATCGCAACCGACGCCGGAGCCGGCCCCTGCGCGGCCCCTGCAAGTCAGGGCCACGGCCTCTTCGACGCGCGCCGCGTACCGGGGCCTCAGCTACGCGCCGGAGCAGGCGCTCGACGGCAGCATGCTCACGGCCTGGGTCGAGGGCGCGCCCGGCCCCGGCATCGGCCAGTGGGTTCAGTTTGATTTCGACCGCGCAGTGAAACTCAAACGCATCCTGCTGGCGCCGGGTTATTTCAAGAGTGCCGAAGTGTGGGCCAAAAACAACCGCCTGGCCACCGTCACGCTGCTGTTTTCCGACGGCAGTTCGCGCCGCTTTCATTTCCCGGATCAGATGGTCGAGCAGTCGCTCAACCCCGGCCCGGTCACCACAAGCAGCGTGCGGCTGGTGATAGATGAAGTCTACCGGGGCATCACCGATTCCGAGGACACGGCGATTTCACAGATCGCTTTCGAGTACGACCAGTGATGGCACTGGCTGAGGTCAGAAGAAGTGTGGCGTAAAAAGGACAGCTCAACGGCGGAAGAATCTGCCACCCGTAACCAGCAGGGCGCCGCGGCCTCGCAGCGTTTCCTCTCGCCCGAAGTGCTGGCCAGTATCTCTTCGCTCGAACTGCTCGCGCGCACCGTCGTCGAAGGCTTCATTTCGGGGCTGCACCGCTCGCCCTTCACCGGATTCTCGACCGAGTTCGCCGAATACCGCCAGTACCTGCCGGGCGACGATCTGCGCTACCTGGACTGGAAGCTGCTCGGGCGGACGGATCGTTACTACATCAAAAAGTATCGCGCCGACACGAACACGCAATGCCACGTGCTGGTGGACGCGAGCGCCTCGATGCGTTACACCTCGGGCACGGTGACGAAGATGCAGTACGCGCAGTTCCTTGCGTCGGCCTTCGCTTACCTCGCCAACAAGCAGCAGGACGCGGTCGGGCTGATGGCGTTTGATGAGACGCTGCGCACGCACGTGCCGGCGCGCAACCGCACCGGGCAGATGCGCACCATCTTCGGCCACCTCGCGCAGCTCGAACCGGGCAGCGAAACCCGGCTGGCGAAGATGCTCAACGAAGTCGCCGAACACCTGACGCGGCGCGGCATCATCATCGTCATTTCGGATTTTTACGACGACCCCGAAGCGATCACCAGGGCGCTCGAACACCTGCGCTTCAGGGGCAACGACGTGATCGTGTTTCACATCCTCGACCGGAACGAGCTGGA
Organism: Blastocatellia bacterium; assembly: GCA_035652435.1. GTDB lineage: Bacteria > Acidobacteriota > Blastocatellia > RBC074 > RBC074 > DASRDU01. The sequence continues at coordinate 41,863 of DASRDU010000103.1, forward strand.
GTTCGATTTCGACGAGCCGGTGCTGCTCGAAGACGTCGAGACCGAAGAGCAGATGCACGTGCTGCCCGACATCCTGGCCGAAGGCTACCGCCAGACGATCCAGGCGCACATCCAGAAACTGCGCGAGGGCACGACGGCGAACCGGATTGATTACGAACTGCTGACGACGGATCAGCCGCTGGATTACGCGCTGTTTTCGTTCCTGGCCAGGCGCGCGCACCAGTGATCGGGCTGAGATCATGATTTCCATTCGTCGGGAACGTCCGGACGACATTCGGGCAATTCATCGGGTCATTGAACTGGCTTTCGGGAACCCGGCCGAGGCCGAGATGGTGTGCAGGTTGCGCGAGGGCGGCAAAGTCACGCTCTCGCTCGTGGCGGTCGAGGACGACCGCGTTGTCGGTCACATTCTCTTCAGCCCGGTGACAATTGAATCTGAAGCTGAAGTGCGGGCCGCCGCCGGCCTCGCGCCCTTGGCCGTGTTGCCCGAACTTCAGAGAAGCGGCATCGGCTCGCGGCTGGTGCGGGCCGGTCTGGAAGAATGTCGCAACGCCGGTCACGAATGCGTCGTAGTACTTGGGCACCCCGATTACTACCCGCGCTTCGGTTTCGTCCCGGCCATCTGCTACGGCGTCAGATGCGAGTTCGACGTGCCGGACGAGGCTTTCATGGTCATCGAACTGCGTGAGGGGGCGTTGCGGGGTCGCGCCGGAACAGCGAGATATCAACCCGAATTCGATGTCTGGAAGTGAAGTCAGCTTATGAGAAGAATATTGTTATTCCTGACCGTCTGCTTTGTCCTCTGTCAGAGCGCCATCGCGCAAGGCAGCATCCCTGACTCGGTCCGCCACCTGTTTGATTACGATCAGAAAGCCCCGCTCGACATCAAAGAAACAGGGACGCTGGATCGCAACGGGGTCAAAGTCATTGACCTGACTTTCGCCAGCCCCAAAGGCGGGCGAGTCCCGGCATATCTCATCGTCCCGCCGGGCAAGGGGCCGCATGCGGGCATCGTTTACGGACACTGGGGCGGCGGCAACCGCACGGAGTTCTTATCAGAAGCCGTCATGCTCGCCGAAGCGGGCGCAGTCTCGGTGCTGATTGATTACCCTTGGGAGCGCTCCGGCGAGTCGCGGCGCAAGGGGCCGGACGTGGCCGAGCCGGAAAAAAGCATCGCCGTGTCGGCGCAGGCGGTCATTGATCTGCGCCGTGCAATAGACCTGCTTCTTGCGCGCTCTGACGTTGACCCGAAACGCATCGGCTACGTCGGCCACAGCTACGGCGCGCAGTGGGGCGCGATTCTCTCCGCCGTGGACAAACGGATGAAGACCGCCGTGCTGATGGGCGGCGTCCCGACATCGGCCACGCTCTGGCTCGAAGGCTTTGACCCCGGGCTGGTCGAATACCGCAACGGACTGCCGAAAGGACAGCTCGACAGTTACCTGAAGCTCTACAGCCAGCTCGACGCGATTGAGTTCGTCCCGCGTGCGGCCCCGGTGTCTTTATTTTTTCAGTTCGCGCGGCAGGAACGCATCATGACCGAGGCGCACATGAACAAATACGGGCAGGCCGCCAGCGAACCCAAAGCGGTGAAGTTTTACGATGGCGGGCACGAGTTGCTGAACCCGCAGGCGATGCTCGACCGGGACGAGTGGCTGCAAAAACAACTGGGGCTCAAATCAATTATGGCGGTGCTGGAAAAGAGGCTTCGGAGCGGCGGAACGAACTGAGCAGAAATAAAATGTGGGGTGAAGCCCTTGGAACAGGCTGTTAATCAATTACGCAATACTTGTAAAGAGAGGATGAGTCCGAATCGCTTACTACTCATCATGTCTTTGGTTGTCGGGTTCGCACAGACCACGTTCTGTCAGGAGCCTGCGGCTTGTGCTGATTTTGCTGCTCTAGTCAAAGCAACTTACAACTTCAAGCCGTCCCGACTATCTGATTCGGAGCGCAACTCCAAATCCGTGGCGATGGATCGGTTCTGGGATGCGGTGAAAGCGAAACAGAAAGAACTTCTGCCCTGCCTTCGCACTGCTCTCGCTTCACCAGATGCTGATCCTTGGTTCCGCTTTGATGGCAGCAACCTGCTTGTCTCATTGGACCCTTCCCCGGAATCCAAAGCCATTCAGATTCGCAACTGCACGACTGTTGATCTGGACGACGTTGACCTTCAAATCTGGGTTTCGATTTTGGCCGCTCGCGGTTCGGAAGGATTCGATGTTTCCGAACCGGGGAAGCGCTGGCTGGTCTACCCAAAGGCGAAATACTATTTGCCAGAACACGGTGTCTACGAAGTCAGATCCCAACAAGGCGCGCTCTTTATCTTTGGAAGTATGGATGAGTCTCAGGCAACACCTGCCCTTCTGAAAATCATTTCCCAACGCGATCATCCCGGTCGTGAAACCGCGCTGTTGCTCCTGATGAGTCAGGCAACCCCTGAAGCTCTTCGCGCACTGAAGCAAATAGACACAAGAGGCTTTTCCAACAGCACCACTACCAGCCTGAAGGCTTTACTCAACAGCCCGAACTTAATGAAACCACGCCCTCGCCCCAAACAAAGTCGCGAGGAATTCCTGAAAGCGTTTGAGGAACTGCTCAAAGGAGATCCTGCCTGGTTTCTGAAGATGACGCAGGAAGTTGAGGATGGGGAGAAGGACGTGATTGCGGTCATGAAGCCTGAAGATATTCCTTTGATACGAAAGGTCAGGCGCAGAATTATCGCGAGTTCCAATCAACACGCAATTGAATATTACAAGTCGTTTACTGCTATTCTTATGGCTCTGACGTGGAGACCTGAACTGGTTAAATAGCGATGTCATTCCTCAACCCATTATTCCTTCTCGGTCTCGCGGCGGTCGTCGCGCCGATCATCGTGCATCTCGTGCGGCGGACGAATGCGAAGCGCGTGGAGTTCGCTTCGCTCATGTTCGTGCGGCGCGTGCCGCAGCGGACGATTCGCCGGCGCCGATTGCACAACCTGCTGTTGCTCCTGATGCGGTGTCTGGCGCTGCTGCTGCTCGTGCTGGCTTTCGCGCGGCCTTACTTCAGCGGCGCCGGCGCCGAATTGGGTCGCAACAATCGCGCGACGGTCGTGATGCTCGACAACTCTTACAGCATGCGTTACGGCAGGCGCTTCGAGCAGGCGAAGGCGCGGGCGAAGGCGATCATCGGCGAGTCGAGCGGCGAACGCATCGCGCTCGTCAGTTTCGGGCAGGGCTATGATGTGCTGAGCCGCTTCACGACTGAGACGGCGAAGCTCAACTCACTGGTTGACGGCGCGCAGGCGGGACTGGGCGGGACGGATTACGCGCAGGCGTTGCGCGGGGCGGAAAGCCTGCTTAAGGAAGCCGCCACGAAAGAGCAGCGCGTGGTCCTCATCTCTGATTTTCAGAAAGCCGGGTGGAATCAGGCGGAGGCCGGTTTCCGCCTGGGCAGGGACGTCAAGCTCGTGCCGGTTGACGTGAGCGAAGGCGAGGCCCCGAATCTGGCGATCACCGATGTCAACGCGCAGCCGGTCATCTACCAGCAGAAGTACACCGATAAGCTCGTCGCCCGGGTCGCGAATCACAGTGACGAAGAGCGCAGCGGCGTGCGCGTGGAATTCCAGCTCAACGACAAGACGGTTGAGAAGCGCGAAATCAGGATTCCCGCGCGCGACGTGGCGCTGGTCGAATTCACCGACTTCAATTTATCGGACGGCGTCAACCGCGCCATGATCGAAGCGAGCGGCGACGCGAACAGCGACAAGCTGCCGATTGACAACCGGTTCTACTTCACGCTGCGGCGCGAGACGCAGTCGAAGGCGCTCGTGATCGAAGCCGCCGTGCGCGGGCGCAGCGAGAGCCTGTACCTGCGTAACGCGCTGACGACGGGCGACAACCTGCCTTTCACGCTCGACGTGAAAACCGCCGGGTCGGTCAACCCCGGAGAACTCGGTGAATACAAGGTCATCATCGTCAACGACGCCGGGGAGGTCAGCGCGGCGCTCGCCGAACAGCTGGCGAAGTTCGTCGAGAAGGGCGGCGGCGTGGTCATCGCCGCCGGTCGCCACACCGAAGCCTCAAGCTTCAATCAGTCATTCAAAGCCATCTCGCCCGCCGCGCTCGGCGAGGCAGTCGAATCACACGCCGATCCGGTTTCGATGAGCGAGGTCAAAACCGACCACCCGATCTTCGAACTCTTCCGGCAGAGCGGGCGGCTGGCGATGGCGCGCGTGTACGGCTACCACCGCTCGACGCCGAATGAAAAATCGTCGGTGCTGGCGCGCTTTGAAGACGGCAGCCCGGCGCTCGTCGAAGGTTCTTACGGCAACGGCAAAGTGCTGCTCTTCACTTCGACACTCGATGCCGGGTGGAACGATCTGCCGCTGACGCCGACTTACCTGCCGCTGGTCAGGCAGATGGTGCGCCACCTGGGTGAGCGCGAAGAGAACGCCTGGCATCCGCTCGGGCAGCCTTTCACGGCGCCGGCGGCGAAAGACGGCAGCCTGCCCGCGGTTGACGCGCCGGGCGGAACGCGCATCACCGAGCGCACGCAGACCGCGACGGGCGAGCTGATCGTGAATGCGCGGGAACAGGGCTTCTACCGGCTGCGTTATCCTGATCGTTCGGATTTCTCGGCAGTTGATCTGGACGGCAAGGAATCGGATTTATCGAGGCTGGACATCAATGAATTCACGGCATCGGTGACTGACGGGGATGCCAAAGCGGCGCAGGCGGCGGCAGAAGCAGACGGCAAACCCGGCAAGGAAGAGTTAGAATCGCGTCAGCGCGTCTGGTGGTCGCTGCTGATCGCATCGCTGGCGTTGTTTGTGACGGAAGCGATTCTGGCGAGACGGACAAAGATGGCGAGAGTCATCGGGTAACAACAACCGCAGGGGAGAGGTCATTATGAATTATCGGGACAATCAGCTCTTCAGCATCATTCAGACGGTTCGGCGGCGGCGGCAGTCACTGGCGGCATTACGCGGCCTGACACTGAGTCTCGCGGCCAGTGCGGTGTTGCTCATCCTGACTGGCCTCGCGGCCTTCCGCTTCCGCCACAGCAGCGGCGCGCTCGTCTCGCTGCGGCTGGCGGCGCTCTTCGGCGTGATTGCCGCGGTCTACCTGTTCATCGCTCGCCCGCTGCGGAAGAGGGTGAGTGATGCGCAGGTGGCGCGGCTGATCGAGGAGCGGCACCGCGGGCTGGAAGACCGGCTGGTGAGTGCGGTTGAGGTGGCCGATGAAAGCGCTCGGGCGGCGTCTCCGGCGATTGTTGATCGGCTGGTGGATGACGCCAGCCGGCGCGTGGCTGAAGTTTCACCCGATGAAATCATCCCGAAGCAGAAGTTGTGGCGGCTGGCCGGGGCGGCTGCCGGTTGCGTGGCGCTGTTCATCGGGGCCTTGTTCTTCGGGCCCAGGCAGCTTTCCAGCGGCGTGGCGCAACTCGTCGCGCCGACGAGCGCAGAGGCGGCGGCGAATGCCTTGAAGATTACCGTCAAGCCGGGCACGGCGCGCGTGCCGAAAGGTTCGGATCAGCAGATCACGGCCACGCTCATCAACTTCAATGCCGATCTGGTCACCTTCTTCTTCCGCAAAGCCGGGGCCGACGACACGCAATGGGTCGGGCAGCCGATGGAGCCGGCGAAGAACAAGAGCGACTACCAGCACTTCATCTTCAACATTCAGGACTCGGTCGAATACTTCGTCGAATCGAACGGCGTGAAAACTGCAGTCTTCAAGCTCGAAGCCGCCGACCTGCCATACGTCAAGCGGATTGACCTGAAGCTCGACTTCCCTGCTTACACCGGGCTGCCGAGCAAAACGATGGAAGACAGCGGCGACGTCGCGGCGCTCAAGGGCACAGTCGCGACGATCACGGCGAAGCTGACGGGCAAAGTCAAATCGGCGTTCATCGTCCTCAAGGACGGCAAAAAGATTGAGATGAAGCCGTCCGAGCAGAGGCTGGAGAGCGGTGAAGTTGAGAATCTCCTTGTCGGCGCCGTGACCGTCACCGAAAACACGAGCTATCACATCGAACTGACGAGCGTGGACGGCGACGTTTACAACGGCTCGAATGAGCATGACATCACGCTCCTCGAAGACCAGCCGCCGACCGTGAGTTTTGAGAAGCCGGGGCGCGACACCCGGGCGACCAGCATCGAGGAGATCTTCACACAGGCCAAAGCCGAAGACGATTACGGCGTCAGTTCGCTTGAGCTTTATTACTCGGTCAACGGCGGCGAGGAGAAAAAAGTTGATCTGCAGAAGCTGAAGGGCGCGGCTCGGACGCTCACCGGCGCGCACACTTTCTTCCTTGAAGAATTCGGCCTCCAGCCCGGCGATTTCATCTCGTATTACGCCAAGGCCCGCGACGCACACAGCGAGGCGACGAGCGACATTTACTTCATCGAGATCAAACCCTTCGAGCGCGAGTTCCGCCAGGCGCAGCAGCAGGGCGGCGGCGGCGGCGGGCAGCAGGATCAGAACGCGCTGACCAAGCGGCAGAAGGAGATCATCGCCGCAACTTTCCGCGTCAACCGCGAACAGACCGGCTATTCGGCCGGCGAGAAGACCGAGAATTACAGCGCGGTGGCGCTCAGTCAGGAGCGGCTGCGCGACGACGCGCAGGCGCTGATCGAGCGCATCAAAAGGCGCATGGGCGGCCAGCTTGAAGAGCAAAAGGAATTCGCGAAACTGCTCGAGCATCTGACCGAGGCGGCGAAGGAGATGAACAACGCGATCCCCGAACTCAGGGGTCAGAAGGCCGACAAGGCCCTCCCGCCGGAACAGCGTGCGCTGCAGCAACTGCTGCGCGCCGACGCGATCTTCCGCGAGATGCAGGTCGCGATGGGCCAGCAGGATGGCCAGGGCAGCAGCAATTCAAACGCCGAAGAGCTGGCGGATTTGTTCGAACTGGAACTCGACAAGATGAAGAACCAGTACGAGACGCTCAAACGCGAACAGCAGCAGCAGGGCCAGCAGCAGGACGACGAGACCAAACGCAAGCTGGAAGAGCTGGCCCGCCGCCAGCAGAAGGAACTCGAACAGCAGCAGCGCCGGCAGCAGGGCGCGCGCAATCAGAGCGGCGGGGGCGGAGGCGGACGCCAGCAGCAGGAATTGATTGATGAGACGCGCAAGGCCGCGCGCGAACTCGAACGGCTGTCGCGCGAACGCCGCGACCAGCAGTTGCAGGACCTCAGCCGTCAGTTGAATCAGGCGGCTGACGAAATGCAGCGCGCTCAGGCGGCAGGTCAAAACCAGAACCAGCAGGAGGCTATTGCCCAGAACCTGCGGGCGCTGGAAAAGATTGAAGAGGCCCGGCGCCGCATGGATCAGTTGCAGCGTTCGCGCGGCGGGCAGTCCGCGCAGGATTTGAAACAACGCGCTGCTGACGCGGCTGCGCGCCAGCAGCAGATCCAGAAGGATGTCGAGGAGCTGGCCCGCAAGCAGCAGCAGAACGGCAATCAGAATGATCAGGCGACGCAGGAAGCCAAACGCCGCCTCGGCGAACGCAAGGAAGCCCTGGCCAATGACGTCGGCAATCTTGAAAAAGACATTGACCAGGCCGCACGCGGGGCGGGTCAGGATCAGCAGAAGGTAGCCGACCAGATGCGCGAAGCCGCTTCTTCATTGCGACGCAACCGCGTCTCGGAACGCATTCGCCGCAACAATGAAAATATCCAGAACGGCCAGCTCAGCGCGGCCCGCGAAGGCGAACGGGTGATTCAGGAAAACCTCAATCAGGTGGCGCAGCAGTTAAAGGAGGCCGAGCAGAGCGCGAAAAACCAGAAGGGCGCAGGCGGCGAAACTGAAGATTCACTCGACCGCACGCGCCAGCTTGCCGATAACCTTGAATCGATCCGACGCAAAATGGGCGAGAACAAGGGTCAGCAATCTCAACAGGGATCGCCGCAAAATCAGGGGAAACAGCAATCAGCAGGCAATCAAACCCAGCAGGGGCAGCCGGGGAAACAGGGCCAGCAGCCTGGGCGACCGGGCCAGCAACCGAACGGGCAGCAGAACGGTAACCAGCAGGGTAACCAAGCCAAGGGGCAACAGCCCGGCCAGCAACCCGGACAGCAGGGCAACCAGCCGGGCCAGCAACCAAACGGGCAGCAGTCTGGTTCGCAATCAGGTCAGCGGTCTGCGCAGAACGGTAATCAGCAGTCACCGAACAATTCCCAGCAGCTTTCACGAACCCCACAGGGTGGCGGCCCACCTCAGGGAGGAACGCGGGCCGAAGGTTCCGAGCGTCAGATGAGATCGGAGCTGGCCGAGAGGTTACGCGAGGCCGAAGAGTTACGTAAGCAATTAGGCCGCGAAGGCGGCAACCTGACGCGCGAACTGGATCAGGCCATCCAGCAGTTGCGGCAGATGACCGAAGACCTTGTGCGCGGTGATGACCAGACGGCCGCCCGGCTCAAGGCGGAGGTGATTGATCCGCTGCGCCAGATCGAATTTGAACTGAGCCGGAAGTTGCAGGCCAAACTGGGCAAGAGCAACCTCCGCCTCTCTGACGAAGGCGCGGCCCCGGAGCGCTATCGCAAGCAGGTCGAGGAGTATTACAAGCGGCTCTCAACCCGCTCGGCAACACCAAAATAAGGGCCGGGTTTAACACCTTTCAGGAGCGAAATGATTTTCAGTTATTTTGATCGCAAACAAACTACTGATCGTAAAGCAATTAAACAAAATGATTCAAATTGACTGAAATTTCTCTTGCTTCAACACAGTTAAATCAGTATATTGCGCTTGCTTATTCGGTAGTAAGTTTACTGGAAGCAAAATGAACAAGGGCCAGTGAGAATAACGGGGCATTCTCACTGGCTCTTGCTCGTTATGGAAGCGGAAAAATCCTCACCTGCCATTCACCATCAGATCAGGCTTAATCGAATGGACTCGGGTCAGAGTGCCTGTTTGAGGTACTGGCGCTCGATGGCGGTGATTTTGGCGACACGTTTGCGGTGTCGTTCTTCACCAGTGTCGGTGTCCAGCCAGGCGCGAACCACCTTCCTCATCTGTTCGGCTGAAATCGTTTTGCCGCCCAAAGTCAGCACGTTGGCGAAGTTGTGTTCACGGCTGTTGCGGGCCGTCGCCTCGTCATAACACATTGCCGCCAGCACGCCGGGAACTTTGTTGGCGGTCATGCAGGAACCGATGCCTGCGCCATCAATAACAATTCCAAGATCGCACGCGCCATCAGCAACGGCTTTCGCGACCGCATGCGCGAAGTCGGGATAATCAACCGCGTCAGGCGACAGCGTGCCGAAATCACGATAACGGTAGCCGAGTTCTTCCAGCAACGGTTTGAGCTGCTCTTTCATCTCGAAGCCGCCGTGATCCGAGCCAATCGCGATCAGGCGCTGGGTATCGCCGACCTTTGCCGATCGCGCGCGGCGGGCGATTTCGACCCCGCGTTCGCGAATCAGATCCTGAGCCGAAGGGGTGATGATGGCATCGGCACGGATGAGCAATCGTCTCCCTTCTTTTACGCCGCGCACGTCAATTTCAGTGATGACATCCTTATTCGATTCATCAACCGTTTCGTCAGTCATTTCAGTTTCCGGGGTTGAATCGTTATGTGATCCGGCAGCACCTTGCGACGCGGTGTTACTGATTTCCCCGATCCGTGAAGCCAAAGCCTCGCGCAGGGAGCGCGCGGACTTTCTCCCGATCCGGTTTCGGGTTCTCCTTCACTGTGCCGCCCCGCTGCGGGCGTCTGCATTGCTCAGGAACGATTTGATCCCGCGCACGGCCTGCGCGATGCGCTGCTCGTTTTCAACCAGCGCGAAGCGCACGTGCCCCTCACCGCGTTCGCCGAACCCGATGCCGGGAGAAACTGCCACCTGTGCCCCAGCAATCAACTGTTTGGCAAAATCAACCGACCCGAGGCCGGCGAACTGTTCGGGGATCTTCGCCCAGACGAACATCGTCCCTTTCGGCGAAGGCACATCCCAGCCTGCCTTTGCCAGGCCGCGAATCAGCGCGTCGCGGCGGCTGCGGTAGACTTCGACGATCTCCGGCACGACGTAATCGCAATCGCGCAGCGCGATGACGCCGGCGATCTGCACCGGCTGAAAGATGCCGTAATCCAGATAGCTCTTGAGTCTGGTCAGCGCCGCAATCACCTGTTTGTTGCCCGCGCAGAATCCCATACGCCAGCCGGCCATCGAATAACTCTTCGACATCGAAAACATCTCGACGGCGACATCAATCGCGCCCGGCACTTCAAAAATACTCGGCGCCCGGTAACCGTCAAACACCAGATCGGCGTAAGCGAAATCATGAATGATCAGCCAGCCGCGCTGCTTCGCCAGATCCACGCACTCGGCGAAGAATTCACGGTCAACGCACACAGTCGTCGGGTTGTGCGGGAATGAAAGCACCAGGATTTTCGGCTGCTCTGATGCCGGGTGATCAATCCGGCGCAGCTCACGCAGAAATTCTTCCGGCCCGTTATCAATCGGCAGTTTGACGAGTTCGCAGCCGGCAATCGTCGCGGCGAACGAATGAATCGGGTAACTCGGGTCGGGGACGATCACCTTGTCGCCCGGCTCGACCAGCGCCAGCACGAGGTGCGAAAAGCCTTCCTTGGCGCCGATGGTCGTGATGACTTCGTTTTCCGGGTCGAGTTCGACATTGAAGCGGCGGGCGTACCAGTTCGCCATCTCCAGTCGCAGGTTCGGGATGCCTTTCGACATCGAATAGCGGTGATTGCGCGGGTTGCGCGCGGCCTCGACCAGTTTGTCAACAATCGGGTCGGGCGTCGCCAGATCGGGGTTGCCCATGCCCAGATCAATAATGTCTTCGCCGCGCCGGCGCGCCTCCATCTTCAGCTGGTTGACGACCGCGAAGACGTAAGGCGGCATTTTTTCGATCAGTGGGAAACGATAATTCATGCGATTTCAGATTTTTGATTGCGGATCGCGCGCCGGGGATTTAGATTGTAACGGCAGACCGCGACCGCAGTTTCATCGGATCAACCTCAAAGCAAGGAGAAAATCAGGCGATGAATCCCAGCCCTGTCACTGAGACCAGAGCCGTGTCGGAATTCAACAACCCGAACCTTGAAATTCTCATTCCTGCCGACGTTTTGCAAGCCCGGATCAGAGAAATGGGCGCGGAGATCGCGCGCGATTACGCCGGCCGCAGGCCCGAACTGATCTGCGTGCTGAAGGGCGCCATGATGTTTATGAGCGACCTGATGCGCGCGATTGATCTGGAATTGACGATAGATTTTATCGCCGTGTCGAGTTACGGGAAGGAGACGCGTTCGACCGGGGAGGTGAAGATCGTCAAAGACCTCGACGAGCCGCTCGAAGGCCGTGACATCATTCTGGTCGAGGACATCCTCGACACCGGGCTGACGCTCAGCTATCTGGTCAGCAACTTCCGCTCGCGCGGCGCAACTTCGGTGAGGATCGCCACCCTGCTCAATAAACCTTCACGCCGGAAGATCGAAGTTGATGTCGCGTACAAAGGCTTCGACATTCCGGATGAGTTCGTCGTCGGTTATGGGCTCGATTATGCGGAACGCTATCGCAATCTGCCATACATCGGCGCGGTGCGGAATCCGTGAAGGCAGGGGAATCAGGTGAGAGAAAAAATCCCTTTCTCCTCGTCACCGCATCGCGCCATCTCAATTCGGCTTCGGCGGTCGGGGCGACGGGGTCGGCGAGGCGGAAGGCTTGCCCTTCGGCGGCTTGACATCAACCGTGATCACGCCGGAGACCTGAACGGGTTTGCCCTCGAACAGCGCCGGATGGAAAGTCCATTTTTTCGCCGCATCCACGGCCAGCCCGCCGATCTCCGGCTTGCCGCCGACCTGCTGGGCGAAGACGACGCTGCCGTTGGTCGCCACCAGAACTTCAACTTTGACGAGGCCCGACGTCAGCGGGCCGTACAGTGCGCCTCGTCCGTGACCAATCGAATACGCGCCGCCCTCCGGAGTCACGCCACCTGATGCCGGATCGTTCGGATCGCTTTTGGTCGCCGGCGGCCGGTAAGGCGGCAACACCGCCGTCGCACGTTTGAGCGGGCGCCCGCCCTGGAGCTTGAGCAGCATCGGATCGTCCAGCAGCGCGTCATCCTCCTCGTTCACCGGGTACTCGCCGACACGGATGGTCGGGGCGCCGAAATTCGCGGTCACAGCCCCTTTCGTCTGACTGGCCTGCTGAAAGAAACCGAACGCCTTGCGCAACGCATCGAGTGCCAGTTTCCTCTCCTCATTCGCTTTCACTTCATCTTCGGCCATCAGGGCGGCCTCGGCATGCAGCAGGTTTTTGATGTTGAGCGCGTCGGCGTATTCCGGCCTGACGGCCAGCGCGCGATCGAGTTCTTCCAGCCCGCGCGCCACGTGTTCCTTTACGCTCGCCGCTTCCTTCTCCTTCAGTTTGTAAGTCACGCGGCCCTGCTTCAACTCCCCGCTCCGGGCAACAATGTCGTGAGCCTCGCGCCAGCGCGTCAGCCCGCTCCAGTAATCGCAGTAAGCCTTGACCGACGCCTTCTGGTTGGGCAGCTGGGCGCGGCGCTGAAACAGCTCGCGGGCTTTCGGCTGCAGGTCCATGCGGAACGCCGTGATCGCCGCGAGTCCGAGCGCCTCGTCGTTCTGTGGCTCCAGTTTGAGCGCGGCCTCGAATTTCTGGAGCGCCTGCCTGAATTTCTCCGTCCGGTACTGCAACTTGCCCTGCTCGATCAGCTCTTTTGCCGTGAGCGGGGGCTTTGTCGGGGCGGGAGTCGGCGATTGCGTCCCCGCCGTCTGGCCGGCGGGTTGTGCCTGCGAAGTGTTGGTGAACGTCGCCAGCCCCAGCAATGCCAGGGCAACGCCACAGAATCTGACCGGGAAATTGTGGACTCCCTTCATAACAGTACCTCACTTGAGCCGGTGCGATTTACCGAATGTGGAAAACGCTGTGAGCCATGCGATTCCCTCGTCTCTCGATCCGCCGCCATGAACTGTTGTCGTTCATCGAAATCCAGCGGCGCTCTTCCAGCCGGTAATGCCAGTCCTTGTCCGACTGGTAGTAGACCTGAATGCCTTTGCCTTCGATGATATTCAGGATCTCGTTGTCGTGGTAGTTCTGCTCGTCGAAATCCGTCAGCGCCCGCTGGCCCATTTCCGAATAAACGCCGTTCAGTTCGATCAGCAGGTGATTGACCTCCAGATCGAGCGGGCTGACGTTCAGACCGATCCGCTCCGCTTCGCGCAGCGTGATCGGGTAAGCATGCGCCGGGTAATCGGAGTTGAGCTGTTTGCTGATCCGCTCCGCCTTACGGCGATCACTCATATGGTACGAAAGAATCTCGGTACTCAGCCGGATCGAGAGCGAACTCGACCTGTCCACGGCGCCGATCACCAGCGGATGAATGTGATCGAAGATGGACTTGTACGGGTTGGCCTCGTTATCACCGGCCTCGTCACGCCACAGGTTCAGGATGCGGCTCAGTTCGTTCTGGCTGACGCTGACGCGCCCGTTATCCTTGTCAACCGGCGAGAGGTCGTGCGTCAGCGACGTGTCAACCGCCGAAAGGTAAGCGAGCGGCCCCATCTGAATCTCGTCGGCGCCCAGGGCCATCATCGTCGCCGCCGAGACGCAGTTGAGCGGGACGAGCGCCGTCACCTGCTCGGCGTACTGCCGGAGCAGATGCACGATCCGCAATGACGCCTTGCCGGTCCCGCCGTCCGACTTGATGAATAAAACGATCCTCTTCTGTCTGCCGATCTTCCTGAGCAGGTCGTAAAACGCCACGACGTCATCCTGACAGACGGAACCGTTGGTCGAATTCCAGTAAGTCAGAAAGGCGCCCGGCATCTTCTTCTCGATGGCGGCGATGATCTTCTGGGTTTCAGAGAACAGGATCGGCGGTTTGTTAACTTTCTTACGTGGTCTCATCAGGGGAGCAAATACCTCTTGACTCCCGGGGTGCGGCGGGCGCGCCGTGGAATTGCGGCGCCGGCCTTGCCCCGTTTACTTCTCGTGTCAGCAGAACTCTGTCGCGTTGAAGAAATAACTGAGTTCGATCTTCGCGTTCTCCGGCGAATCCGAACCGTGCGAGGCGTTCTCCTGGACGCTCGTGCCGAAATCGCCGCGGATCGTGCCCTTCGGCGCTTTGGTCGCGTCGGTCGGCCCCATCAGGTCGCGCCATGCCTGCACGGCATTCTCTTTTTCGAGCGCCATCACGACGCAGGGGCCGCTCGTCATAAACTCGACCAGATCGGGGAAGAACGGGCGCTCGCGGTGGACGGCGTAAAAGCCCTCGGCAATGGGCCTGCTCATGTGCATCAGCTTCAGCGCGCGGATTTTGAAGCCGTTGCCGGTGATCCGCTGAATGATGTTGCCGATGTTGCCCGCGCGTACGGCATCGGGTTTGATAATTGCAAAAGTCAGGTTTGGTGTCTCTGCCATATCTCCTCAGGGAAAGTGATTAGTATTCTGAATAGAGCAGCGAAAATTCAGCTGGTAGGCACGAATAATAACACCGATGATTGCGTGATTAGAAGTGCCCCCTGAACCCCGCGCCCCGCGCCGGGCCCCGACTGCCCGAGACGCCTGTGCGAACGCCATCGGTGTGCTTATAATGCTCGCGATCCGCAAACTGTCACTTTGCTCTGACAGAGTCCTTGCGCGCGCCGCCGGTCAGGCTCTCTGACGATTCGTGCCCTGACACCCCCATTCGCGCAGTGGAGGAGAAAATGCAGAAGAAAGCACCCGCCTTCATCAAGGCAGTTATTGTATTGACAGTCACCGCGCTGCTGGGGATGAGCCTGTCGCGCCCGGCGCGATCCGCCGGGGGGCAGGCGCAGGAGCCGGCGGCGAGCATTGAATTCTTCGAGAAGAAGATTCGCCCGGTACTCGCGGAGAACTGCTATCAGTGCCACAGCGCGCAGAGCAACAGGGTGATGGGCGGATTTATGCTCGACACGCGCGAAGGACTGCTCAAAGGCGGCGCGTCGGGCCGGCCCGCCATCATTCCCGGCGACCCCGAGAACAGCCCTCTCGTCAAAGCCATCCGTTACACCGATCCGAAATTGCAGATGCCGATGGCCGGCAAACTGCCGGATCAGGTGATCAGGGATTTCGAGGCCTGGGTGAAGATGGGCGCGCCCGACCCGCGTAAAGCTGATAAGCCAATCGCTGCTTCCGACCGGCAGCCTTACGATTATGAGGCAGCGAAAAAGTTCTGGTCGTATCAGCCTATCAAAGATCCGTCACCGCCGCAGGTCAGAAATCAAGCCTGGGTGAAATCGCCGGTTGACAACTTCATCCTCGCAAAACTTGAAGAAAAAAACCTGAAGCCTGTTGCCGACGCCGACAAGCGCACGCTGATCCGACGCGCTACTTTCGACCTGACCGGATTGCCGCCGACGCCCGAAGAGGTTGAGGCGTTCCTCAGCGACCAGTCGCCTGCGGCTTTCGAGAAAGTAGTTGACCGCCTGCTCGCTTCGCCCGCTTACGGCGAGAAGTGGGGGCGGCACTGGCTCGACGTGGTTCGCTACGCCGACACCGCCGGCTGCAACTCCGACTTCCCTGTTCCGTCGGCTTACCGCTATCGCAACTACGTGATCAACTCATTCAACCAGGATAAGCCTTATGACCAGTTCGTCCGCGAACAGCTTGCCGGCGATCTGCTGCCGGGCAAAACCGAGGCCGAAAAATACGAGAAGGTCATCGCGACCGGTTACATCGCGATGTCGCGCCGCTTCGGTTCGCGCAAGGACGATCATCATCTGACGATTGACGACACGATTGACAACCTCGGCAAGGCCTTTCTCGGCCTGAGCATCAGCTGCGCCCGCTGCCACGACCACAAATTCGACCCGATCCCGAACCGGGATTACTACGCGCTTTACGGCATCCTGAGCAGCACGAAATATCCGTTCGCCGGAGTCGAAATCTACCCGCATCCTTATGACTTCGTGCCGCTGGCCGAAGGTAAAAAGGCCGAGGCCTTCAACAGGTGGCAGAGTGAATTGCGCGACCTTGACGACAAGAAGGAAGAGCTGCTGGTCAAAAGCGGGCAGATCGGCGGCAAAATCAAAATCCTCAGGGCCGGTCTCAAAGCCGGCGCTGAAATCAAAGACAAAAAAGATGGCACGGAGGCAAAGCCCGCGCTCGTCGGTGATGTCTCGCCTGACAAAGTAACGGCGCCCCAGCCGCCGCCGACAGAAGCGGAGATCAAAACGCTGGAGGCACAGCTTGAAGCGACGAAGAAGGAAAGAGAAATAGTCATCGGCCAGATCGCGGAGAAATCACTGCGCCCGCCGCAGGTCGAGAAAGCCTACGCCGTTTCCGAAGGCAAAGCTGCCGACGCTCAGGTCCTGCGCAAGGGCGATCCAAAAAATAAAGGCGAAGTCGTGCCGCGCGGATTCCTGACGATTCTCGGCGGCGAGAAAGTGCCGGCTGATTACAAAGGCAGCGGGCGCGACCTGCTCGCGAACTGGATAGCCGATCCGAAGAATCCGCTGACCGCGCGCGTAATGGTCAACCGCATCTGGCAATATCATTTCGGCAAAGGTCTGGTCGAGACGCCGAACGATTTCGGCGCGCGCGGGCTGCCACCGACGCACCCCGAACTGCTCGATTACCTCGCCGCACGTTTTATCGAAGGCGGGTGGTCAGTCAAAAAGATGCACCGGCTGGTGATGCTTTCGCACGCTTACCAGCTGTCGAGCGCCGGGCATCCGAAAAACGCGGCGGCTGATGTGGCCAATGATTATCTATGGCGCTTCAACCGCCGCCGCCTCGACGCCGAGGAGATTCGCGACGCGATTCTCGCCATCGGCGGCGCGCTCGATCGCACGATGGGCGAAACTCACCCGTTCCCGCCGGAAGCGACATGGCGTTTCACGCAGCACGAACAGTTCTTCGCCGTTTATGAAACGAATCGCCGCAGCGTGTATGTGATGCAGCAGCGCATCAAAAAGCACCCGTTCTTTGAGGTCTTCGACGGCGCCGATCAGAACGCGATCACCGGCAGCCGCCCGCTCAGCACCACGCCGGTTCAGGCATTGTTCCTGATGAACAATCCTTTCATGCACCAGCAGTCAGAAAATTTCGCCGTGCGCGTCGGGATGGCTTACGACACGCTGCCCGAGCGGATTGATTACGCTTACCGCCTGGCTTACGGTCGCCCGGCGAAGCCGGAAGAAATCAAAGAAGCCGCCGCTTACCTGCAACAGGTGAGTCAGGATTTCCAGGCCGCGAACACTCCGGCAGACCGTCTGACGCGCGCATCGCTGGCAAGTTACCTGCGCGTGATGCTGAGCAGTAATGAATTTTTGTATGTGGATTGAAATGAGGATTCAGGGAGCCTTATGAATTCATCTCTATCCCGCCGCCAGATGATCCGCTCGCTCTTCAGCGGATCAGTCATGATGCCTGCCGTCTTCGCGCACCTGCTTTCGACTGGAGCGCGCGGCGAAGAGAATCCGCTCGCGCCGAAAGCGCCGCACTTCCCGGCCAGGGCGAAGCGCGTGATTTTCATCTACCTGCCCGGCGGCTTCTCGCATGTTGACTCGCTCGATTACAAGCCGCGGCTGATCGCCGACGCCAAGGCCGGCATTCTCTATCAGGGCAAGCGAACGCTGCTCGCGCCGCTCTGGGAATTCAAGCCGCGCGGCAAATCCGGGACGATGATCAGCGACCTCTTCCCGCACATCGCCGAATGCGCCGATGACCTGTGCGTGATCAACTCGGTGCGCGGCGACCACAACGATCACGCGCAGGCGACGCTCGGCATTCACACCGGCTCGGTTACCTTCAAGCGTCCAAGCATCGGCTCGTGGGTCAGCTACGGTCTCGGCACTGAAAACCAGAACCTGCCTTCCTTCGTAGTCCTCGCGCCGCTGCTGCCTTACGCGGGCGGTCAAGTGTGGGATTCGGATTTCCTGCCCGGCGCGCATTCGGGCACCCGCGTCGTCGCAGGCGAAGAGCCCGTCCCCAACCTCAACCGCCGCTCGGCCTCGCCGCAGATTCAGCAGGAAGAACTGAGCCTGCTCGAACGTTTCAATCGCCGGCACCAGCAGCCGCGCGCGGATGACGAGCAGCTGGCGGCGCGCATCAGGACTTACGAAACGGCATACGGGATGCAGCGCGAGATGCCCGAAGTCCTCGACCTCTCGAAAGAGACCGACGCCACGCTGAAGCTTTACGGGCTGGAGCGCGGCCAGACGACGGGCTTCGGCTGGCAATGCATCATCGCGCGGCGCATGGCCGAACGCGGCGTGCGCTTCATGGAATTGATTGACGTCGGCGCGTCGCACAACTGGGACGCGCACGGCGATATGAAGACGCACGAACCGCTGGCCCGCAACGTGGATAAAGCCACCGCCGGACTGATCAGGGATTTGAAATCGCGCGGGATGCTCGACGAAACGCTGATCGTCTTCACCAGCGAATTCGGTCGCTCACCCGGGGCCGAAGGCGATTACGGGCGCGGCCATTTCTGCTTCGCGTATTCGTCGTGGCTGGCCGGGGGCGGCGTCAAAGGTGGGATCACTTACGGCAGGACTGACGATTACGGGATGAAGGTCGCGGAAAACGAAGTCCATGTTCACGACTTCCATGCGACGATCCTGCATCTGCTCGGCTTCGATCACACGCGGCTGACGTTCAGGCACGGCGGGCGTGATTATCGCCTGACCGATGTGCATGGGAATGTGGTGAAGGCGATTCTGGCTTGACGATGTTTTGGCGCTAAAGACGAAAGCGTCATCCGATAATTCGGCATTCCGAGGTTGATGATGAAAGTTTCAAAGTTATTTCTCCTCATTGCAATCTGTGCGTCGGCAGTCGGCCTTTCTCAGGGGCGGAACATAAGCGGCATCGTTGATGCCGGCGGCAATCCGGAGGGAAAGATTGTCGTCAGTGATGTCAAAGATTACCGGGGGATGTTTCGGGTCAATGACAAGCCGATTGATATGCTTGAGGAAACAAAACTCTTATGCGCCCCTCCCGTGCTGGGACATGGCCCGCACTACGACCCCGGCGTGGTGTATTACATCAACGAGATCGCGCGTCGCGGGCTGAGCCAGTACGCTGACAAAAAGCAATTCCCCGTCGGCTCGATCATCGTGAAGGAGAAGCAGGAAAAGAAAACGGAAGACAGCGTGCAAATAATCACCGTCATGAAAAAGGTGAGTTCAACGCGCGATGATGGCTCCTGGGACTACAAAATGTATGATGCGAAAAAATGGACGGAGATAGACATCTCCCAACAGGCCTCTTCCCGAAGCAGCTGCATTGGCTGCCATCGGCAATATAAAAACAGTGACTATGTTTCGCATCGGGGAATCGAACTGTTACTTGCGAAATGATGCCTGACGCTGATTGCGGCCATTTCATTCTACTTGCCAGCACGAATTTCTCAGCTAACACCGCCAATGATCGTCTGATTCGTACCAGCCTCGATAGTCGAAGAACGGATGCCCTTGAATCAGCGTACCAGAATTGATCTCTTCAAGAGTCCAGGAATGATAAGTGTATTCGTCCCGCGCGACGCCCTTGAACGATGACAGCATGGAATTGACGAATGACTTGACCTCCTGATCACCACCATGTCGCCCGGAAACATCAGCTATTATGCTGACGTCGGGTTTGCCACCGAGAGATTCCAGCAGGCGCTCAAGCTCTTCCGGGTCGTGGTCTGTTTCAAATTCCTGATCTTCGTAAATACGAATGTAGAGGATCGAGTCACTATTAGTTTCCAATACCCATGAATCAGATTGAGAAGTGTAAAGCCGACAGAGTTGCAGTTCTATCTCCTCCTGACTCGCACCAAAAAGATGAATCAAAACACTCCGCATCCTTTTTCTCATTCGATTCTGCAAATAACAGGTTTACAGATCACTGCATACACCTGACTATCGCAAGCAGCGGACTCGGCAGAGGTCGTTTAGTTCACTTGGCACAGTGGCGCCTAGTCACCTCACCATCAATCTCAATTCCTCAATCCGCTGCGAAATTTCCGCGCTCGTCATCCTCTGAAAGCGCTTCGGCAGCATGGCGTTCGAGGTCGCCTCGCGGGCCGCGACCAGTTCCTGATATTCGACCGCCAGCTCGTCCCTGGCCGGCGTGAATTCGGATGCGACTTTCGCCAGGTCTTCGATATTCACCTCAGTCCGCCCGGCCTGACGGGCCACGCGCCGGGTGCGGATCAGGATTGATTCGATGTCGGCGCCGGAGAGGTGAAGCTGGTTCTTCGTGATCGGTCGCCAGTCCTCGATCTGGTGTTTGATCTTGTTCTTGCGCGCCATCGCTTCGGCGATCTCCTGGCGGTCGGCTTCCTCCTCCGGATAAAAGAGCGAGATGTGTTCCTCGCAGCGGCCCTGGCGTTTGAGGTCTATCGGCAGCAGGTCAGGCCGCGAGGTCATCAGGATCCAGAGAATGCGGCCCCGGTTGTCAGTGTTGCTCATCGCGGCGGCGATCTTTGAAAAGACGCGGCTGTTGACGCCGGAATCGCCGTCGCCTTCGCGGTTGCCCAAGGCGGCGTCGGCTTCGTCAATCAGCACGACGATGGGCGCGAGGGCCTGCAGGAGGTTGAGGATTTTTTCCAGGTTGGCTTCGGTTGACCCGACCCACTTGTCGCGGAAGTTTTTGAACTCGACCACGTTCATCCCGCAATCTTTCGCGAAGCTTTCGGCGAGGAACGTTTTGCCCGTCCCTACCGGGCCTGAGAGCAGGATGCCCATCGGGGCTTCGTCGGTGTTGCCGTGCTTGATCGTATCGGCGATGTCTTTCAGGTAATCCTTCGCGGCCTTCAACCCGCCGACCGTTTCGAGGCCGTGGCGCGGGGTGATAAATTCGATCAGCCCGGCGCACTCGGCTTCGATGATCTCCTTCTTCTTCACCCGCACGTCTTCGTAAGTCAGCCCGTCGTCTGAATGCTGCGCGGCCAGCAGCAGCGAGCGCAGATGCACGTAATTGAGTCCCGAAGTCATCGCGGCCAGTTGCGCTTCGCTCATCTCGACTTTCATCGGATAAGTCTTGAGGAATTCCGAGACGTAATCGAGGCGTTCTGCTTCTTCGGGGTAAGGGATTCTGATGTTCGCCAGGCGCGAGTTCTCGCGCACGCGCGGGTGAACGTCGGCCACCGATTCGGCAATCAGGATGACCAGATTATCAGTATCGAGCAGGCGCGGGCTGACCATCCAGCGTTGCAGCGTGACCAGCGCGTTGCGGTCATCGCCCGACAGGTAGCTGATTTCGGCGGCGGGCAGAATCGTATCGAAAAAGTTGATGATCACGGCTACCCGGTCGGCGAAGTACAGGAAACGCTCGATCATCGGCAGCGCGCGCGCGGGGTCGCGCGGCAGCTGGCTGGCGTTATTGATATTCAGCAACGGCTCGGCCACGCGCTGGTGGGCGACGAAGGCGCGCAGCGTCTCATCCGAATCGAACGTGACGCCCTCGCTACGGTTGTAAAGCACGATGCCTTTGTTGCCGAGCAGTTCCTTTTGCAGGAAGGCGAGCAGGCCGACGTAACCGCTGCGCGAGCGGGTCAGGTCGTAAACGTTGTGGTGCAGCAGAAAGTGGCTGGCTTCGCCGGCGCGGTATTTGCGCGCCAGTTCGTCGGCCCAGTGCGGCAGACGGGCGGCGGTGTTCAGGGAATGTGACATAGCTTCGGTTGACGATTGAAGGTTGATAGTGATCAGCAGCCGGGCCTGCTGGCAGGCCGTAATCATACAACCGACTGCCGATCACTGCCTACCTCTGGCTGTCAATCATCTACTTCCGGGGTCTGGCCGGGCGCTTCGGTGTTGCCTTGGCGGGAGCCGGTGTTTTTTTAGCGGGGGCAGGTTCGGGTTTGAGAGGAGGCGCGGTGAAGTTGAAAGTCAGCAGCGCGTGAATCGGGAGTTTGCTGTCGGCGAAGGCGGTGGCCGGGAACTCCCACTGGCGCGCGGCGGCGACGGCCTGATGATTGGCTTCGGGGAGGGTCGAATTCCAGACGTTGGCGTGGGCGACGCGGCCTTCGGCGTTGATTTCCACGCGCACCTGGATTCTCCCGCTGTAGCCGGGGCGCTGCACTTCGGCCGGCCACTCGGGGTCGGCCTTCTTCGTCGCGTTCGCCTGCAACTCAGCCGATTGTTTTTCATCGAACACGCGCGCCGTCGGCGTCTCGCCGCCCGGCTGCTTCTGATCGCCCGGTTCAGTGGTCAGTACGAAAACGAAGAAGATTGCATCGCCCTCAAAATTCTTCGGCAGCGCGCCGGGGCGGACGAAGCTCGCGTAAGTTTCCGGATAAAAGTAGAGATTCTTGTTCGTAAAGAAGTAAGTCATCCCGGCTTCGGCATTGATCGGCGGGGGGAAAGCATACGAGATGGGTTTGAAATCCTTGTCTTTTTTCTCATCGCCCCAGTGCCACTCGACTGTCGGGACCAGATCCAGCCCGGGCGTCGTCCCGTCGCCCGGGCTGTTGGCCGCCAGAATCTGCAGCTGGAGGTTTTTATCGGCCTTCGGCCCCAGCCTGACCACGCCGGGTTTGTTCGACTTGAAAATTCGCAGCGGTTCGGTCCGCAGCAGGGAAATCTCCAGCCCCGGGTAAGCCTTCCCGATGCTGGTCACCCATTTCTCATAGTCGGTCAGATTCTCAGTCCGCAGCCGGAAAGTCTGATCGGTCGGTTCAGGTTTGCTGACCAGCTTTGCGCGCGCCTGAAAGACACGGACGGTCACGTAGACGGGCTCCTTTTCGTACGGGTCCATCCTGTCAACCTGAGCCAGGGCGCTGGTCAGAGGATTATCAGCAGAGCTGAAAGTGAGGAGCAGAAGTGCGGCGCAAAAAGCACGACAGAGGGATGAGGGAAAACGGAATGACAAGATTGAAACCTCCGTGGGGCAGAGATATGAATGGGGGCGCTCCGACAGTGAAGACTCCGGGCGGAAGCCAGCGAGCCCTGTCACCTTCTCTCAGTCGCGAGTGAGGGGCGCAGCTGCGACGCGTCGCGATTGAGGGAATCGAGCTGACTCATAATCGGCGCGGTCTGCTGCAACAGATCCTTGGTCATCTCGATTGATGAAAGCAGTGAATCGAAATCGAGCGATGAGATGTGTTCCGGCGAGGGCATCGTCACCACCTGATCGTTGACCAGGCCGAAGAAGTTCTCGATCATCTGCAACTGCGCCTCGACCCGTTTGACGCTGCGCTCGATGTCGTCGAAAGTCTGCAACCGGCGGCCCAGGATTTCGACGTTCTTTTGGGCCATCGGGCGAGTCACGTCGTCGGCATAGACGACGGTGCGTTCCGCCTGGCGCAGCTGATTCTCGACGGCCTGGCGGTTGATCGAGCGCAGATGATTTTTGCGGCGCCGGTACTCGTCGAGCAGGTCAACGAAGGCCTCCCACGCCATCTGCAGTTCCCTGATCTGGGGCGGCTCGTCCTGCAGGCGCGCGAACTTTTTGAAGTTGCTCGCGATCTGATCCTTCATCCAGCTCAGGTACTCGACGGCCTCGCGTTCGCGCGGGTCGAAGGTGCGGATCAGGGCGTCGCGCTGCTTGCGCCGCGCGGCATCGAGTTGCCTGCGCGCGCGCTGATCAATCAGGCGGCGGTAAAAACTCGAAGCCGGAACGACCGTGAGGTAAGCGCCCTCGGCGAACAAAGTCCCGGCCAGAATGAGGGTGGAATCAAAAGCGCTGATGAACGAGACACCAGCCGCTGCCAACCCTGCCACCACGACCCCGATGACATTCAGCGGCTCTTTGATCGCTTCCCTGATGTAAGAAACCTTGTTCATCTACTCAACTCATCTATTCGAGTGTTTTTGACCGTTCCGAACCGGCCGGGTATTCCTGCGCGGAACCCAGAGTCTTTTCCGTGCCGGTGACGGGGGCGCCTTCGCCGAGCGCCGGCGCCTGAGTTTCGGGCAGCATGCCCATCTGCCGTTTGTAAGCGAGCAGCATGTCGTTGGCTTCGATGTTCGCGGCCTCGGCTTCGATCTCGGCCATGCGGGAATCGAGCGAGGAGTTGGCGAGTTCGGCTTTGGCCTCGGCGGTGGCGGCGCGGCGGGAAATCTTCTCGCGCATGTCGTCGAAGGTCTGTGAGTCGTCGCCGACGTTGAAGCTCGCCATCGTCTGCGCGATCTGCTCCTGCATCCGCGCCTGCTTGCTGGCGGCGATCAGCTGCATGGCCTCGTCCTGCTTCTTCTTCATCTGAAGCATGTAATTTTCGCGGAACTTGCGGGCCTTTTCGGAAGCAGTCCTGGCTGACTCGAGCTGCATCCGGGTGGTTTCGAGATTTTTCTGATTGCTCTGTAATTCGCCGATGTAGGCGGTCGCGATGTCGTCGCGACCGGTTTTGATTGCCGCTTTGACTTTATTGTCGAGTTCCGTGACCCTGACCTGAAGCTGAGTCATGCTGCGCTCCAGCATCTTTTCGTTGGCCATCACCTGCGCGACGTTGTTATTCATCTCCGGCACCTTGTCGCGCATGTCGCGGATGAGTTGCTGCAGGATCAGCTCCGGGTCCTCGGCGCTGTCAATGATCCCGCCAAAGATCGAGCGAAACAGCCTTTTGAGTCGGTTCCACATGGTCTGGGATTCTCCATCCTCTCTTCAGAAGCAGATTTTACTGGCGTCCGGAGCGCCCCCGGCAGCCTGTACGTTGCCGGGGGCGCCGAAGTTCATCGGGCGGTGCGAGAGACCGCGGCCGGCCCGGGAGGGTAGTATACCAGAGTTTTCTGACATCACACAGCTTCCGCCCGATCTTACCCGGACGCCCGGAGTCCGGTGAGTTCTTATTTACGGGCGACCAGTCGGGGCGCCCGCGAATCGCGCCGAATTTCAAAACCAGCGCCCGCTGACGGACATTATTAACAACGATGTTGACTTTGCCCGGTGATCGGGCTAGCTTATGTGACGTAAGACTTCCACGCATAACTCCTGGCTGTGATGAGTTGCCCCGGGAACTTGCACGCAGAGTGGTTCACCAGCAGCCACGGGCATAGCACACCACCGGTCGTGGATTTTGAATCCCTTGCATCACTGGGCAGCCTCGGAAGGCGGTCATCTGGTCAGCAGCAGGTCTGTCAGATGAGCAACTCGATTTGTGCCGCTCCGACAGCTGAATCAACGAAATTATCCGTAACAGGAACCGGTCCCTGACAGGCCGGTTTTACTCCCCCGTCCAGCCTTCATCCTGACCTTGAAGGTATGGACCAGATTTCCAACATCAAGCCGGCAGCTTGCAACCATCAGGATCGGAACTGACAGGCAGACAGCTCAGCCCGTCAGATCGGGTTTGTTACTGGTGTATCGAATCAACCGGCGTCCTGCGGGTTGCGGACCTTTGAACTTTCACCGCGCTTATTTGCCGGATTCACGCCCGGGGAAATTCCTCCGGGTTGAATTGAGCGCCCGGTCGCTGACTTTGCCCGGGCCGGGCCGCACATAAATCACACCACACATGCCCGGGGACAGCCGGGGTCATCGGCGTCCGGGAATAAAGACTATGGAGAAACTTCAATGAAAGTGAACCTGTTCCGGAAAGCCGCTTTACTCGCTGGCGGCTTCGCTCTTTGCCTCACAACGTTCATGCTGCGCCCGCCTGCCCCGGCGACGGCGCAAACCCCTCCGGGCTGCATCCAGTTCGGGGTGTCGCAAGTCACACACGGCCTGGACGTGCCCGGGGTGGATGATCTGTTCCTGCTCCCGACCACGCTCGGTTTCACCGTGGTGTCACCTGCCTCTCAGGGCGGTTCGGCATTCCCGGTCAATGCCACCACCTTCGGCGGCGGCAATCCCGGCCTCCCGGGGGAGACACTCACCGGGCTGGCCTCCTCGACACCCTCAAGCCTCGTGCGCGCTCTCTCGTGCCTCGAGAATTTCTGGGACGTCAACTTCTACATCGCCACCAACGGCATGACCGAAGGCGACATGGTCACGCTCTTCCTGCAGAACCCGGACGGCTCGGGGGTCAGAACCCTGGCGATGTTCACGATCATCGGGGGCAACGCCCGCCTCACCGGCCTCAGCACCGACATCCTGGTCTACCTCAACGACCGCAACGCCAACAGCAACAACCTGCTGATCGGCAACCCTGTGCCGTTCTCGAATGCGGCGGGGGCGGCCGGGAATCGCACGCCGCTCATCACACTGGCCTTCTCGATGCTGGCGAACTCCGGGGTGATGGGCTGCTTCGAACTCGGCGTGGACATCAAGCGCGGGACCGGCACCGGCACGACCTCGGTCGTTTTCAGCGAGGTTGTAGTCAACCGCAACGAAAGGGCGGGCGATAGAACAGTCAACCCGATTCCCCAAGGACTCCTGGTCGGTCTCAGCGGGTTCTTCCCGAGTGGCGCGAAATGCGACGCAGTCTGCCCGCTCTGCCCGCCGAGCAGCGGCGGCGGCGGCGGCCCGGGTAAGTGTCACACGGTCTGCTTCCAGTCGGATGAATTTTTCCGTCTCAAGTTCGAGTGCCTGGGAAGGATGAGTTTCCTCTGCGACCTCAACGTCATTGTGCCCGGCTTCAACTTCAACACGCCGGTCAATGCCTGCCAGGCTGACGACGCCGTCCTCTTCGCGCTCAAGGGCGGTTCGGTCTTCGGCAATGTTCCGAGAAGTGACTACTGGCTGTTCGTGCAGCAGTACGTGGCGGCACAGCTCGGCCTCGAACTGAGTGCGAGCGGCCCGGCCAGAACCGACGCGCTCTGGAGCAACCTGAGCTGCTACGTCCTACCGCCGGGAACGCTGCCCGTGACGCTCAGTAACGGCGTCACAATCTCGAACGATTCAATGCTCAAGGATCTGTTCATGCAGGCGCAGTTCGCCGTCAGGGAAAACCGCGTTAACGACGAGATCCTGCTCGGCAGGATCTTCCTCGCGCTCAACGGCAACTCCATCGGTTATTCGACCTGCAACAGCCTCGGGCAGTTCAGATAATTCCGGCTTCTCCGGGTTGTAATCAGTGAAGCCGTCTCAGACACTTCAGCCCCGGTTCCTTCATCAGGAGCCGGGGCTGTTTTTATTGCCCGCAAGCGGAGTTTACCCTTCAGGCACTCAGCGCTCCGCAGCCTGCGCTTTGTTTCCGATATCTTTGCGGTAATGCATCCCGTCGAAATGAATCTTTGAGACGGCCTCGTAAGCCCGCGCCGTCGCCTGCTGCAGGTCCGCGGCGCGCGCCGTCACGCCCAGCACTCTTCCGCCCGAAGTAATCACGCCGCCCTCGGAGCCATGTTTCGTACCGGCGTGAAAGACCACGACGCTTTCGAGCGCTTCAGCGGCTTCAAGGCCCATGATCCGCTTCCCGGTTTCATAACTCCCCGGATAACCTCCCGAAGCCACGACGACGCAGGTCGTGGCGTCATTGCTCCATTGCGGCCTGACCTGATCCAGCCCGCCGCGCGCCACGGCCAGCAGGATTTCTGAGAGGTCGCTGTCGAGCCGGCGCACAATCGCCTGGGTTTCCGGGTCGCCGAACCGCACGTTGTATTCGAGCGTCTGCGGCCCCTCAGCCGTCAGCATCAGGCCGCAATACAACACGCCGCGGAACGGGAAGCCGTCAGCGCGGGTGCCTTCCAGAGTCGGTTCGACGATCTCGCGGCAGATGCGCTGTTCGGTCGCCGCGTCGAGCAGGCCCGGGACCGAAAACGCGCCCATCCCGCCGGTGTTCGGCCCGCGATCCTGATCGAACGCGCGCTTGTGATCCTGAGCCACCGGCAGCGCCGAATAATCTTTCCCGTCGGCAAAGACCAGGTAAGAAACTTCGCGCCCGTCGAGGCATTCTTCAATCAGCAGTCGCCTGCCCGCCGCGCCGAGCTTTTTCGCGACCATCAGGTCTTCAATCGCCTGCCGGGCCTGCCGTTCGTCTTCGGCAATGACCACGCCCTTGCCCGCAGCCAGCCCGTCGGCCTTGATGACCAGCGGGTAAGTGAACGAACCTTCACTGACTGCCGCCTTCGCCGTCCCGGCATCTTCAACCACGCGATAACGCGCGGTCGGGATGCGATGGCGGGTCATAAACTCCTTGGCGAATATCTTGCTGCCTTCGAGTCTGGCCGCCGCCTGCGACGGCCCGAAGATGGCCAGCCCGCGCGCCGCGAAAGCGTCGGCCACACCATCAACCAGCGGCTGCTCCGGCCCGACGACGGTCAGATCAATCTTTTCGCGGGCCGCGAAATCGGCAAGCGCATTCACATCGTTCGCGTCAACGTCGGCTTTCGTCGCGAGCTTCAGAATGCCCGCATTGTCTGACGGGCTGTTGATTTTCCCGTCCGCACTGCCGCGCGCGAGCGACCACACCAGCGCGTGTTCGCGCCCGCCTGAACCGATCACCAGAATTTTCATATTCAGTGTCACGCAATCTGCCGGATCGCACGGTTGTAATGGAAGAAGCTGTTGAATGATGGCTGCGTGATTTGCAGGATCACGCTACTTCAAACCAAGCCCTAAAACCTCGCGGCAATATTTAAGGCTGCGTTCAAGCTCAGCCCTCTGATATTCCTGTTCGGCTTTCTTCCTGTCCATTCCGGGTGGGATTCTGAATGGCTCGCGCGCCTTGCCGCGTCTGGCGAGCGCCAGGAAAGCGGCGAACTCACGCGGGCGGATGTCTGAATAAAGCTGCCAGAACTCGTCCTTCAGGTAAGGGTAGCTGCGCACGCCGCCGGAGATGATCTCAAGCTGCACGGGCGTGTTCGGGCACAACTCGGCGTAGCGCTTCAGATAAGCCTTGAAATCCACCTGCCCGTCGCCAATCGCGGTCCATTGCACCATCGCGCCGTCCGCGTATTCCCACACCGCCGAATCGCGGATGCCGGTCGTGACGGCATAGGGCCCGAGAATCTCCAGGTTGCGCAGCGGGTCTTCGAGCGTCCACGTTGCGTTGCCCGAATCCATCGTCGCGCCGACGTAATCGCGCCCGCACTCCTCGATCAGGTTCGCGAGCTGCCACGCCTGCATATCGCCCGCGTGATTTTCGATGGCGATCTTCACACCTGAGTCAATCGCGCGGCTGCGGACGGCCCGGCAGACTTTGATCGTGTCCTTCCAGCGCGCGGCCAGACCGCCTTCGCTTTTGCGGTCTTCCCACGTCCCCTGATAACAGCGCGCGACGGGCGAGCCGAGCGCGCGGGCCACGCGAATCGTCAGGGCCAGATGCTCTTCCGCCGTGCCGAAGCGCGGGCTGAATGACTTAGCCGAAGGGCAGATGCTCCCCGTGCCCGCGTGGATTTCGATGCCGTGGTGGTCGGCTCTGGCTTTGATCTCCTTCAGGTAAGAGTCGCCGTGGCTTTCGTAAACGTCGAGGTCGGAAAAGAGGATCGTATCAACCCCGAGCGAGGCCGCGTAATCGAGCAGTTGCGGCGCCTTCCAGCCCAAAGCGCGGATCGAGAAGTTGTCGAAGCCGAGTTTGATTTTCTGCTGCGGCGGAGCGGCTGAACTCTCGGCGGGTGAACTGGCGGCCAGCGCCGCGCCAGCAAGTGTGATTGATTTGACCACCTGTCGTCGTGAGGCGTTGTGCTTTTTCGGGGCCATATGGGCAGGATTGACAGGATTCACAGGATCAGGAGGGTCAGCCTGTCAATCCTGCGAATCCTGTCTGAATGTTTTATCCGATCTTCACGCCGATGCTTTCCAGAAACTTCGTCGGCTTCTCGCCCCCGATCAGGGCGAAGATGTAATCGTTTTTGAAGCGCGCCAGATCCTTCGCCGTCTTCGGGTCCTTATCCCGGGCGCTCATCAGCGCGACTTCGTTCTCGGTGATCTCCTTGATCGTGGCGCCGAAGTAGACTTTGATTTTGCCCTCGTCAATGCAGTGATAGGCCATCATCTTGTTGCCGAGCTTGAGGTCGCTCTTGAAGTCGCTGCGGATGACGAGCGTCACCACGTTGTCGCGGTAGCCGACCACCTTCGTGCCGCTCTCGTCGCGGTAAGCGGCCAGATCAACCGCCGCCTCAATCGCCGAGTTCCCCGCCCCGACGACGACGCAGTGCTTGCCCTTGTACTGGTTCGGGTCGGTCAGCTTGAATTTAACCTTGTCGTCTTCGTAGGGCTCCGGCACCTTTGCGACATACTTGTTGCCGCATTCGAGACAGAAGGCGTTGTCGCCTTCGCGCTTCACTCCGCATTTTTCGCAGTTCGCCGGCAGGACCGGCTCGGTCGGCGTGACTTTGATTTTCAGGTCTTCGCCCGCGACGCGCAGTTTCGCCGGGGTGCCGCGGTTGCCGATGGCCAGGATCACGCGGCGCGCCTTGTACTGCATCTTCTGTTTGGTCTTGTCCTGATCGGTCGTGATGACGAACACGCCGTTGTCAGGCTTGATGCTCTTGCAGCTTTCGCTCTCGTTGATGACGAGCTGGTTCTGCATCATCGTGTCCATCCACGAGCCGATCATCGCCTCTTTCGAGGCGCCCGGGCCGTCGAGTTTGATGCCGCCCACGACGGGCTTGTCTGCCGGGTTGAAGAAGACGTATTTGCCCGCCGGGTAAGTGGCCTGAATGGTGGCCACGACCATGTCCTGTTCGATGGCGACGTAACTCAGCCCGCGCTGTTTGGCGAGCGCCGTGGCCGAGAGCCCCGCGGGCCCGATGCCGATGATCGCGACGTCGTAATCGGCGTTGCCGTTGCGTCCGGACTTCTGCAGGTCCTCGGCGATGAAATCAATCACCGCGCCGCCCTCGTTGATCGCGTTCTTGATCAGCGGCACGCCCGACACGTCGCCGATCAGGTAGACGCCCGGGGCGTCGGTCATGAATTTCTGGTCGCGCTTCGGCACCTTGCGTTCGGGGATCTTCTTGACCGTGTTGAGGACGATACAGGATTTCGGGTTGGTCGGGCATTCGACCTGACAGCTGGTGTCTTCCATGCACTGCTCGACCGCGATGGGCGTGGATTTGCCGTTGACGATGGCCAGCACGTCGTGCGGGCAGGCGTCCACGCAGGCGTGACAGCCGATGCAGGTGGTGACGTTGATGACCGGATGCGGATACTTCACCTCATCCGTCAGTGCGACCGCCCGCGCCCATTCGGGCAGCCCCTCCTTCGCCTTTTGCAGCAATGCGGTCCCGGATTTGGGCTTTATCTCAGCCGGGGCAGCGCCCTTCGACTGTGCCGCTGCGGCCAGCACTCTGCCGCGCCGGCGCGATGAATCCATGAAGACGAAGCCGACGCCGAGCAGCAGCGCGATCCCGACCAGCCCGACCCAGCCGAACCAGGGAACGGCGCCGTAACTGATCGGCAGTCGCGAGGCGAAGCCGGTGACAAGCAGGACTACCAGAAAGATGAGTGTGACGATGAGTTGTGATCTTTTCATAAGCTATGTGGAGCAGGCTGACAGCCTGCTGATGATTTCACCCGGGACACAATTCAATTTGACGAACGCTGAAGTGTGAGATGACGACCAGGCAGCAACCTGCCGGATATTATCAGCGGCTGCCACCTGACTTTCCTTCAGACTTGTACTGCCATTCCCGATGCAGGGACTCCACCGGTACATTAAGTTCTGAGGCTTTGCGCTTGAGCCAGGCGTTGTAATCAGCGAAAGCCTGATCCAGGGCGGCATACTGTGCTGGGTCGGGCGCGGCCTGCGATTCATCCTTGAGTTGCTTCAACTGTGCCTGTCGCGCGCGCAGAGCTTCGAGCATTCGGCTTTTAATTGCCGCAGTCTCTTCATCAACTGTCGGGGCGCCTTCGAGCGTGGTAATGGATGCTCCAAAAGAGCTGACGTAGCTGGCAAATGGTTCATCCTTATTCAACTTGCGATAGCGGTCATACTCGTAGGCCGCCTGGAAGACCTGGCTGCTCAGATTATTGATGGCCTGAGTGACGAAGCTGTGGCGCATGTTCTGCGCGGCAAAAACAAAGCTCGCCGCAATCAGCAGCACCGACAGAACGGATGCGCCCTGCCACAGGCGCACGCTGCGGTAGCTGGTCGCGGTTGTTTCCGCGTCGCTCAGAAACCACGCCATTGCACCGCCACCGATCAGGCCGCCGACATGCCCGGCCATACTGATGCCGGGCAGGAAACTCATCACCAGCCCGTAAATCAGCCACTGCACCATCGAAGATCTGATGACCCTGCCGTAATAGTCACCGCGCTTGTAACCGTAGACCGCCATCGCCCCGATCAGACCGAAGACCGCGCCTGATGCGCCGACCGCGGCACTGTTACTCAGGACCACCGCGATCCCGCCGACTATACCGGAGGCCAGATAAAGGCACAGGTACTTGGCGCCGCCGTAAGCTTCTTCAGCCAGGCGTCCGACCTGGAAAAGCGCCAGGCTGTTGAGCCCGATATGCAACAGGTCGCCATGCAGAAAGGCGTAAGTGATCAGCCGCCAGTATTGCCCGGCATTCACCTCCGGCCAGCGCACCGAGCCGAGATAGTAGTTGGCGAGGCCGCTCGGCGTGAACGGATTCGCCTCCTCACCCGGCTCCGTCCCCAGTTGCTTCGTCAGCAGCAGCGAAAGAACGTAAACGATCACGTTCACGGTGATCAGAATCAGGGTGACCGACCAGTTGACGGAAAGCGCGCCGGTCCCGCTGCCGCCGCCGGCGGCGTAATGCGATACGGCGCCGCACAGCGGACACGTCGCCGTATCGGCGGCGATCAGACCGCGACACGCGCGACACATTTTCAGGTTGCCGTTTGCCATTCGATCTCAGGCCTTTTGCCGGACTCCGGTGAAGCCGACTAATTATCTTCACCCGTTGCAGCAGGCTGACCCGGTCTGGCTGCGGCTGTCGGCGCTTTAGCTTCCTGCGGGCGCCCGATGCGACGCAGCGCCGCCCGCAATTCCTTCTCTTCGCCGTGCTGCGCGTGACACGAAACACAACCGGCCCCGCCCTCTTTCTTTTCAGCCGCCTGGTAGCTGACCGAATGACAGGTCACGCACGATTCGCGCACGCCCTGTTTGACCGTCGCGGGCTCGAAGCCAGCGGTGTGGCAGTCGGAACAGTTGGAGCGGCCGAAACGCTGGCCCGCGACGTGAACCAGATGGAACTGGTCCTTCAGGCTGAAACTGGCGGCCTCGCCCGGCAACCCCTTGCTCTGCCAGTTGACGGGCCTGATGCCTTCCCACTTCCACTGACCGTCCGTCAGCGGATAGCCGAGCGTGCCACCGTGCGGGGTCTTGAGCTTGATGCCGTTTGAGACCACGCCGTCGCGGTGACAATTCGTGCAGGCGACGTTCGCCACAGCTGCGGGGCTGAAGCCGCGGCCCTCGTGTTCCTTGTGGCAGTCGGTGCAGTTGAGCCCGGCTTTGACGTGTTTCGCCGAAACTTCAGAATGAAAAGCCGAGGTCGTGTGGCACTCCGCGCATTTCTGATCAATTGATTTGCCGACCGTGTGACACGTCGTGCAGGAGCCGGCGTTCGGCTGCGTCGCGATGGCCGGGGTGATGTCAAATTTGCTGCGCGCGTGCGGGTTGGAAAGCGCGCCGGGCGAGTAAGCATCTTTGAAGGCAAAGACTGCGACCGTACTCAGCACCGTCACGATGAGCGTCGCCCAGATGAACAGCCCGACCGGCCAGGGGCGTTGCAGGTCGCGCGTCGGGCGCCAGTTGAACTGGGCCTTGCCGAGCCGGCGACCGGTTTTCGGCCTGAGCGGGGATTCTTCCGAAAGCTTGCCGGCCTCGCGCTTGCGCTTGTCCCAGAAAATTTTGAGCGCCTGCTGGTCGAGCTGCGGCAGCATGCCGGTGAGCAGGCCCGTGCCCGAGAGTCGGCGCGTGCCTTTCGGCGTCGGCTTGTCGCGCTGTTCGAGCGCCGCCTGAGAGAGCATCACCGTCTTGCCGCCTTCGGTCGTCGCCTGTTGCAGCAGGCCGGTTGCGCCGCCCTCAATCGGCAGCGGGTTGATGCTCATCTCGACCGTGATGGCCAGCCCGTCCTGCGTGTAGCCGGGGCGCAGCATGAACGGCCCGATCTGGATCAGGTCGCCGTCGGCGAGCGGCGTGTTTTCCACCTGCTCTCCGTTGATCAGCGTGCCGTTCGCCTGCGACAGGTTGAAGATCCAGTAATCGCCGCCGACTTCCTTGATCCCGGCGTGCGTGCGCGAAACGGTCGGGTGGTTGAGTACCAGATCGTTGCCGGTCAGACGCCCCATCGTCAGACCTTCGCTCTCAATCACGATCTGGTCAATTTCCTGATCCTTGCGGGTGATGATGAATTTGCTCATAGGAGGAGTGGAGTTCGGAATTTTGTCTTCAGACCAATTGGATTGAGTTCAGGAATCGAAGTAACGCATTGTCCTCTATCCATTCTTCATTCTCAATTATCAGGCAGAGGCCCGGCGGTAAAAAGCCGGGTGGCGCCTGTCAATGGATGATTGAGAATGAAGAGTGGGTTTTCGCAGCCGACCCTGATTTCACTATTACCAACCGGCGAAATACACGACCTGAATAATGTGCGCGAGCAGCAGCGCGAGCATCAGCGAAGTCACGATGACGTGCGGCGCGAGCCACAGCTTGAGCAGCTGGTGCAGGTAGACCAGCGCGTCAACGCGGCGCATCATGGCCGCCGATTCGACCGCGTGGTTGAAATGGTCGCGGTCGGGCGCGGCGACTGACGCGGCCTCCGACTTGCACTCGCCGTGCGCCGCCTGGAGCAGCGCGTCCAGACTCTCCTTCTTCAGGTACTGGCGCATCAGGAAGCCGAACGACAGGAACTTCGGCAGCACCCTGCGTTCGATGATTTCCTTCGTCGGCGGCGTGACAGAAGCGAGGACCGATCCGATCTCATCGCCGAGTTCTTCCCTCCGCGCGGTCAGGTCCTCGATCAGCAGCGGCTGGCCCTCGATCTTCGTCAGCATGCGCGGCGCGACGATGTAACAGAGAATGCCGAACAGCCCGGTCAGGATCACGAGATCGAACGAGATCATGAGCGACGTCGTGAGCGCGCCGCCCGAATGCGTGCCGCCGTGCAGCAGCAGCACGATCCCGGCGATCACGCCCGCGTAGCTGTGAACGAACATCCAGTAGCGCAGCGGCCCGGCGCGGCGGCGGTAAATCTGCCGGCGGAACGGGTAAGCCATCACGACCACTATGCCGAGCAAGCCGACGAAGCCGGTCATCCAGTAAAAATTGAGCCAGCTCCCGACCAGCGGCTCGCGCCGACCGGTTTTGAACATCGCCATCACCGTCAGCACGGTCAGCGCAATCGTGCCAAGGATGCCGAGCAGGTGAATCAGCTGCTTGCCCTTGTCCTTGTGCGTGGTGTGCAGCCCCCGCCCGATGGCGTGCGTCGAGTCCTTGAAGGTCAGCCCTTCGATCTGTTTGATCTCGGTGAAGTATTCGCGCGGGTTGACGCGCAACAGGGCCCCGGTCGGGCAATTCTGCTCGCAGCTGAACGCCCGCTGCTTCGCCTCCGGCGGGTTGAGCGGCGTGTTGCTGCACAGGTTGCATTTGACCGCGACGAGGTCGGTCGTCTCTTCGACCGGCGGCGGCAGCGGTTCGGGCGCGAGCCTCAGCAGGCGCTGCAACCTGGTCGGCGGTTTCTCTTCCGCCTTCGGCCGGCGAGGGATCATCGAGATCGCGTTGTACGGGCACTGCGTCGCGCAGTCGCCGCAGCCGATGCAGGTCTTCGGATTGATGTCCACCTGGCCCGCGCCGAAACGGCCGATGGCCCCGGTCGGGCAGCCGGTCAGGCACTCGGGGTCCTGGCAGTGCATGCAGACCGACGGCGAGAGGACGGACTGGAAACTCGATTTCGGCTTCGGCGAGACCGGCCGGGTGATGTGAATGCCGCGCCTGAGCAGGCGCGACTGTCCGTGCATCTTGTGGCAGGCGAGCGAGCAGTTGCCGCAGCGCACGCACATGTCCATGTCCATCACCAGCAGGTTCGTGCCGTCAATCACGCCGGTTTCGATCAGCTCTCCCTGGGCGGCGACGACGGGCAGCGGCTGTTTTTTCGCGGCCGCTTCGGGCGTCACGGCAATCGAGTTGAGCGAGGACATCAGCGCCTCGCGCAGCTCCGGGTACTGGCGCAGCTTCGAGATCGAAATCTCCAGCACCTCGGTGCGCCCGAGCAGCGTGCCGGTCAGCGGCCAGCGGCTGTCGCGCGTGATCCCTTCGACGCCGAAGCAGTAGCCCGGGCCGACGAAGCTGTCGCCGCTCGTGGCGTTCCAGTCCTGCGCGCTGCCACCGTTGCCGCCGATGCTCGTGACCTGTGTTTTCGGCGAGAGGTGGACCCAGCCGGATTTCAGCACGTAGACGCGGTTGATCGGCGCGCCTTCGCTGAACAGCACATGATTTTTCGCGTAGACGCGGAACTGCGAGATGGCCTCGATCTGCTTGATGAGTTCGCTGCTGATCTTCCCCGCCGCGTTCAGGTTCTGGAGCGTCGAGTTGCGGCCGTTGCGCCGGTAGGTGT
The DNA here is from genome assembly GCA_035652435.1 of Blastocatellia bacterium. Taxonomy (GTDB): domain Bacteria; phylum Acidobacteriota; class Blastocatellia; order RBC074; family RBC074; genus DASRDU01. The sequence goes on from DASRDU010000103.1 coordinate 78,131, forward strand.
TGTCGAGCGCCTCGCCGAACTTCGGCAGCTTGCGCAGCAGGCGCAGGGCCGGGCGCTGGACTTCGAGGATCTGGACCGTGCCGTCCTTCGGCGCGCGCACGGTCGCCGCGCGCGGCACGCCGGCCAGCACCGACATCTCGCCGAACTGCGTCCCGGCGGGGATTTCCGCAACCTTGACTTCGCCGTTCGCGCCGCTGACGAAGACGTCGGCCTTGCCCTCGGAGACGAAGTAAAAAGTGTTGCCACCCCATTCGCCCTCGCGGACGACGTCCTCGCCGGGCTTGTAACTGAACAGCTTCACGTACGGCCCGACTTTCTTGCCGTTGTAATTGCGCCCGTAGACGATGACTTCGAGGTCAATTTCGTAATCGTAATGCCCGGCGTGCGCGCCGGCGATGTCGGCAATCGCACCGATGCTCGTGATCGCGTTAAGGATCACGCTGTGATTAGTGATTTCCTGCGGCATGATTTTCTCCGACTCGCCGCGAGCGGCGAGGCTGTCTCTCTTGAATCAGTTGACCAGGACGGCACCGGACGACGGGAAATAAAAAGTCTGCCCGGTTTCCTCGTGGAAAAGACCCTTTCGGATATGGCACATTTGTAGAACGGGAGCGGGAGATAGTCAATCGAAAATTGATACATCACCGACGACGGCTTACTAATATCTGCCCTTGTCGCCCGAGACTTCGGGGCGGTGCGACCTCCTGAGATGGTTGTCAAAGCTCCGTGAAACAGCGCTCGCCGCGCGGCGGCGGACCTGTGGCAGGCGGAAATTAAAAGTAAAGCGATGTTCCGACCGGCGTCAGATATTCCATTGCGTCCGTTGTCTCTGTCCCTGCCGGAAAGCTTGCCGCAACACCGAAGAACAACTACAATTGCCTCCCCTTCTCCGGGCAGTCTCAATCAGTCGTCGGTTTCACCCTACCCCTTTCAAGTCGGAACAGGAGGTATTCATGTCCCGCATCATCAAACGTCTGCTGATTTCCGTTTTTGCGCTGTTCGCGGCAGCCGCAATTTTTACCCCCGCCGGAAATCAGGGTGCGCAGGGGACGACGCCGACCTTTAATAAGGAAGTCGTCCGCATCTTTCAGAAGAACTGCCAGACCTGCCATCACCCCGGCGACATCGGGCCGATGTCGTTGATCACTTACCAGGAAACCCGTCCATTCGCGGCATCCATCAAACAGAAAACTCAGTCGCGCCAGATGCCGCCTTGGAAGCCGGTGCCGGGTTGCGGGGAGTTCCTCGACGCGCGCCAGCTCTCAAATGAAGAGATCGCGACCATCGCCGCCTGGGTTGACGCCGGGGCGCCGGAAGGCAGCCCGGCCGACCTGCCACCGCCGCTCAATTTCGGTGACGGCTGGGCGCTGGGCACACCCGACCTGGTGCTGACACCCGACGCCGATTACACGCCGCCGACGGATCAGGATATGTACCGCTGCTTTACGATCCCGACCGTGCTGCGCGGCGACCGTTACGTCAGCGCGATTGACGTGAGACCCGGCAACCGACGCATCGTGCATCACGTCATCGCTTACCTCGACCCGACCGGGGCCTCCGTCGCGCTGGACGCGAAAGACCCGGGGCCGGGCTACACTTCGTTCGGCGGGCCGGGCTTCGACAACACCGGAATCCTGGGCGGCTGGGCTCCGGGCGGGCGCGGTTATGCGGCCGGCGACGGCAACGGGATCAAAGTTCAGAACGGATCGCGCGTCGTCATTCAGGTACACTACCACCCGATTGGAGCGGTTGAGAAAGATCGCACGCAGATCGGCATCTACTTCGCGAAGACGCCGGTCCGGAAAGAACTTCAGCTCCTGCCGCTGCTCAATGAGAGCTTCACGATCCCGGCGGGCGACAAACACTATAAGGTCACGGCCTCATTCCCAAAGCAACTGGTGCCCAACGCCCACATCGTTTCTGTCACGCCGCATATGCACCTGCTCGGTCGGGAGATAAAACTGGAAATGACTCCGCCGGGTCAGGCGGCTCAATGTCTGATTAATATTGATGACTGGAATTTTCAGTGGCAGGGGACGTACTTATACAAGCAACCTGTCGCTGTGCCTGCAGGGACGAGTTTCAACCTGACCTCTTACTTTGACAACTCATCGTCCAACCCGCTCAACCCGAACTCGCCGCCGAAGCCGGTGAGTTGGGGCGAGGCGACGACCGATGAGATGTGCATCGCCTTCATCGGCTTCACCATTGATGCGCTGAACGTGAGCAACTCCTCGCCGCAACTCGGCGAGGTCGCGCTCGATCAGAATAACAACCTGCTCGTCACGGGCTCCGGCTTCCTGCCCGGGGCGGACATTGAGATCAACGGCACCAGATTGCGCGACACGCAGGCCGAATCCCCGGCTTCAGTCTCATCGAAGCTGCTCTCGGGCGAGATGTGGCGGGTCTATGCAGCACCGGGGCAGACGGTGAATGTGACGGTCATCAACCCCGACGGTGTGCGTACCGAAGCGAAGACTTTTGTGCGCGGCGGCACGGCGCTTCTGACGACGGCGGTTTCGGCCGCGAACTACGCGCCGGACGGGCTGGCGCCCGAAGCCATTGCCGCGACCTTCGGCACCAGGCTGGCGCTGTCGCTTGAAACAGCCACTTCAATTCCCCTGCCGACGACGCTGGGCGGGACGACCGTGCGAGTGAACGGGGTGACGGCCCCGCTGTTTTTCGCCGCTGCGGGACAGATCAACTTTCTGATTCCGCCTGAGACACAGAACGGCACGGCGGTCATTGAGGTCACGACCACGGACGGCACCATCTCGCGCAACAACATGACGATTAGCAGCACGGCACCCGCGCTCTTCACCGCCGACACTTCAGGCCGCAACGCACCGGCGGCGCTGGCGACAGCCGACGGTATCGTGTACAGGGCGGTCGGTAATCCTGACGGTTCGGCGAATCAGATCAACACGGACGATTATCTGGTGCTGTTCGGCACCGGGGTCAGGCGCGCGGCTTCGGGCACGGTGAAGATCACAATCGGCGGGGTCAGCGCCCCAGTGCTGTACTCCGGGGCGCAGGGCGACTTCGTCGGACTCGATCAGCTCAATACGCAAGTCCCGGCAGGCGTCGCGGGACTGGTTGATCTGGTGCTGACAGTCAACGGCAAGGTGGCCAACACGGTGAAGCTCAACGTCAGGAGTTCGACGCCCTGAGATGTTGTCGGCAGTTCCCGGAAACAGGAGGCCATCATGAAGAGGACAAAACTATGGTTGTGGCTGTCCCAATTTCTCAAGCGCCTTTTTGGTAACAATCCCGGTCAGGGTCGCGACCCGTATGCCGGAAGCCCCGTGCGCAACAGGCGCGGGCCTGGTGACCGCAGCGCGGCAGTGGCAGTGGCAGAACCGGATGACGAATAACGGTTGCGAGAAAACGGCAGATGACCAATAAAGCGGCAAAGCGATCTGTCACGGAAGCCCGTCAGGCAAAAGAGCCGGGAGCGATCACTAACCTTGACGCTCAGCGACAAACGGAAGAGATCCTGCGCCAGACCCGGGAGGAACTGGCCAGGAGCATCGCGGAACGCACTGAACTGCTGCACCGGATCGTCAACGCTCAGGAGGACGAACGCCGCCGCATCTCCCGCGAATTGCATGACCAGTTGGGACAGCGGCTGGCGGCACTCAGGCTGTCACTGAGGGTGCTGGAAAGGTCGTTGCGGGATCGGCCCGAAGAGCTGGAGCGGCTCAGGCAGATTCTGGAAATTTCCGATCAGATCGGCCACGACGTGGAACATCTGGCGGCGGCGTTGCGCACCGCGGCGGTTGACGACCTCGGGCTGCGCGCCGTGCTGGAGCAGTACATCAGAGAGTGGTCGGAACTGAGCCGCATCCCGGTCGAGTTCCGCTGCCGCGAGATTGACCGCCGGCGTTTCCCCGACAACCTTGAAATCACCCTCTACCGCGTGATTCAGGAGGCACTGACCAATATTCTCAGGCACGCCTCCGCCACCAGCGTCTGCCTGATCCTCGATCAGCAGCCGAATAACCTGCACGCCATCATTGAGGACAACGGCTGCGGGTTTGACGTGGCGGCGATTCAAAACGCGCCCAACCGCTGCCGGCTCGGAATCCTCAGCATGGAAGAACGGGTCGCGCTACTCGGCGGGGGCCTCACCGTCGAATCAACGCCGGGCAACGGGACGACGATCTTTATTTCCATCCCGCTGCCTCAGGCCTGACGGCGCAGCTTTTCGACCTCCTGCCGCAGGGCAAAACTGCGCGCATCAATCGCCCGGTCAACCGCGAGAACCCCGTCGAGGTGATCAATCTCGTGCTGCAACAGTTCCGATAAATCACCCTGCGCCGTCAGCCGCTGCGCCCGCCCGTGTTCGTCCTCGAAGCTGACGCCGATTTCCAGATGCCGCCTGAGGCGCACCATCAGGTCGGGGAAGGAAAAGCAGTCGTCCCAGAGTTCCATCATCTCTGCGCTGCGGTGCGTGATGACCGGGTTGACGAGCGGTAGCGGTTCGCCCATGTTGACGAAGACGATACGCCGGTGGACGCCGATCTGCGGCGCGGCGATGGCGCGCCCGAAGCCTTTGCGCGCGCGGAAATCGCCGAGCGTTTCCGCCAGGTCGCGGATCGTCTCCTGTGTTTCGCGCGATTGCACGTCGGCGACGGCGGCGGACGGCCGCCAGAGCCGCTCGTTGCCGAGCAGCAGTATTTCCCGGACAGGCATGGGATAATCCTCCTGAAGCATCAGTGATGAACAGACCCGGGCAGTTTAGCAGATTACCTGTTTCCAGAGCATGAACATTGACGCGAGAAAATACCGAACCGTGTTGTTTGATTTCGACGGCACGCTCGTGAACACCACGCCGCTGATCCTGCGCTGTTTCCGCGCGACGTGGCAGAAGATGTTCGGCTTCGAGCTGGCCGACGCGGCGTACATCCAGACCTTCGGCATCCCGCTCGACACGGCGATGGCGCTCATGCTCCGGCAGATGGCGGATGAAAAGCAGATCACTGCCCTTGCCGACCATGATTCGGTCGCGGAAGAGATGGTCACGACTTATCGCGCCTTCAATCACGAATGGCACGACCAGATGATTCAGCCCTTCGCCGGCGTTGATGAAACGTTGCGGGAACTGAAGCGGCGGGGCTGTCGGCTGGGAGTGGTCACCTCAAAGAAGCGGGTCGGCGCGGAACGCGGGATGCGAATTTTCCGGATGATTGATTATTTCGAGGTGAGCGTCTGCGCCGAAGACACGCAGAATAACAAGCCGCACCCCGAGCCGCTGCTGTGCGCCATGAAATCATTATCAGCCGGGCCGCACGAAACGATTTACCTGGGCGACAGCACCCACGACATCGTGGCCGGTCGGGCGGCGAATGTCGCCACTGCCGCCGCCGCGTGGGGGCCTTTCGGGCGCAGCGAGCTGGAAATTCTGCAACCGGATTACCTGCTGGACGAGCCGGCCGGGCTGCTGGCTTACTGCGGCGAGGAGGGGGCCTGCTGATAAGTGATCGCCCCGGTTTCAGACACGACACGGGGTGAGAAACTCAGGGCTTCATCGCCATCGGCGCTACGGGGAAGCCATTGCTGATGGCCGGAACAGGAGCGGCGGGTGCCGCACTCGTCACGAGTTCAATAAACTGCTGCGCCAGTTGCGGCCAGTTGTAAACCTTCTCCACCAGATCGCGTCCCGTGGCGGCGGCTTCGGTTGCGAGGCCCGGATTCGCCAGGTAATTTTCAATCGCGTCCGCGAATTCCGCCGTGTCGTAGCCGAATGAGACCCACCCCGCGCCGATCCGCTCGACTTCGACAATCGGGGTGCTGATGATCGGCTTGCGCAGCGCGGCATACTCAAACAGCTTGAGCGGGCAGGAGCCGTCCGAAACTTCATCGCGCGTGAACGGGATCAGACAAATGTCCATTGCGGCCATGTGATCCATGGCCTTGTCGTAAGGCAGCGGGCCGGTCAGGTAGACGTTCTTCAATTTGTGTCGCTCGACCGCCTGGTTGATCACCGGGAACAGGCGCCCGCCGCCGACGAGCAGGAAATTTATCTTCCGCAACCGCCTGGCCAGCCGCAGCACCAGTTCAAAATCCACCCAGTACTCAAAAGCCCCGACAAAACCGACCCAGTGGCCCGAATGCTTTGCGCGCCACTCCACCCCATTCGCCTGACTGAGTGCTTCCAGGTCGGCGCCGTTCGGCAGCAGGAAAGTCGGGCGATCAACCTGCTCGGCCAGCACGCTCGATGCCACCGTCACGGTGTCCGACAAATCCAGCATCCGCGCCTGCGTGTAGCGCGCCGCCGCGAGCGCGCCCGCCCTGCCCACGAGCCCGCTTTCCACGGCCAGCATGGCGATCAGGTCATCGGCCAGATCGAAGTGCTTGTGACAATCCACCTGCTCGAGCAGCCTGACCTGCGGCAGGTTGTAAACCATCAGCAGGTCAATCTCTTCTTCGTCAACGAACCGGCGCACCTGATCAACGGAACTGAGCGAGAGCAGCCCCTTCTTGAGCAGCTTTGATTTCGGTATCTGCGCCTGCCAGAGCCGGCGCATGGCCGGGCTGGCGGTGAATTCGCTGATCGTGAGACCTTCGGGCGCAGACCCGGCGGAGCTTTCGATGTCAGTGAAGCTGATGTCACCGAGCGCCATCTGCGGCGCCTTCAGGACGTAAACCTGATGCCCGAGCAGACAGAGCTGACTGAGCAACTGATGATAGCGGCTCCGGTTGGCAGAGTCCCATCGGGCGAGGTAGGGGAAAAGAATTTTCATCGTGCGGTGCATAGATCGTCCTGAAAAATCGCCCGCATCTCGTGCGGATCAGGGTGAGGTGTTTGATCTCCCGGCACGCAGCCAGCCGCGCCGGATCAGGAGCAGGCCCAGACTGTAAAGCCACATCAGGGCGTAGCGGGGCGCGGCCAGTAAATCCAGCACGTATTCTCTCCGGTTATCCACCAGTTTTATTGCAGCGAGATAATAAAATGTATCCAGCGCCAGCCCGACCAATGCCGACCACAACATCAGATTAAAAGTCGGGGCGACAGACAGACGAGTGAAGGTGACGAGCATCCCCGTACCGACTGTCAGCAGTCTGAGGCCGATGAATAAAGTCCGTGGCCGCAGAAACAGCAGCGGCAGAAGAAACCACGCGCCGACACCACCTGCGGTCAAAGCGCGAAAAATCTCGCTCGTGTACCCCCGCAGCACCTGCAACTGTCCGCGCAGCCATCGTGCGCGCTGGCGTGCGGCCCCGGCGGAGTGCTGTGGTTTGGGGTCAACAATAACGGCGTCCGAAACGAAAACCACTTTCGCCCCGCGCGCGGCCAGCATAATGTCCAGTTCGAGGTCTTCCGCCAGCGTGTGTAATTTCGGAGCCAGTTCTGCCAGCAATTCCGCCCGCAGCGCCATGCCGGTCCCGCGCAACGGAATCTGCCAGCCGTTGCGACAGCGGGCCTCATCGTCAATCCGCTGCATCAGAATCTCTGACCAGCCCGCCAGCCGCCCGGACCGGGTGCTGGCTTCGGGCATCACAAAAGCCTGAGCGGCGTCATTCCTCTTTTCAATTGCGCCCTTCAAGGCGCGCAGGCTGCCCGGCAATAGACGACTGTCAGCATCAACCACCAGGATCGTATCCTGACTCCGCCAGGCGTCTTTGTAATTCTGCATCCACCAGGCAATGACCGCGCCCTTACCCAGCCGGCCTTCAGCCCTGACGGCAACGCCGGCTCCCGCGGCCCCGGCTTCCCGGGCCGTATCATCCTCACAGCGATCCGCCACCACCCATAAACTGCTGCCCGGCCATTCGGCCAGTTGCGGCCCGAGCGCGGCGACCGTCGGCCCGATGGTGCCGGCTTCATCCTTCGCTGCAATCAAAACCACACAGCGCCCAGCCGCCGTCGCCTCGGCAGAGTCCGCCCTCTCGAGCCCCAGCGCGCGCAGGCACAACAGCACGAAGCGCAACAGGCTGTCGAGTACGAGCAGCAGACACAATAACCAGAAGACAAAACGCAATTGCGATCACGCCCCCGAGTGCAAAATGTGCGCCCCCGCCAGTGGCACGAACCGGCAGGGGAAGTTCTGAAAGCGCCAATGCAAAGCGCCCACCAGTGAATGAGCTAAAAGGGTTGATTGAAAGTGAACTCTCTTTGGGAATAGTCTGCCGGGGTGAGGAAAGTCCACCGTCGCGCGTGAGCCTATAACAGGGGTAAAGTTGAAGTCAAACCGAATTTCCTGACGATCCTTCTTTTCAATGCCAGCCCGTCCTGTCCCTCGTCACTGCAAACCAGACCTTCTCCGGCACGGCATTTCCTGTGGAAAATCGGCCCGATTGCTCATTGTTATAAGGTGGTCAGAACGGCCATCTCCGGCGAGTCCAGGAAAGAGTCCCGGCAATAGATCGAAAACCTATCAGAGATTGTCCGAGCTGACCTCGCACACGGATGCGTAGCGCGACTGCCCGGCCCCGGCAGAGAGGTTCCGGAACCAGAGAATCCGGGGTCAGAGTTCAACCAAAGACTGTTTGCTGGTTGCGCCCAATGCCGGCGTGAGCTGACCGGGAGGCAGCCAGCAAACCACACGATGGCAGGGAGTCGGTGGCTGGTCAGGGCCTCACTCACTCTTCTCGCCCGGCTTAAATTACCAGCGTCTTTTGTCTTGCCAGGCGTGAGTATCTGTTGTAAGTTGCGCCCCGACACGCCCTATCCTTCGTGAACCGGAGCGCCACCGGGTGTTCACTGCTCCAGCCCCAGTTCAACCCAGCATTCTTTGAGAAGCACACTGCTCTGAAAACCGAACGTGAGTTTCGGATAGAGATCCGGGAATTCATTTTCCATGTGTCAGCAACCGGCGCCGATATGGTAACCTGGAGATCGTACGACGGCAGAAGCAAAGTGAGCCCGGGACGAGATCTGAGATGAATTTGCAAGCGGGTTAACGCCATGGCTATTAATCAGGCGGGTGAGATTATTGACGACAAGGTGATTGCCGAGCCGGCCGTTGAGGATGAAATAACTCTTCATCCCCGCTCAGCCGGCGTCACCACCGGAAAGACGACGGCGACAAATCTCGACTGCGCCGGAATTATCAAACTCCCCATCATCTCCAATCCGAAAGGCAATCTCACCTTTATTGAATCGAACCAGCACGTCCCTTTCGAGGTCAGGCGGGTTTACTACCTTTACGACGTTCCCGGCGGCGAGGCGCGAGGTGGACACGCCCATAAAACGCTCAACCAACTCATCATCGCCGTCTCCGGGAGCTTCGATGTCATCCTCGACGACGGCCGTGAGCGCAGGAATTTCTTCCTCAACCGCTCTTATTACGGCCTCTACGTGCCTCAGATGCTGTGGCGGGAGATACAGAATTTTTCCTCAGGTTCGGTCTGTCTGGTCCTGGCCTCCGATCTTTACGACGAATCCGATTATTACCGCGATTACCATGAATTCCTGAAAGCCGTCAGGAGGTAAGGGTGAGCATTCCATTTCTGGATCTTCGGGCCGCATATCTGGAACTTAAGGATGAGTTCGACGAAGCGGTGGCGCGCGTACTCTCGAGCGGCTGGTATCTGCTCGGCCCCGAAATCGAAGCCTTCGAGCGTGAGTTCGCCGCGTTCACAGGGGTCAGGCACTGTATCGGCGTTGGCAACGGACTCGATGCCCTTCACCTGAGTCTGCGGGCCATGGGCATCGGGCCCGGTGATGAGGTGATTGTTCCGGGCAACACCTATATCGCCACCTGGCTGGCCGTCACTTATGCCGGAGCCACGCCGGTGCCGGTCGAGCCTGACCCGCGCAGCTTTAATCTCGCCGCCGATAAAATCGAAAGCGCAATCACCAAACGTACCAGGGCCGTCATTCCGGTACACCTCTACGGCCAGCCGGCGGACATGGATCCCGTCAGCGAAATTGCGCGTCAATACGGGCTGTGGATCCTCGAGGATGCCGCCCAGTCGCACGGGGCCTGCTACAGGGGAAGACGCACTGGGGCCTTGGGCGATGCGGCCGGATGGAGCTTTTACCCGGCCAAGAATCTGGGGGCCCTCGGCGACGGCGGGGCGGTGACGACTAATGACGACGATCTGGCCCAGCGGGTTCGCCGGCTGCGAAATTACGGCTCCCGGGTGAAATACGTCCACGAAGACCAGGGATTCAACAGCCGGCTCGACGAAATCCAGGCTGCCATCCTGCGAGTCAAGCTCCGATTCCTGGACGCATGGAACGACAGGCGGCGGCAGATTGCGGCGCAGTACCTGAGGGAGTTAAAAGACACCAGCCTGACGCTGCCGTTCGTGCCGGACTGGGCCGAGCCGGTCTGGCACCTGTTTGTAGTCCGAAGCAGAGAGCGTGACTCGTTGCAGCAATATCTGCAACAAGCCGGTATCGGTGTGTCAATCCATTACCCGCTCCCGCCGCACCTGCAGGCAGCCTACCGGGGGCTCGGCCTAGGCGAAGGCAGCCTGCCGCTTTCTGAAATGATCAGCCGCGAGGTGTTAAGCCTGCCCATAGGGCCGCATCTGACCGAGGCCCAGGTTTCCACCGTGATCCGGGCGATACGAGGATATGACCGATGAAAGCGATCCTGCGGGCCACCGCGATCCTCAGTACCAGCTCAATCGTGACCATCCTGACCACCCTGGTCGCGACCAAAGTGTACGCGGTGTTGCTGGGCCCCGGCGGACTGGGCTTTCTCGGGTTGCTGCAGAGTCTGGTCTCGCTCTCCAGTCTGATCGCCGGCATGGGCATCGGGGCCGGCCTCGTACGCAGGGGGGCAAATGCTCTGGGGCGGGAGGACCAGACAGAAGTCACACATCTGCGCCAGGCCGCGTGGTTCTTATTCTGGCTGCTGGGCTGCCTCGCCGTCACAGCCCTGGTCGTTTTCCGTGCGCCTGTCAGCCGGTGGATGCTGGGCGGGCCCGAGCATGCCGGAAGCGTAGTACTAATGGGGCTGGCGCTCGTCTTCAGCCTGGCTTCAGGGATCCAGACCAGCATCCTCAACGCTTATCATCGCGTGGGAGCTTTAGCGAGGCTGGGCATATTCAACAGCATTTGCGGGACCGGCCTGAGCCTCACTCTTGTGTGGTTCTGGCGCGAGCAGGCTGTTCCCGTGACAGTGATTGCCAGTACCGGCGTCGGCTGGATTGTGTCTCGTTATTTCCTGAGGCGTGAGACCGGGCAGGGGCCGAGGCTGCTGATATCCCGGGAAGTACTTGGCACAGCCTCCTCACTGCTGCGCTTCGGCGCACCTTACACGGCGAGCATGCTTGTCGGGACGGGGGTACAGCTCGCCCTGCCGATTCTGGTCCTGCACCGCCTGGGTAAAGAGAGCGTGGGCTTTTACCAGGCGGCGGCCATGGTTTCAATCGGTTACTTGAGCTTTCTGCTCACGGCGATGGCGCAGGACTATTACCCCCGACTTTCGGCAGCAGGCGATCAGGCAGATACATTAGTCCACCTTGTTAATCAGCAGCAGCGGTTCGTTATGGCGGTTGGCGTTCCAATCATCCTGGGTGTTTTAGCCCTTGCCCGCTATATCGTCCCGCTGGTCTACTCGCCACAGTTTTACCCGGCCGTGGAGTTGCTTGAATGGCAACTGACTGGCGACTTACTCAAGCTTTTGAACTGGACCCTGGGCTTTGTGATTCTGGCGCGTAGCGGGAGTTCAATGTTTTTTCTGATCGAGTTGACAGGGGGGGCGACGACCATTCTTGCCAGTTGGTGGGGGATGAACTGGTTTGGGCTGACGGGGCTGGGGGTTGGATTCCTGGCCACCTCAGTAGCATATTATCTAGCGGCCTGGATCATCGCCCGCCGCGAGATTGGTTTGAGATGGACTACAGATAACAAACGGATAGCGCTGGCCTCTCTATTGGCCGCTGTGGTTATCCGGGCACTGCCATTTATCGGGCTGGAAAGCCTTAGAACGCCGACGGCTCTTTCATTCGCACTGCTTGCGTGCCTGAACAGCATGTACATGGCATGGAAAGATATGGGAGGTATGAGAGATGCCAATGCCAGCTGACTCAATATCAGGGGCTGACCACCAGACGCCGGTTTCCTGCCCTCTGGTGTCAGTCCTGGTAACTGTCTACAATCAGGGTCAGTATGTCCGGGAATGCCTGGTCAGTATTGTCAACAACAGTTACCCGAACCTGGAGATCATCATCGTGGACGACGCGTCTCAGGATGATTCGGATACGGTGATTCGAGACTGGATCCGTGACTATTCCGACGAGGACGTCATCTACCTCCGCCACGAACGCAACGTCGGGCTCGCCAGCTCACTCAATGAAGCGATCAGGGCCGCGCATGGTGGAATCCTCTGTCTGATTGCCGGGGATGACCTTCTGTTGCCGAACGGGATTGCGGACCGGGTGGATTATCTGATTCAGAACCCGGACAAGCTGCTGGTCTTTGCGGATTGCCATGTGATTAACGAGTCCGGCAGGCAGATTCACGAAAGTGCGATTGAAGGGCTGTACCGGAAGTTCGGGATGAGAAAGGCATTGCTGGCCATTGATGAGCTGATACCTTTCAGTATCTTCCATCACTGGGCCATCTGCGGCCCAATGACCATGTGCCGGAGCGAGGCCTTCGCTGTTGCCGGCCCGTACGACGACCGGCTGATGGTAGATGACTGGGATCTGTATTTGAGAGTCGCCGTGGCGGGGAAAGTAGGCTTCTGCGACAGGTATGTCGGGAAATATCGGCTGCATCACGGCAATACCATTGTTACCCACCGGCAGCGCGTGCTGGATGATTGTATCAGGATCAGTCGGAGATATGCTCACCATTTTCCCGGAGTCCCCGGGCTGCGCACCACAATGCTGCGGGCTTACTGGCAATATAATGAGTCAAAGTCATCGCCCGGTAGAGCCTTTTACTACCTGGTGACCGGGCTGTTATGGGCACTCTCAACCTGTATATGCAAGTCTATCGAGACCGTGCTGGTGCTTAAGTATAAATACCGGCGGGAAAATGGGAGGGCGGCATCGGCATAACCGGCGCCTCACGGCCGGTCGTCGGGTGGTTAATTCACCTGTACCAGATGCGCTCGGTATAGCAGGTGAACGAAAGGAAACAAAGTGCAGGAAAAGAAAGAAAAGCTTGTTATAGTTGGCGACAGCCCCATTGCCGAAGTCGCGTACGAATATTTCACCTGTGACTCTCCTTACGAGGTCGTGGCCTTCAGTGTGGAAAGTGACTTCCTGAAGAGGGACAGGCTGTTTGACCTGCCGGTCGTGCCTTTCGAAACCGTTGAGGAGACGCACAGGCCCTCCGACCACAGGATGTTTGTGGCGCTGGGGTTCGCGCAGATGAACAGGGTGCGGGCAAGGTTATATGAGCGGGCCAGGGAAAAAGGATTCTCCCTGGCCTCTTACGTCAGCTCGAGGGCATTCGTCTGGAGGAATGCCCTCATCGGGGAAAATTGTTTTATCCTGGAGAACAATGTGATCCAGCCTTTCGTCAGCATAGGGAATAATGTAACCCTGTGGAGTGGCAATCATATCGGTCACCATTCCACGATCAGGGACCATTGCTTCGTCGCCTCACACGTCGTGGTTTCCGGTTTCGTCGAGGTGGGCGAGTATTGCTTCCTAGGGGTTAATGCGACGATCGCCAATAACGTGACAATCGGGAAGAATTGTCTCATCGGCGCCGGCGCTGCGATCCTGAAGGACACTGACGAGGCGAAGATTTATGCGACCCGGATGACGCCTCCCAAAGAGATCAGCGTCTGGGAGCGGTTCGGGATTGAGGAGGGCTGCCAGTGAAGTGGGCCAGGCGCGGTCTGATCTGCACCCCGACAGGGGACTGGTGGGCTAAAAGTCACGCCTATCTGCCGACGGCAGAGTTGATGGAAGGCGGCTACATCAGGGTCTATTACACCTCACTGGATGCGGATAAGGTGGGCAGGATCGGGTACATTGACCTGGACGCCGGCGACCCGGGGAGGATTTTGTATCAGACGAATGAACCGATATTCGACATAGGCGAGCCCGGGGCTTTCGATGACAGCGGCGTCAATGCTTCCTGTGTCGTTCAAGGAGACCGGGGAAAATACCTGTACTACATCGGCTGGCAGAGGGCCGATCGCGTCCCCTATATGCTTTTTGCCGGGCTGGCAATCAGCGACGATTCGGGTGGCAGCTTCGTGAGATATTCGCGCGCCCCCGTACTGGAAAGGACCGCGGAGGAGCCATTCACCAGGTCAGCGACTACGGTCATTGTGGAGGATGGGATATTCAGGGCCTGGTATGTGTCGGCGCTAAGGTGGATCGACATTGATAAGGTAAAGTATCCGAGCTACGTTATTCGGCTCGCCGTATCAACTGACGGGATTCACTGGTCACGAACAAACCCTGTCTGCATTGATTTTGAGACCGAGGACGAATTTGGCTTCGGCAGGCCCTGGGTGATTAAGGATGGCGGGGTTTACAGGATGTGGTACTCCATCAGGTCAACCATCAGGCCCTATCGCCTTGGCTACGCGGAATCAGAAAACGGTCTGGAGTGGGTAAGGAAAGATAATGGGGTGGGGATAGAGGCATCAGAATCCGGCTGGGATTCCGAAATGATTTGTTTTCCCTGCGTCGTTGACGTGGGGGGCAGGAGATACCTGTTTTACAATGGAAACCGCCACGGGGAGGGCGGGTTTGGTTATGCGGTATTAGAAAGTGAGTAGTCTGCCCCGATCGGATCGCGTTTTATATGGACACACATACGTATCACCCGGAGGACAGGGAGAAGTGGGATAAGTTCGTCAGGGGTTCGAAGAATGGCACTTTTTTATTCCTCAGGGATTATATGGACTATCACTCGGACCGATTCCTTGATCACTCCCTGATCGTACAGGATGATAATGGCAGGGTAAAGTCCGTAATGCCAGCAAACAGGAGCGGCGACGTGTTGCTCAGCCACGCCGGGTTGACGTATGGCGGGTTCGTGACTGACGAAGGTATGACGGCCCCCAGGATGAAGGAGGTATTTGAATGCGCCATCCGATATCTGGCCGCCAGGGGGGTTTCCAGGCTTATCTATAAAACTGTACCCCACATCTATCATAGCCAGCCGGCGGAAGAGGATATATATTTCCTGCTATTACACAACGCCTCCCTCTTTCGAAGAGATGTCCTGTCAGTCATTGATTACCGGCAAAGATTGAAGTTTCAGGAGCGGCGCCTGCGGGCAATCAGGAAAGCCAGAGGCCGCCAATTGACAGTGAGAAAAACAGACGATTACCCCGAGTTCTGGGAGATCCTGACCGGGAATTTATATAATGTCTATGGGCTCAGGCCTGTCCATTCTCTCAGCGAGATCAGGCTTCTGGCATCGCGGTTTCCGGAGGAGATCCGATTATTCGCCACTTACGATGGCAGTGGTTCCATGCAGGCGGGGGCAGTCGTTTATCTGAGTCCCAACGTCTGCCATATCCAATACAATGCCGCCAGCGAGGAGGGGAAGAGCAACGGGGCTTTAGACATTCTCGTCGATCATCTGATCGAATATTACGGCGAGTCCAGAAGGTATTTCGATTTCGGGGTTTCCACCGAAGACGGGGGCCGACACCTCAATGTCGGCCTGGTTGATTACAAGGAAGGCTTCGGGGCGAGGACGATTGCGCATGATTTTTATGAACTGACCATCAGCCGGGCAGTCGGGGAGTAGTGGTATGACTGACATTGCAGATTACTCGGATAAGTACTCAGATCAGTATCTGAGTCAGTCTTTTGAAACCAGTCTGGTCAGAATCAGGAGAAGACAGGTCCTGGCATCGCTGTCAAAATACGATCATAACCATATCCTGGAGATCGGCTGCGGGCTGGAGCCGCTCTTCCCTTTTTGCGACGGGTTTCAGACATATACCGTCGTGGAACCCTCGGAAGTGTTTGTCCGGCATGCAAGAAGTCTGGTCGCAGAGGGGCGGGACATTGAAATCATTCATGATTATTTCGAGAGGGCGCACGACCGGCTGACAGCCGGACCCGGTTTTGATTTCATCATCCTCAGCAGCCTGCTGCATGAAGTCGAACGGCCCGTTGAATTATTACAGGCAGTTCGGCGGCTTTGCGGCGAATCAACGGTGGTTCACATCAACGTCCCGAATGTCTTCTCCTTTCACCGCCTGCTGGCCATGGAAATGGGGCTGATCAATGACGTCTTCGAAAAGTCCGGCACGGAGATAAAATTTCAACGACAGACCCGGTTTGATAAGAGCCTGTTATTTGAGATGGTAGAAGGTAACGGCTTCCGGGTCATATCGTCCGGCACCTATTTTATCAAGCCATTTACCCACGAACAGATGGAGAAGATACTTGATAATGGCATCCTGGATGTTTCTGTGATCGAGGGGTTGGAAAGGATGATCAAGTATATCCCGGATCTCGGCTGTGAGATTTTTGTTGATGTGATGATGGATCAGCCCATCTGATCCATCACCTGACGTGCGGAATCCTGCTCTGTATTCCGCGGCATCCGTTATGACGATGCGGCCTTCCAGCCACATCACCCGCGGCGGCGAGAGTGCAGTCCATCAGAAATTCTCCGCCACCTGCACTGCCCGTCAATCAGTTCGCCTGTGCCTGCTCATTGACCAGTTCAACAGCATCCTGCCCCCTGGCCGCGTCATAACTGACATGCAGCGTCCTGCCATTACTTTCCCTCACCTCATCGCTAGTAGGGCTTGCCACGCCTCACAACTGCCGAAAAAACACGCGCAGATGGCCGCTGGGCAGAAACGAATTATGTCTTTATTAAATATTCTCTCCCCCCTTGACTTGAAATCTTTCAATCACTATGATGGCCGCCATCATATAAGTACTCCACTTATTGAATGCCGCACATGGTCATAGCCCAAGCCTTTCCGAAAGGCTGCAGGTCGTGTGTAATATGCGCGCTATGAACTAAAGTTCCAGCACGCCCGTCAACCTGGGCACAGCCAGCTTGCATGGCAATTGATATACGTTGTCAGCACTAATGATTAATGGGGGCTGCCTGTCCACCGTCGTGACTCCGTGTGTCACGGCAGCGAATGCGCCCCTGATGATGAAATAACGGCCCCTGCCGGGCACTTTGATTCGGCGGCGGGTGAAGCAAGCAGGGGCAATCGAGATACCTGCCAGAGCATAAACGTGCCGCATTAATGAATAAAGATCGCTCGCTCTCCGGCAATAGTGTCGGCGGGGCGTGGAGTTAACTTTATCGGGAGTATCCTTATAACACCCTGCTTCATCCATTTTAGCCCGGTAAAAGTGAGTGCCGGACAGGAGTTTGGTTTTCGGTGCTTATGAATTACATCAGCTCAGCCTGGAGAGTTAAGCTGACCACCTACACGGACCTTACATTGACGTTACACGTGCTTAAGCAGACCGGGAACGTCAAAATGGATAAAGTCGAGTATCGTCAGGTCTGCCACACTACTTCCTGGATACCTTTGCGCTGATCTTTTCAACTTCCAACCCCCGCAGGAAGAAGTGCCTGTTCTATTTAGAAGGCAAACTGAAAGTGGAGAACAAATTATGAAGATCCGCAATACTGCTTCGACTCGTCACCTGGCCCATAGCGTGAGGGCAGCCCTGTCTCACCTGCTGCGTGGCGCCAGACCAGCAATCCACCACTCTCCCAGGTTCGGGCGTGCCGGGGCGCTGGTCGTTGCCGTTCTGCTGGCTGCCGTTTTCTACTCCGCGCTCTCCGCCTCGTCCCATAAGCTTTCGTCCGGCAGCCTGCCAGGCGCCGCCCCCAGGTCCGGCAGGGTAGTAAAGGCAGAGGGCAGGAAGGGCAGTGGCACAAGTCACCTGATAATAGAGCGGAGCCGCAGTGTGCCGGCGCCGGTGGGATCAGCATTCCTGCCCGGATTGACGGCCCTGTCCCCGGTTACCGGCTTGGAATCCGTCGCCACCTTCGCGTCGGACTGCGTGACCCCGAAGACGGACTTCAACCTGGGTGAGACGGTTTGCGTAAAAGTGACGGGGGCCTTTTTCTCAGCCCCGCGAAGGATCAACTGGGTCCATCCATCCGGCCTGGTGGCGAGTAGTACCAGCATCACGTCCGATCCGCAGACAGACCTGTTTACGATCCCGGCGACCTCCGCCAATCTCGGGACGTGGAAGGTGACTGACCTCGATCTATCAGATGCCACGATCCGGGCCAGCGCATTACTTACGGTTCACAACCCTGCTCAACCGGCGGCTGACCTGACGGTCTATAAGGCCTTCTCAGATAGTTCCAACTTTTCCGACCCTGCCGCCCCCTTGAACATCACGTCAAGGCTGTTCGTCTGGAATCAGGGACCGGATGACGCGCAGAACGTGGTGGTGATCGATGCGGTGCCGAACAATACGACCCTTGGTTCGATAGTGCAGGAGTCTGGTCCAACTTTCACTTGGACGAGTTCGAGTAGTGCGACCACCTTCAACGCCCCGAGTCTGGCAAAAGGTGCCACGGCCATCTTCACGATCGTTTACCAGTTGACTTCCACCACTTCGGACGCCTCCAGCTCGGCCAGCATTTCCAGCGCCACGGCCGACCCGAGCAATGTGGACAATGCGTCTGCTGACACCGCACCTGTCACCGGCTCCAGCGGCGGTGGCGGCGGTGGCGGCGGCGGCGGCACCTGCACACTGACCTGCCCGGGCAATATCACTCAGAATAATGATCCGAACCAGGCCGGAGCTGTCGTCAATTACTCGGCTCCCACGACTTCGGGCAGTTGCGGGACAGTGACCAGCGATCCGCCATCGGGTTCGTTCTTCCCCATCGGCACGACCACGGTCACTGCTCATGATGATGCGGGCAATTCATGCAGCTTCACGGTGACGATTAATGACACGCGGCCACTGACGATCACAGTCAATGGGGATAATCCGCTGACAGTAGAGTGCCACGGTACCTTTACCGATCCGGGCGTGACTCCCAGCAATAGTGCGGCTACAGTCACAACTTCGGGGACGGTTGATGTAAATACGCCGGGCAACTACACCCTTACCTACACAGCTACCGATGGTACAAACACCACTACGGCCACGCGAACGGTAAGCGTGGTTGATACCGTGTCGCCGACGATTGCACTTAACGGGGCGGAGACAGTAACAGTGGAGTGCCATGGGACTTTCACCGACCCAGGCGCAACGGCGAGCGATACCTGCGCCGGAAATCTGACGAGCAGCATTGCTGTCACAGGCAGCGTCGATGTAAATGTACCCGGAACCTACGAACTCATCTACTCGGTCGCCGATAGTGCGGACAACGCGGCTTCGGTCACGCGTACAGTGAATGTCGTGGACACTACACCGCCGGTAATCACACTTACTGGAGCGAATCCGCTGACGGTCCAGTGTCATACCAGCTTCACCGACCCGGGGGCATCGGCAGCTGATGGCTGTGCGGGCAATGTGGCAGTCACCGCTTCGGGCAGCGTCAATGCGAACATGCCGGGCACCTACACGATCACTTACACCGCCAGTGACCCGGCGGGTAACGCGGCTACACCCGTCACGCGTACAGTGAACGTCGTGGACACTCTGCCGCCGGTCATTACGCTCACCGGAGCGAATCCGCTGACGGTCGAGTGCCATACCAGCTTCACCGACCCGGGGGCATCGGCACTTGATGCCTGTGCGGGCAGTGTGGCGGTCACCGCTTCGGGCAGTGTGAACGTCAACTCACCGGGCACCTACACGATCACTTACACCGCCAGTGACCCGGCGGGTAACGCGGCTACACCCGTCACGAGGACGGTGACCGTGGTGGATCACACTCCGCCCACGATCAGTTGTCCGGCAAATGTCGTGGTCACGCTGCCGCTGAATTCGACCGCCACATCAATGGCGGTGAGCTATCCGGCGGTGACAGCCACCGACACTTGTTCGGGTGCGACTGTCACGAGTACTCCTGCTTCCGGCTCAGTCTTCCCTGTCGGCACCACCACGGTCACCGCGACGGCCACTGACACGTCAGGGAATACGAGTACCTGCCAGTTCACAGTGACGGTGCTTTATAACTTCGCGGGCTTCTTCTCGCCCGTGAGCAATCTGCCGGTATTCAATACGGTCAACGCCGGCCGTGCCATTCCGGTGAAGTTCAGCCTGAGCGGGAATAAGGGGTTGAATATCCTTGCCTCCGGTTACCCCGCCTCAGGGACGATTGCCTGCGACTCAGGCGTCCCAACGTCTGAAGTAACGGAGACCGTCACAGCTGGCAATAGTAGTCTCAGCTATGACTCGGCGGCTGATCAGTATGTCTACGTCTGGAGTACAAATTCCGCGTGGGCAGGGACCTGCCGTCAACTGGTCATAAAACTGAATGATGGCAGCACTCATGTTGCGAACTTCAAGTTCAGGTAGGAGGCGTCCTACAGGGCTCAGGAGGTTGCGTACTATGGGCTGACTTTCAAATCAGAACTTATTCGGTCGCAGGTGGCGAGGGAATCTTCCCTGAAAAGGGCCATGCGACATCCAACCAGGGTTTGCGTAAGATCGTAAAAATGTATCCTCAATCCGAAGGAGATTTGCAATGAACAAGGCTCGATTCACAATGAACGCTATATTAGTTGCGCTTTTCACTCTGGTCCTCGCCTCGCTCGCACAGGCGCAGGCGACCCGGACCTGGGTGTCAGGCGTCGGCGATGATGTCAACCCGTGTTCCCGCACCGCCCCGTGCAAGACATTCGCGGGCGCGATCTCGAAGACCGCTGCCAACGGTGAGATTGACGCACTCGATCCGGCCGGGTTTGGGGCGGTCACGATCACTAAATCCATCACCATTGATGGCGGCCAAGGGTCAGGCTTTGGTGGACTCCTCGCCAGCGGCGGGGTCAATGGTATCGTCATCAGCGACGCCAACACCGCCACTCCCGGCACCATCGTCGTCACGCTGCGCAACCTGTCTATCAATGGCGCCGGCAGCGGCTTGATCGGCGTCAAGATCCTCTCGGCGGCTAAAGTGTCCATCGAAAACTGCCAGATTTTCGGCTTCGGGACGGCCAACCCCAATGGCCGTGGCATCAGTGATCAGCGCTCCAACGCCGGGGGGTCGCTGCTCGTGACGGACACGGTTGTCAGAAACAACGGGGCCAGCGGGATCGTGGTTATTTCACCCGGCGCGGGCTCGACCTCGGCCATCCTGAACAACGTGCGAATGTTTGGTAACGCCTCCGCGGGCTTGGCCTGCCTCGACGGCTCACGGTGTACGATCAGTAATTCCGTGGCCTCCGGGAACGCCGGTTTCGGAATCACAGCTGAGCAGAATGGGGCGGTTGAAACGCGGCTGATGGTCGAGAACTGTACGCTGTCAAGTAATGGTACAGGTCTCGCGATCACAGCCGGCGCGCCAAAGGTCCGCATTTCCAACAACGTCATCACGCACAACACGACGGGAGTGTCGGGCGGAGCAGTCGAAACGTTCCAGAATAACAAGATTATCGGCAACGGTGCTGGCGGCGCGGCGGATAACCTGCCGGGCGGCTCAACCAATGCCAGTGTGAAGTAGCCTTTGTTCGTATATTGCAAACCTCAACCTGCCGCCCGCCTGTGGGAGGCGGGCGGCAGGTTGAGGTTTGCGTCATCAATCCCAAGGGTTACCTTCCCGTCGTCAGCCAAATCCGGTCAACTCATGGGGCGCTTCGGCCGCCTCAGGTCACGCCTTTTCACGGACTTTCAGACTGGCGCCGGTATGACCGACGCGTGACGTGCGTGGTCCGATATCGGAACGATGCGCGTGAATTCGGATCGCGTGCCGATTATCTTTCGGTTATGGCCGCTCCCCGGATCACCATGGGCGCTCTCAGCCGTCCCCTGCCAATGATTCAATCCACAGACCTGACCTTTCCGGACCAGCATTTTCCCCTGGTAAATCGGCCCGATTGCTCATTGTAATAAGGTGGTCAGAGCGGCCACCTCTGATGAGTCCAGGAAAGAGTCCCGGTGGCATTCAAAAATTAACAGGAGTTGTCCCGGCTGACCCTGCGCGCTGATGGAGATCATCGGTGCGCGATCGTTCGGCTCCGGGAAACAGACGAGTCGTTGCGGTTCAGTCCCGTGTCAGTGCCCCTTCATAGAGGTCCCGTTAACAAAGAGTCTGGAACTCAGAATTTAATCAATGGCTGCTGGCAGGTTTGCCGCCTGGTGTCATCAGGCCAGCATGAACCAGCTCGCGGGGTGACCGGCAGGCCGCACGGGCAGCGGGAGTCAGCGGACGGTCAGGGCCTTCACTCACTCTCCCCGCCCGGCTTAAGTCATTGGATTTTTTGTCTTGCCAGGCGTGTGTATCTGTTGTAAGTTGCGCCCCGACACGCCCTGTCTTTCGTGACCCCGGCGCCACCGGATGTTCACCGTTCCAGCCCCAGTTCAACCCAACATTCTTTGAAGGCCGCTCTGCTCTGAAGACCGAATCGGGATCGCGGGTATTGCCCCCGAACCCCGTTCCCCATCAACCGCGGCGCCCCCGGTGCTGAGGGATCGGTGTCGCCCCGGCAGCGACCGGGGGTTCGCACGCAGGAGAAATAACGATGTCACAGTCGGCAGTTCAGATTTACGACTCGTCCCGGCGGCGGTCTCTGCTGGTCGAGGAGCTGTTCGAGCTGATCCGGTACCGCGACCTGCTGGTCCAGCTGATCGTCCGCAACGTCAAGACTCGCTACAAGCGCTCAGTCCTCGGCATCTTCTGGACCATGCTCAACCCGCTCCTGATGATGACTGTCCTGGCCATCGTCTTCTCGAACATCTTCCGGATTCAGACGAAATACTATGCGGTCTACGTCCTCTCGGGGCTGATCTGCTGGAACTTCTTCGCCCAGACCACAAGCGCGGCGATGAGCGAACTGCTCTGGGGCGGTTCGCTCATGAACCGGATCTACGTCCCGCGCGCGGTCTTCGCCGTCTCGGCACTCGGGACGGGACTGGTCAACCTGGTACTCTCGATGGTCCCGCTGGTGCTGATCATGCTGGTCACGGGAGTGCCGATCACGGTCTGGCTCCTGTTCGTACCGGTCCCGATGATCCTGCTCTCGATGTTCGCGCTCGGGGTCGGGCTGTTCCTCTCGACGCTGGCCTCGTACTTCGCCGACGTCCTCGACATGTTCCAGATCATCCTGACGACGTGGATGTACCTGACGCCGATCATCTACCCGAAGGACGTGATCCCGGAGCAGTACCGCTGGCTGTTCAACCTCAACCCGATGTACCACCTGCTCGAAGTCTTCAGGGCGCCGTTCTATGCCGGCTGGCTGGCCGGCTACAAGACGGTCCTCGCGGCCGGCACAGTAGCCGTCGTCGCCCTGCTGTTCGGCTGGAGTTTCTTCACGAGGAGGGCCGATGGTCTCCCCTACCGCATCTGAGCTGTTAATTGATCCGACGCCCGAACCTGAAGTGCGGGAGACTGCCGTCAGGCTGGAGAACGTCTCGATTCAATACCGGGTCCCGCGCGAGCGGATCACCAGCATCAAGGAATACGCCATCCGAAAGCTCCAGGGGAATATCAGGCACGACGATTTTTTCGCGCTGCGTGACATCAGCCTGGAGATCCGGAAAGGCGAGTCCTTCGGGTTCGTCGGCCGCAACGGGGCCGGCAAGAGTACCCTGCTGCGCGTCATCTCACGAGTCATCAGGCCGGGCTCCGGGCGCATCGTGGTCGCGGGCCGCGTCGCCCCGCTGCTCGAACTCGGGGCCGGTTTTCATCCCGAGCTGTCGGGGCGGGAGAATGTCTTCCTCAACGGGACACTGCTCGGCTTCAGCCACCGGGAAATGGCCCAGTGCCTCGACGAGATTATAGACTTCTCCGAGCTGTGGGACTTCATTGACGCCCCGCTCAGAACTTATTCGAGCGGGATGTACGTCCGCCTCGGCTTCGCGGTCGCCACGGCCATTTGTCCTGACATCCTGATCATAGACGAGGTCCTCGCCGTCGGTGACGAGCAGTTCCAGAAGAAATGCCTGGACAGGATCAGCGACTTCAAGCGGGCCGGCACGACCATCCTACTGGTCTCTCACAACGCGGAGCTGATCCGGAGTACCTGCGACAGGGCCGCCTGGCTCGATCGCGGCAAGCTGCGCGCCTGCGGCGAGGCGGACTTTATTATCGAGCAATACCAGGATGGCGTTTGAGCCGCCCCCTTCGGATTCGCGCCCCGGGACCGCCCGGCCTGTCTGACACAAGAATGTAGTATCGGGGTAACAGGTAATCACAGATATTCTTCACAATACCAGCCACGGCATCCTCAATCACGTCCGGGCTGTCTTCCAGACGCGCTTATCGGGTGAACACGCCGTACTGAGTATTTTTTGAATGCCCCATTAACTGCTCTATGTTCGGGTTTAATTCAACGAGTGGCCGGTTATCCAGACGTCTTCTGCTGCTCGCCGGCGGCGGGACGATCCTGATCGGGGCAATCGGCCTCTGGCTGGTTCTGAAATCGGCCGGCACGGCCGGTCAGCCGCTTCGCCAGACGGACAGGGCAGCGCTTTCAGCCGCAGAGTACGCCAGACTGCCCGTGCCGAGCAGACTCGCCAGCATTCCTGCGGACCTGGACAACCCCAACCTCGAATTTTCCGGCCTTCAGGAAGACGGCTGGATGTCAGGGGCCCCCTTCTTTGTCCTGATGCAACCTGAAAAGGCCGACGCCCTGACCCTGCGCGGCATGGTTCCCCGCACCGGAGGCAACAGCTTTGCCACGCAGCTTCAGGTAATGATTGACGAGCGCTTCGTCGGCGGTAAGGATCTGGGCACAGGAGATTTCGAACTGACCGTCCCGGTGCCGCCGGGCGCAGGGCAGCGGCGTGTGCAACTCTTCTTTTCCAGGACTCAGCAACTCGGCAGCCAAGACACGCGCCCCGCTTCCGCACTGCTCAGATTCATCGGCTTTGAAGCAGGGCACGACGCCGGTCTGAAATTACCGGCGGACATCACCGCTCCGGGCATCAGCGTTGGCAGCGGCTGGTACATTCCCGAAACCGACGGCAACAGAACCTGGCGCTGGGTCGGCAATGACGCCGAGTTGACTCTTAGCCTGCCGCAGAAGGGCCTGCCCGCGCTGAGCCTCGATGTCGAATCCGGGCCTGGGCTTGATAACAAGCCATTCACGCTGAGCCTGCAAAACTCCGCCGGCCAGACGCTCGCGCAGGTTGAGGCGAGGGAAAAAGGCATCGTCAACCTGCCACTGCCGCCGCAGCCGGGACAGACGGAGACGCTCAGGCTGCACGTTGACGGCGGCGGAAGGGTGGTGCCCGGAGATAACCGCGTCCTCAATTTCCGCGTCTTCGGCCTGCGGCTCGGCAGGCCACTGGCGGAAAAGGACAACGCACTATTGCAATCCGGGGTGGACGAAAACGGAAAAGTCGTGGGGTAAACAGAAGATGGATGCCTGGAAAAAAGAACTGCTCGAATGGCCTGTAGATCGGCAGAGTACCATCCCGGAAATGGCAGATCGCTGGTATAAGGGAGAACATTGCCACCGCCTGGCATCCAAACCCCAGGTCAGAGCAAACCCGGCTGAGGCGGTGTTGTTCGGGTGGCTGCCTGAAAAGCCGATTATCTCTCCCGAGACCAGAGTCATGGCTCTCGGTAATTGCTTTGCGAGGAACTTCGTCCTGTGGCTGGGCGATCACGGTTTCAACCTTAACATCCCACAATCGCCCTATAACTCACTCCTCAGATACAGCTCGGGCCTTGAAAACGCCGCGGTGATTGCCCAGCAGTTTCGCTGGGCATTCGACGAATTTGATCCGGGCAGGACGCTTTGGGTGGATAAGGACAAGCAACTGGTCAATGTCACCGAACAGCAGCGGGAAACCGTCCGGGAGTCGCTCCGGCAGACGGATGTCCTGCTCGTCGTCCTCGGGTCGTCCGAAGCCTGGTACGACAAAATCACAAACGAGCCCCTCTGGCGCGCGATCCCTGTCAAATATTACGACCCCGAACGTCACGTTTTCAGAGTCGAGTCTTTCGCGAACACGATGCGCGCGTTCGAACAGATTGACGAGTTGCGCGGGCGCCACCTGCCGGCGCTGAAATTAATTTTCATGGTCTCGCCCGGCAAGTTTGCCGCCACTTTTCGCCCGGTCTCGGCCATCACGGCAAACTCGGCCTCAAAAGCGATCGTGCGGGCGGCGCTCGATGAGTTCCTGCGTCACCGCTGGGAGCAGGTCAATCAGAGGTATTTCTACTTCCCGTCATATGAGCTGGCGATGGACTGTTTTGACAGCCCCCTCGCCGAGGATAACCGGCATCTTTACGATTACGCAGCCGCAGGGATGACGACTCTCTTCGCGCGCCATTACACCACCTTCGAGGCCGGGGATGGCGCGCTCGCCACCCCGCCCGCCCATCCGAACGAGGAACTGCTCAGCGTCATCGCTGAACTGGAGAACAGGAACAAAAGCCTCCAGCGGGTCTGTGACGAAAGGCTTCGGGTGATTGAAGAGCTTGATCAGGCGGCGCGCGAGCGGCTCGAAGTCATCCGGCGGCTGGAAAGCGACTGTCAGGTACATCTGAAACTGCTCGGTCAGTTACCCGGCGGCGAATTACAGACAAAGTAAAGGTGAAATCTGATGAGACTCTATCAGCCCCCTCCGGCCCCGCTTGAAATGCTGCTGCATGGCCTGAGTTTTTCTCACGACCTCGGGCCGTGGCGGAATTTCCTGGAGAGCAGTTCGGAACTCTGCGAACGAATCTGTCTGGATCGTTACATTATGATTCTGAACCGGCTGCTGAACCACCGGCTGTATGACTGTTCGGTGCTGGATCTGGGTTGTTCCAGCGGCTTCTTCTCGTACGCTTTCGCCGTCACGGCGGCCTCACAGGTGACCGGGGTGGAAGACGAACGCGCGATGAAGTTCGGGTACGACGAGCGCGCTTTTCTGCGACCGCTGCGCGAAGTGAAGGAGCATTACCGGCTCGATCACCTCGAGATCGTCGGCCAGAGTATCGAGAACTTTCTGGAGCAGCAGGCATGGCGGCGGAGCTGGGATGTGGTGCTGTGCCTGAGCGTGCTGCACCATTTCCGCACCGGTTACGGCGACTGCCCCGGCGACGGGCAACTGGGCGCTGACGATTTGACGAGACTTTACGAAAGACTCGGCGCCGTGACGCGCCGGGTTCTTTACCTCGAGGTGGATGAAACCCGCATCGGAGACGAGCGACAGTTCTTCTCCGAGTTATGCCAGTCAGGCGGCTTCGACCCGCCGGTCGCACTCGGTTACTCCTGCTCCGCGCCCGGTGTTCCGCGCACCGTCTGGGAACTGAGCCGGAAGAAATAATCGGCCGTCAGGTACAGCCGCAACAGGCTGCCCCGATTGCCTGAGTCAGACTCTGAAACAGAGGCCGCGAGGCCCGATGGTTGCCCGCCGCCTCCGGCCTGAAAGCAGTAATGATGGGAACTACTACGATCAAGTTACCGATGCAGCTGCGCTCGACCCGGGTTGAGATCGAGTGCGATCTCGACTTCTGCGGGCCGGAATGCCTGCTGCGCGAATCAGAACACCTGACCGCCGCCATTCCCGAAGGGATGGGCAAAAACGCCACGAAACTTTCGATGAGGAACATGCTGTTCCGAACCGGCACCGGTACGGTCATCAAGCGTCGGAAGCATTTCTTCGCCGAACGCACCGGCAGCTTCGGGCTGTCATTTTCCTTCGACCAGGCAAAGCAGGATGCGGGGTTTGAGCTGCTGCGGCGGGCCGGCATTTCGGGGGTCTGCCGGCCGATGCGTGAGTGCCGGTGCTGTTATGAAGTCGTGTACGTTGACGGCGCGCTGGCCTGCCCGGCGGCTTCGCTGCACGCGGCGCACCTGGCGCAAAAGTATCAGATACATCAATTCGCCGACCGCGCGGAGGCCCTGACCTTCGTGCGGCGCGCGTGGGCGATCCTGGCTGACCTGCATCGGCACGGACTCCAGCACGGTGACCCGACGCATTACAACTTTGTCGTCTCCGGCGAGGGCGTCACGCTGATTGACCTCGACGACCTGATGTACACGGGCGAAACCTTTTCCGCCTGGGATTTCGGCATCTTCTACCTGTACACCCTGATTCCGGTCCTCAGCGAGCATTTCACGGCGGATGACCTCGCGGCCGTCAGCGCGGAGATTTTCGGCCCCGCACTCGCCGAGCCTGCGACCTGCCGGGAGGCGCTCACCGTGCTGTCCGGGCTCCTCTTCCTCCCGGTAGTCAATTTCAACACCCTCTCACAGCGGAGCCTCAGCGCTGATCTCGACGCAGAGGCCCGGCAGATCCATTACGACGACCTGAAGCGGCGTTTTCTGACCCTGCAATCGGAACATGCCGCACAGGGCGAAACCATCGCCCAGCTCCAGGCGCAGCTTGCCGCGGTGACGGCGGCGGCGACTGAACGCCTGCGCGTCATCGAGACGCAGGCCGAGGCGCTCGAAACACTCCGCCTGCAGCAGCAACAGATGGCACCGGACAATGAAGTGTATCAGCGGGCTTTCGAGAGCCTGAACCTCGTTGCGGAAGCCCGCCTGAAAGTGATCGAGGAACAGCAAGCCGCGCTGGAAAGCTACCGCCGGCGGGACATCAAACAAAGAATCAGACGATTCCTGACGCCCCAACTCGGCCTGCTTTATCAGTATCCGCCCAAGCCGCTGGCCATCCCCCGGAAATACTTCGGGACGAAGCCTCCGGCCCGGCCCCCCGTCATTTCGATTGTCACGCCGAGCTATAACCAGGGCGGGTTCATCGAACGGACGATTCAAAGCGTTCTTGATCAGGGTTACCCGCGCCTCGAATACATCATTCAGGACGGCGCTTCGACCGACGACACGATGCAGGTGGTCGAGAAATATAAAAGCCGGCTCAGGCATTACGAATCGGTCAAAGACGGGGGCCAGACCTGCGCGATCAATCTCGGATTCCGTCATGCCACGGGAGAGATCATGGCCTGGCTGAATTCGGACGACCTCCTGCTGCCCGGGGCGCTCAATTATGTCGGCGATTATTTCTCAAGGCACCCGGAAGTGGACGTCGTCTACGGACACCGCATTATCGTGGATGAGGCCGATCAGGAAGTCGGCCGCTGGGTGATGCCGCCGCACGATGACGAGGCCCTCTCGTGGGCCGATTACGTCCCGCAGGAGACGCTCTTCTGGCGGCGCGCCGTCTGGGAAAAGGCCGGCGGGGGCGTGGATGAAAGCTTCCAGTTTGCGATGGACTGGGACCTGCTCCTGCGGCTGCGGGCCTCGGGCGCGCGGATGCGCCGCCTGCCCAGATTCCTCGGCGCATTCAGAGTCCATCCCCATCAGAAAACATCGGCCCGGATTACGGAGATCGGCGAGCAGGAGATGGCGCGGCTGCGCGAGCGCTGCGCCGGACGCCCCGTGTCCTGGGTGGAAATCAACAATCACCTGCGGCCCTATCTGAAGAAGCATGTCCTGTACCGGAAGCTTCACCGTTACGGCATCGTTCGCTATTGAGGCGGGGCGGGATCAGTGCCCGACCGAATCGGCTGTCAGGTCACTGGTCAGGAAACCGGTCATAACTCTCGCGGCATAAAGTATCAATGACAGCTCTGGCATTATCAATTTTGTTGTTTGTTTTCTGGGGCGTCGTCGGTCTGGCGATACTCGGGCTGCTTCATACACGCCGCAGCCTGCTTCGGAACATGCTGCTCGCGCCGGTCGTCGGGGTGGCAACCACTCTGCTGCCCATTTTCTGGCTGAACCATGCGGGAATCCCGATCAAAAGGTTTGCGGTACCGTTGACTATCGTGCTGGTAGTAATCAGCGGCCTCCTGCTGGGCTGGTTACGGCCGGTTATTCCCTCCCGACACTACCTCCCCTTCGCCGGGATTCTGCTGTTCGCGCTTTTCCTGACCGGGCGTCCAATGCTCATCTACGGTTTTGACTGGGCGAGCTACTGCAACGACGACATGGCGACCTACGTCCTCAGCGCCGACCGGATTCTGAATCATGGCTTTTTTGACGTGCCGGATGTGGAAACGCTGGCCGGTGGCTGGGAGTACAGCCAGAGCCTCTGGTTTCTGAGTGTCGTGCTGGGACACCGCTCCGGGACCGAAATGATTCTGGCCTGGGTGACCAGTCTGACCGGGGTTGCCGGCCCGCGCATTTATATGACCCTGCTCATGGCCCTGCACCTGACGCTGATCAGCGCCGCCGGCGGACTTGTTCTCCAGTCACGCCGCTTCAGACTGGCGGCTCTGCTGACCTGCACGCTGCTCAGTCTCTCAGCGCTCAACAGCCTTGGAACCCTTTATCAGCTCATGCCACAGGTTGCCGGCATCAGCTTCCTGCTCTGCGGCACAGCTCTGTTACTGCGCCCTTTCAGCGAGTTTCACCTTTGGTCTGCGGTCAGGCACGGGATACTGACGGGGCTGCTCGTCGCGGCTCAGTTCGCCTTGTATCCGGAAGTTTCGCCATTCCTTTTTCTTGCTTTCGTGCTTTACGTCGCGGCCGGCCTGCTGCAGCGGGGGCTGGCGGTCGGGAAATTGATGATCGGGGCCGGCACGGCCTTCATCACCTGGGTTGTACTGCTCAACAGCTACTGGCTGATCGCGGTCGGATATATAGCCGGCGCCGTGGAGACATCCAGCAGGTCTGTCCGGGTTGACCCCGCCTCCGAAATGATGGGGACCGAATCCTTGTTTCCCTACTTCCTTGTGCCGGGCGGTCTGGCGGATTTCTGGGGTTTTCAGTCCATTGCGGATTTTCCTTCGGAGCCCTGGATGTCAGCGTCAATCGCTCTGGGGGCGATCCTGTTTTTTCTGAGCATCCCTGTCATCGCCTGGCAGTTGTGGAAGCGGCAGCCTTCCGCCTTTGTAGTCTTCGCGATGCTTGTTGCCAGCGTTATATTTTTCAGGAGGCATGAGGGGTTTGCGCTCTTCAAGTTGTCAATGTTCATTCAGCCATTCCTGCTGGGGACTATAGCAACATTCTGGACGGCGCTTTCACGCCGGAAAATATGGCAGGTGGCCCCGATCGTCGTTCTGGCGATGATCGGCGTGCATACTCAGGTATTCTACGTCGACGCGAGCTATAAAACGGCGAGAGGGAAACTTATTTTCGCTGAGATCCCACAGGCTTCCTTATCCCGGGTCTACTCTGAATTCGAACATGCTGTCAGTTCAGCCAACGCTCAGCAACTGGTACTCGACACTCCCAATCTGGTTCTGTCAAAGGTTCAGACTTTGTACACGAGGGGGAAAAGCACATTCAACCTGGGCGGGATATTCAATGGTTACCCCTTATACCCCAAATCTCTTTTTCTTGATCAGGCGACGAAAGATAAGGTGGATTCAATAGCCAGGCAGTTGCAGGCGAGAAACAGGACCCTCAGCTTCAGCCTGCTGGACCCTTCAGACCCCGCGGCCCGCAACCCATTCGTTGTTTTTGGTAACCCTGCCGCCTCCGGCAATGGGAACGAATGCGAGCACTTGATCATTGCTGGCAGGCAACACAGCGTTTTCAACCAATCGCATCCGGGCGGCTCTGGTTTTGTCAGCCAGCCATGCGGCAATGTGCGAAACCACCTGGTCTTCGTCAATTCAAAGCTCGGGCAGATTCACTACTTCGACTCCAGGGACGCAGCTTTCTACAAGCCCGAGAGCGACTATTTCTTCGCAGACAGATATTTCTCCGCCGTCGGGCGCCATTTATTGTTCCGGGTGATCAACCCGTCAGAAAAAGTTCGCCTGGTTCTCAACCTGAGCCGGACATTAAACGGGGACGGAAAAAACCTGCTGCCTCCGGCAGCGGCCGTCGGATCCACGCGCGAGCCTTTCCCCCTTGAAGGCCGTGGGTCGGGTCGGGTTTTCTCTCCCCCACTACAGCCCCAGATTATTGAAGGTCGGGCTTACCTGGCTATTGATCTGGGGGTTAGTGGAACCCGTTTTCCCTCTGCTCGCACAGGGCTGATGAATCTTTATGGGACCGGCGTCCAGTTCGACATCAGAAGGCCTGTTGCCTTTGCCCGCGATATTTCCCTGATCTCGGAAGAAGAGTACCAGCGCCTGACCCCTCCCGGCAGATTACAGAAATTCCCGGACGATCTGGCCAACCCCGATCTGGAGTACTCCGGCTTATACGAGGATGGGTGGGTTTCAGAATCCGCCTTCGTTTACCTGACCCAGCCCGAAGCGGCAGACTGTCTTTCCATCCAGGGAATGACTCAGGCAGCCGACACAACGATTCAGATTCTGATTGATGGGCGGGTCATCAAAAACCAGAGGCTGACCAGTGGTCTGTTCAGGCTCAGGATTCCCGTCCCGCGGGGTAAGGGAAAGAAGCGGATTGAATTGCACTTCTCGGAAGTTAATCGGCTGGGTGAAGCAGACAGCCGCCCGGCTGCGGCCAGATTGAAGTCTCTTGGATTTGAAGAGGCTTCCCGCCGGGAACAGGCCGGCGCCAGTAGACTCCTGCCGGATTAAATCCGGGGCCGCGTGGCCAGCTTAAGGTTTGTCGTTTTATGGGGCTCAACAATTCGCCAGTATTGGTTCTTGGAGCGAGCGGTTTTATCGGCTCGCACCTGACTGCCGCGCTGCTCAGGGGCGGCTGGCGAGTCAGAGCCTTCAGTCGCCGCTTTGACGTTTTACAGAAGGCTGAGCTTGCGACACTGGGGGAGCCCGAGGTGATCGAGGCGTCAATCTTTGATGAACAGGCCCTGTGCCAGGCGCTTCAGGGCGTCTCGGCGGTCGTCAATCTGGTGACGTTCTCTGTCCCCAGCACCTCACCCACGTCGCTGCAAAGCGAGTTGAATACAACCCTTCAGTCGCTGAACCTGCTCCTGTCGCTGATGAACAGAGCCGGAGTCAGAAGGCTCGTCTTCCCCTCTTCAGGCGGGACCATATACGGCGATGTCGGCCACCGGGCGGCGAGCGAGGGTGACCCGCCCGCGCCGCTCGCGAGCTATGGCATGGGCAAGCTGCTCTGCGAGGAGATGATTCGTTTCCACCACCGGGTTCATGGCCTGGGGTATCTGATCCTGCGCATCTCGAACCCGTACGGCGCGGGGAGAATCCGCCGCGTGTCGCAGGGAGTGATTGACGTTTTCCTCGAGCGGGTCAGGGCCGGGCAGCCGCTCAGCTTATGGGGCGGACTGGATAACGTCAGGGATTACATCTTTATTGATGATCTCATCGGGATCATCCTCAGGCTGCTGGCTCTGGACGGACTGGAATCAGCCACGCTGAATGTCGGCGGCGGCCATGGCACGACGATACGCAACATCCTCTCAGTCATCGCGCGCGTGACGGGCTATGAGCCCGAATGCCAGCCCGAGCCCGGCAGGTTCGCGGGCGTCGCCTATAACGTCCTAGACATCTCACGGCTGCAGAACCTGACCGGCTGGAAACCGGGGTACACGATTGAGGAGGGCATTGATGAGGCGTGGAAGCGCAAACAAATGTATGAGGGCGGGTGCAGAGGTATAACGCAATCAGACCTGGTGATCACCTGACGGGAGAAGACGCACATGTACGCGATATCAGTCGTAGTCCCTGTTTACAACAGCGCCGAGATTCTGGCGCTGCTGGCCGAACGTCTCGACCGGGTGGCGACCGCCAACGACTGGCGACTCGAACTCATTCTGGTCAATGATTGCAGCCGCGATCACAGCTGGTCGGTGATCTCCGATCTGGCTGACCGCTACACGTGGGTGCGCGGCATCAACCTGATGCGAAATTACGGTCAGCACAACGCGCTGCTCTGCGGGATCCGCGAGGCGAATCATGACGTCATCGTCACGATGGATGACGACCTGCAGCACCCGCCGGAAGAGATCCCGAGGCTGCTCGAAGAACTGGGCAGGGGGTTCGACGTGGTTTACGGGACGCCGCAGAGGGAACAACACGGGTTCTGGCGGGACACGGCTTCACAAACCACCAAGCTGGTGCTGCAAAGCGCGATGGGCGCCGAGATAGCCAGGAGCGTCACCTCATTCCGCGTCTTCCGCGCCTCCCTGCGCGAGTCATTTGCCAGCTACACCGGCTCTTACGTGTTCATAGACGCGCTGCTCACCTGGGGGACGACGCGTTTTTCAGCCCTGCCGGTGCGCCACGACCCCAGAGAGATTGGGGCTTCAAACTACAACCTGCGCAAGCTCGTGCTGCATGCGCTCAACATGACGACCGGCTTCAGCGTGCTGCCCCTGCAGATTTCCAGCCTGATCGGATTCGCTTTCACCATCCTGGGGTTCATCCTGCTGGTTTATGTGGCAATTCGCTCGCTGACCCAGAGCCCGACATTGTGGGGCTTCTACATTCTCGCCGGGATGATCACGATCTTTGCCGGGGCGCAGCTCTTCGCGCTCGGCATCATCGGCGAATATCTGGCGCGCATGCACTTCCGCATGATGGAGCGGCCCGCCTACACCATTCGCCAGCAGGTTCACAGCTCGGCGAAGGTTGATCTGATTTCGGAGAGAATAAGGAAGTAAAATGCCAAAGACGGTGACACAGTATCTGCTTCTCCTGTCCAACGCGCTGCTCCTGCTGTCCAGCCAGCTCCTCATGAAACGCGGCCTGAGGCAGTGCGGCGTTGTCACGTTGAACAGCATCGCACAGGCGCAGGTCTTTGCGCGCCAGGTGCTGGCGACGCCCCAGCTCTTTTCGGGCATCCTGCTCGCCGGGTGTAGCGCGCTGTTGTGGCTGACCGTCCTGTCCAGGTTTGAATTAAGCTACGCCATGCCAGTCCTGAGCGGGATCTACTACCTGATGGCGCTGGTGGCGTCGGTATTCATCCTCGGCGAGGCGGCCAGCATCTGGAGAATAACCGGCACCCTTCTGATAGTGGCTGGAATACTGCTCATCACCAGAATCGGGTAGCTCAGGTGAAGCAAAGTCAGGAATGAAGACTGACTCAAAGGACATTTCCCGGCGTAACTCGTGGATACACGTGATAAAGAATATGCGGACAGGCTGATAGCCAGGCAGACCGTCTGGTGGAAAAAGGCCCTTCATGTTCAGGCGCCGTACCGCTGGAATCTCAGGCGCATCAGGCCCGGCTTCACCCTTGAACTCGGCTGTGGGATTGGCAGGAATCTAAGCCATCTGAATGGGAACGGGGTTGGGGTTGATCACAGCTTTTACGCGGTTGAGGCCGCCAGATCACGCGGGCTGCAGGCGTTTACGCCGGAAGAATTCCGCGAGTCGGCTTTCAATAAGCCGGCCACATTTGACTCGCTTCTGTGTTCACATGTGGCTGAACACATGACTGACCGGGAGGTGGCGGATTTACTGAGCGAGTACCTTTATCTGCTCAAGCCCTTTGGGCTGGTAATTATCATTACTCCTCAGGAGGCGGGCTACCGTTCAGACCCGACGCATGTTCAGTTCATGACATTCAACGAACTGAGAAACATCGCCAGGGAAACCGGCCTGATACCTGTGAGAGAGTATTCTTTCCCTTTCCCGCGCCTGATCGGGCACCTGTTTATATACAATGAGTTCGTTTCGATTAATAGAAAACCGTTCTGATTCCAGTGGCCTCGCCGCCCGGAGCCGCCGGAATTCCTGTCAGGGACATGACCTATGCTGGTGAGTGTAATCATCCCCGCCTACAACGACGCCGAGTATCTGCGCGAAGCCGTTCAGAGCGCCCTCGCGCAGACTTACCCGCATATTGAGGTGATAGTAGTGGACGACGGCTCGACCGATCACACCAGAGAGGTCTGTGAATCGCTGGGCGCGCGCGTCAGGTATTTTTACCAGGAGAATGACGGGACGCAGGGGATTGCCGCGCGCGGGCAGGCGATCCTCCAATCGCGGGGATATTACATCGCGTTTCTGGATCAGGATGACCGCTGGCTCCCGACCAAAATCGAACAGCAGATCGCGATGTTCGAAAGATACCCGGACGCGGGGGTAGTGTTTACAGCCTATCGCCTGATTGACGAGCGTGGCAGGGTTTGCAGTCCCGTTTTCCCGACCGGCCCGACCGGCGACGTCTTTCACGACCTGCTCAGGCGCAACTGGTACTGCAATGCTTCCTCATTGATTCCCCGCCGGGTGATCGGCAGGTGCGGGCTCCCCGACCCGGAGTCGGGGATGGACGACTGGGATATGTGGCTCCACATTGCGCGTCATTATAAAGTTTATGTGGTGGATGAGTGCCTGACCGAGTACCGCGTTCATGGCGACAGCACGTCGGCGGACATCATCAAGCTGCTGGTGCGGTGCCGACAGATGGTGCCGCGGCAGGAGGTCAGACTGCACCCGGGTTGTTCGGAATGCCGCAGATCGTGGGCGCTGGGGAGTGCCGTCATCGCGGCCGGCTACCTCTATCATGCCGCCCTGATGGCGCGTGCAGGGCGGCCGGGGAAAATGTTATCCTCCGTCGGCGCGTTTGCTGAACTCCTGATGCCGAGGGCGCTCCTGCCCTGGAACCTTTGGGAAGTGGCGCGGATGCTGCTTGACGCCAGAAACAATTCCAAAGCCTTCAAACAGAGTCAGGTATTCATTGAGCGGGCGGTGACCGGAATTGAGAGATGACCACAAGGAGATGGATTGATGGAAATCAGTCAGTGCGGGTTGGACGGACTGGTATTGATCAGGCTGAATATCTATTCTGACGAACGCGGATTTTTTACCGAACGTTATCACCGGGAGCGCTTCCGCGAGGCCGGCCTGCCGTTCAGTTTTTTACAGGACAATCACTCGCGGTCGGGGCCGGGCGTGCTGCGCGGGCTGCATTATCAGCAGTCCCCCGCGCAGGGGAAACTGGTCGGAGTAATCAGGGGTCGGATCTGGGACGTCGCGGTGGATTTGCGGGCCGACTCGCCCACCTTCGGCCGTCATTTCGGGATCGAACTCGGCGACAGCAACGGGCTGATGCTCTGGATCCCCCCGGGGTTCGCGCACGGGTTCTGCGTGCCGGGGGATGAGCCGGCAGATGTGATTTATAAAGTTGATGCGGGATACAATCCGAAGGGCGAGGGCGGCATCTTCTGGGCCGACCCCGAACTCGGGATCGAATGGCCTGTGACTGCCCCGGTCGTTTCGGCCAGAGATCAGAAGCTCATGAGTTTCGCGGAATATCGGCTGAGTCCAGCCAACTGGAATCAACACACCGGGGGGAATCAATGAAGGGAATCGTTCTGGCCGGGGGCAGCGGCACCCGCCTTTATCCGCTGACGACGACGGTCAGCAAACAACTGCTGCCGGTTTACGACAAGCCGACGATCTATTACCCGCTTTCGATCCTGATGCTGGCTGGCATCAGGGAAATCCTGATCATCAGCACCCCCCGCGACCTGCCGCTGATTCGCGACCTGCTCGGCGACGGCAGCCAGATCGGCGTGCGTTTCGCTTACGAGGAACAGCCGTACCCGGGCGGCATCGCGCAGGCTTTCACGATCGGCGCCGATTTCATCGGCCGCAGCCCGGTGTGTCTGATCCTCGGCGACAACATTTTTTATGGGCATGAGCTGAGCTTCGCGCTTGAGAAGGCGGCCACGCTGACCGAAGGGGCGAAGGTCTTCGCCTACAAGGTGCAGGACCCGGAGCGTTACGGCGTGGTCGAGTTCGGCGCGGACGGTCGCGCGATCAGCCTCGAAGAGAAGCCCCTCAGGCCGCGCTCGAACTGGGCGGTGACGGGGATCTACTTTTACGACTCGGAGGTGGTCGGGGTTGCGCGTGGCCTCAAGCCGTCGGCACGCGGCGAGTTGGAGATCACGGACGTCAACCTGCATTACTTGGCGAAGGGGCAGCTCGAAGTCGTGCCGTTCGGGCGCGGGATCGCCTGGCTCGACACCGGGACTTTTGATTCGCTGCTGACTTCCTCAATCTTCGTCCAGACGCTCGAGCAGCGGCAGGGGTTGAAGGTGGCCTGCATTGAAGAGATCGCTTACTTCAAAGGCTTCATCAACGCCGAACAGCTCGGGCGCGTGGCCGAAAAATATGACAAGAGCGATTACGGAAAATATCTGCGCCGTATCGCCGAGGAAGCATAACGAACCGGCTCCTTTCACCATTATCCGCCCCGACATTCCACTGAGGTAAATTATGTATCACCGTATTCTGGTCACCGGGGGAGCCGGGTTCATCGGCTCGAACTACGTCAGGTTTCTGCTCAAGGGGCGCAAAGGCGTTTTCGTCGTCAATCTGGACGCGCTGACTTACGCGGGGAACCGGGACAACGTGCGCGAGTTCGAATCGCGCGCCGATTACCGCTTCGTTCACGGCGACATCACGGATCGCGAGCTGGTCTCCTCGCTGCTCCGGGAACACGACATCGAAGCCGTCGTCAACTTCGCCGCCGAATCACACGTTGACCGGAGCATCGCTGGGGCGGAGGCCTTTGTCCGCACGAACGTCGGCGGCACGCTGGCGATGCTCGACGCGGCCCGCGCCCACGGCGTCAAAAAATTCCTCCAGATCGGCACCGACGAAGTCTACGGCTCGCTCGGGCCGGAAGGCTTCTTTACCGAAGAGACGCCGTATCACCCGAACAATCCTTACTCGGCCAGCAAGGCCGGGGCCGATTTGCTCGCCCTGTCCTACCAGCGCACCTTCGGCCTGCCGGTGGTGATCACGCGGACTTCGAACAATTACGGCCCGCACCAGTTCCCCGAAAAACTGATCCCGCTGATGATCACGAGCGCGCTCACGGGCAAGCCGCTGCCGGTTTACGGCGACGGGCAGAACGTGCGCGACTGGATTTACGTGGAAGACAACTGCCGCGCGCTCGATCTGGTACTCGCGGGCGGGCGGGTCGGCGAGGTCTACAACATCGGCGGCGGCAACGAGAAGAAGAACATCGAAATCGTCAACCTGCTCTGCGAGTCAATTGACGCGAGGCTCGGCCTGTCGGGCGAGAAAAGCACGAAGAAGCTGATCACCTGGGTCGAGGACCGGCTCGGCCACGACCGCCGCTACGCGACCGATTCGGCGAAAATCGAGCGCGAACTCGGCTGGCGGAATGAAATCTCTTTTGAAGAGGGCATGCGCCGCACCGTTGACTGGTACGTCAGCAATGAGGACTGGTGGAAGAGAATTCAGACCGGTGAATACCGCAGGCCGTAGCGCCACGCGGGACCCCTCGAGGCCTGATCGCAGATGAAAACTGAGGGCGAGTTGCATTCAAACGGACTCGGCAAGCCACGGTTCGGCAAACGACTGAGGGAGGCGCTGGGGCTGTCGGTGAGGCTGGGAGTTCTCTCCCAGTACCCACCCAGGCCGCTGAAACTTCCGCGGCATTATGCCCGTCGCCCGTCACTGGTTTTGTTTCCGTGCATCTCCATCATCACGCCCAGCTTCAATCAGGGGCGGTTTATCGAGCGCACCATCCGGAGCGTGCTTGATCAGGATTACCCGAACCTCGAATACATCATTCAGGACGGCGGGTCGGCGGACGAGACGACGGAGATTCTGAAGCGCCACCAGGTGGCTTTCGCGCACTGGGAATCGCGGGCCGACGAGGGGCAGGCGCACGCGATCAATCTGGGCTTCCGGCACTCGACCGGTGAGCTGATGGCATGGCTCAATTCCGATGATCTGTTATTGCCGGGCGCGCTGCATTATGTCGCCGGCTACTTCAACCGGCACCCTGAAATTGACGCCGTCTACGGGCACCGCGTGTTGATTGACGAAGACGACGCCGAGATCGGCCGCTGGGTGATGCCGCCACACGACGACGAGATTATGTCGTGGGCCGCTTTCATCCCGCAGGAGACGCTCTTCTGGCGGCGGCGCCTCTGGGAAAAAGCCGGCGGCGCGCTCGACCAGAGTTTTCAGTTCGCGATGGACTGGGACCTGCTGCTGCGGTTCCGCGACGCCGGGGCGAAGTTTGCCAGGCTGCCGCGATTCCTGGGCGCGTTCAGGGTGCATCCACAACAGAAAAGTTCATCGGTGATTGACGAGATCGGAGTTCAGGAGATGAACCGCCTGCGC
Organism: Blastocatellia bacterium; assembly: GCA_035652435.1. GTDB lineage: Bacteria > Acidobacteriota > Blastocatellia > RBC074 > RBC074 > DASRDU01. The sequence continues at coordinate 117,945 of DASRDU010000103.1, forward strand.
CTGCGCGCTCTGGGGCGGGCGATCACCGCAGAAGAGCTGGGCCGCCGCGCGCGGCCTTATATCATCAGGCACATTGTTCATCACAAGCTGAATCAATTGCTGGAGGCGTTCAATCGTTAGGCGAAAACGCTTCTGCCAGACTTCAACCGGGGCGACGCGGACGTGTCAAAGCAGCTTTCAGTTTCGATTGTCACCCCTTCGTTCAATCAGGGGGCGTTCATCGCCGAGACCATCAACTCCGTCCTCGCTCAGGATTACCCCGCCATCGAATACCTGGTAATGGACGGCGCTTCCGAGGACGAGACGGTGGAGGTGTTGCGCGGTTACGGCGGGCGGCTGCGCTGGGTTTCGGAACCCGACAGCGGACAGTCGGCAGCTATCAACAAAGGCTGGCGGATGGTGAGCGGTGAAATTCTGGCATGGCTTAATTCGGATGACCTGCTCCTGCCCGGCGCGATTGCCGCCGTCGCCGCGGAATTCCGCGAGCATCCGGACGCGATGCTGGTTTACGGCGACGGGGATTACATAGATGAAAACGGGAAGCTGATCGGCAGCTATGCGACGCGGCCGTATGATTACGCCGCGCTGCTGAAATCCGTGAACAATTTCATCCCGCAGCCGGCGATGTTTATACGTCGCGCCGCGCTCGAACAGGTCGGCTGGCTCGATGAGAAGCTGCATTATGTGATGGATTACGACCTCTGTCTGAAAATCGGCGCGCGCTGGCCGGTCCGTTACGTGCCCCGGCGACTCGCCGCATTGCGCCTGCATACGGCGGCCAAATCGTTGCGCGCGGTTGCCGCCTTCGGCCCGGAGGTCGTTTCCGTGATTGAAGGATTGTTTGCTTCCGGCACGCTGCCGCCGCACCTGCAAAGCCATCACGCCGAAGCGTTGAATAACGCGCGCCTGTACGCGGCGTATTGCTGCTTCTGGAGCGGCGAGGCGGCGCAGGCGCGCGGGTGGCTCGGCGAAGTGTGGCGCCACACCCCTGTGCAACACCTGCCCCGCCGGTTTCTCCAACTGGTGCTGCTCACGAACCTTGGCAGGCCCGGCCTCAGAGCCGCCGAACATCTCTACGGCAACCCGTTCACACTGAGGGCAAGGACGAGTTAACCATCACGCCCCCCTGGAAACGGCCTGAGCATTGACCCAGTCGCCGGAAAAACAGGTTACGATCGCGCTCATCTCCAGCTACCCGCTGCACGTCGGCGGGGTGGAGACACACCTGCTCTCTCTTCTGCGGCATGGCGACCGGTCGCGCTACCGCTGGCTCATGATCGGGCCGCTCTCACCCGCGTTCGCCGCGCAGGCTGAGGCCGCCGGGGCGCAGATCATCGAGTGGCGACCGCGGCATTTTGCCGACCTCATTTCCTTCTTCGCCCTCGCGCGCCTGCTCCGTCAACGCCGGGTCGGGGTAGCTCACTTCCATTGCCCGCGCTCCGCTTTCCTGGGCAGAGTGCTGGCGCGGCCGCTGCGTATTCCCGCGGTCGTGACCGTTCACCTGCCGGCGTATTATTTCGCCGGCAGCAGGTACACCGGCCCGCGTTTCGGGCGATGGCTGTATCTGAGATTGGAGCGCGTGCTGAATCGCCGCTTGACGGCCCGGTTGATTTACGTCTCTTCACTTGTACTGGAAGAAGCCATCGCCCTGCGGCTGGTCAGCCGGCGGCGCGCCGAAGTCATCAGCAACGGCGTTGATCTCTCGCGTTATGACGGTGTGAGCAACCGCGAAGCGCTGCGGGCCGGGGCGGGCCTCGCGGCCGGTGACAAGGTGATCTGCTTCATCGGCCGGCTGGATCATCAGAAAGGCATTGATATTTTACTCGACGCCGTCAGCGGGATTGATCTGGCGGCTCACCGTGCGCGACTCTGGCTGATCGGCGACGGCCCGCTGCGCGGCCAGTTGCAGCAGCAGGCCCGCCAGTCAGGCCGGGCACAATTTATCAGCTTCCTGGGCTTTCGCGACGACGTGCCGTGTCTGCTCAAGGCCTCTGACGTGTTCGTCCTGCCGTCGCGTTATGAGGCGATGCCGCTGGCGATTCTGGAGGCGATGGCGGCGGGCCTGCCCTGCGTCGTGACCGACACCGGCGAAAATTCCCGCCTCGTCACGGACGGGGTGAGCGGGCTGGTCGTCTCGTCGGAAAATACCCGGGCGCTGGCAGAAGCCCTGCGGCAATTACTGGAGGATCCGGCCCGGTGCCTGACGATGGGCCGGGCGGCGCGGGAAAGGGCCGAAGATTTCAGCGATACCCGCATGGTTCAAAAAATTCAGGGGGTCTACGAAACGATCAGGCGCCCCCAACACGATTTTTGAAATGACTGCCGCGGCGCGGGTCGACAACCGCTGAGCTTCCGGCGGTGACCGGCCGAGCCAGCCATCAGCACCAGGCGGCTGACCTTTGACTCAGGCGATGAATTCGCTTACCAAAGCCCGCTCACCGCCGCAGGATGCAGAAGCCGTCACGAGAGAGGTCTTTTCTCTGCTTTGCTTCCGCATCCTGCGGCGGTGAGGCGAATCAGGGTCACCTTCAGCAGGATGTTTATAAGGTCAGAGCGGCGGTGGTCTTCGTCCCGTCGCTGAAACCGACAGTCAGTGTAAGGGTGCTGCCCCCTGCAAACATCAGGTTGTTGTAGTCGCTCGCGAAAATCGTGAAGCTCACGCCATCGGCAACCGTGAAGTTCACCGTCCCGGTCCCGGCGTTATAGAACACTCCGTCCGGGTTGGCCGCCGCGCCGAGCGCCCAGTACCCGGTGGCCGGCGAGGTGTCCCACTGCCCGTTCTGCTGCTGCTGCGACAGTTGCAATGAGGTCACCGTCCGGCTGCCGCCCCCGGCCGGGAATGAAGCCGTGAAGACCCCGTCGGGCCGGCCGTCGCTCGCGAGCGCCGTGTTGCCCTGGCCGACGCGGTCGCGCACCTTCCCGTTGTAACTGAGCGTCATCGTCGCCGGGATCGTCAGCGAGGCCGAAGACGTACTCCCGTCACTGAAGCCCACGGTCAGCGTGAGGGTGCTGCCTGCAACGAACATCGTGTTGTTGTAGTCGCTCGCGAAAATCGTGAAGCTCACGCCGTCCCCCACCGTGAAATTCACCGGCCCGGTGCCAGCGTTGTAGAGTACCCCGTCCGGGTTAGCGGCGGCGCCGAGCGCCCAGTACCCGGTGGCCGGCGAGGTGTCCCACTGGCCGTTGCGCTGCTGCTGCGAGAGCTGCAATGAGGTCACCGTCCGGCTGCCGGTCCCGGTCTGGAATGAGGCCGTGAAGACCCCGTCCGCCTGGCCGTCGCCGCTGAAGGCGGTGTTGCCCTGGCCGACGCGGTCACGCGCTTTCCCGTTGTAAGTGAGCGTCACCCCGGCCGGGGGGGTTACGGGCTGATCAACATAGCCGCCAAAATCTGTCGTCCAGTACCATCTGTAAGTCGAATTCGCATCGTAGGCCCGGCCAATGCCGATGGCTTTATAGGAGCCGCTCAGCATATTGGCGTTATGGCCGGATGAATTCTTCCACTGATCGAAGGTGGCGGCCGCAGTCGCGTTGCCGGCCGCAATGTTCTCTCCTTTGGCGGTCTGATAGTTGTAGCCGAAGGCGGCCATTCTGACGAAAGGGTCACGCCCCAGACTGTCAACGTGGTTGGAGGGGAAATAATTTTTCGCGGCCATATCCTGGCTGAACCACTTGGAGGCGTTCGTCAGCGTGGCCGATACCTGAAGCGGGCCGAGGCCGTTCTGCGCGCGGTAATTATTGATCAGCGTGAGAAACTGCTGCTCCTCACTGTCGAGCGTCGGCTGACTTTGTGCGGATGCATTTGTAAATAAGGAGAGGGAGAGAATCAGCAGACAGTTTATTACGAAGACGAGCGAGGACAGACCTCTCGCTCGCAGGGAAATACTGAACAAACTCATGGATACTCCTTCTGAAAATTCAGTTCTGGATTATTTGAATCGGGATTGCTAAGTGAGGATGGTCACCCGTCCTGTCGACAGTTGCTCGTGAACTCTGCTGTCACACGGCCCACAGCTTTCTGTCACATCAATAATAGAGAAAAATATAACACGTACCGGAACGCGCGAAAACGGCGGGCGTAATTAATTTATTCTCTCGGGCATCCGGCGGGAAAATATGACGGGGCAATTATGGAAAGCGCCCGCGTAAAATTCTGATCAGGGGCCCGGGCCGTCTTACTCTTTTACGCCAACGCCAATCACACTCAGCCCGCCCCACGGCAGGAAGCGGTCTATCCGCCGCAGCAGCGGCATCAGCGTTTCCACCAGCTTGATCTGCACGCGCGAGAATTTCCGCAGCCGGAAAATCTTCCCGTGCCACCACCAGCCGGGGACCGAAAATCGGTTAAAGTCGAACATCGTCTCAACCCGGAATCCTGCCGCCGTGAGTGCTTCGCGCAACTGGCCGGCGGAATAGCGCTCGCGGTGTTCGAGCGCCTCATCGAGCGTGCCGTAAATCTTCGGGTGCTGCGGCACGAGGATGATCGCGCGACCGCCCGGCTCGAGCGCCGAGTGGATTGAGCGCAGCGCCTGATGCGGGTCGGACACATGTTCCAGCACGTTAAGCATCACGACCGTGTCGAACTGCCCCTCCAGCCCGGCGAAATCATCCGGCCGGCTGGCGTCAATCGGCATCACGCGCAGGTAAGGTTTGCCGAAGGAATAGGAACGCAGGTATTGCAGGTAGCTCGGGTTGATGTCCGAAGCCATGTACAGTTCGCGCGGGATGAACTGACTGGTCAGGTTGCCGATGCCCGCCCCGATTTCCAGCACGCGGTCCCCGATGTGTGGTCGCAGCACGCTGCCCATCCACAGGTTGAATTTTCGCGCGCGTTCGAGGTTCGCGAGGATGTGCGAGCCGTACTCGTCCTTCTGGTAGAGGTCGTCAATCAGCCAGTAACGGAGCATCGCCAGCAGCGCGAGGACGCCGTCCCGGGGCTTGATCTTCTTGCCCTCCTCCTGCGTGCGCGGGAGGTAGCGGATCGGCACTTCAAAGACGCGCGCGCGGCGCTTGGCGAGCTTGAAGACGATCTCGACCTCGAAGCGGAAATCATTGCTGCGGATCGGGATGGATTTGAGCAGCGTCGTATTGACCGCCTTGTAGCAGGTCTCCAAGTCGGTCAGGTGCAGGTCGGTCAGCAAACAGCTGGCGAGCGTCAGCGCCTTGTTGATCATCGTGTGCCGGTACATCAGCGCGCGGCGGTAGGGGGCCGAGAGGTAACGCGAGCCGAAGACCGCATCCGCCCCCTCTTTCGCGAAGGGAACCAGCAGCGCGGGGATGTCCGCCGGGTTGTATTCGAGGTCGGCGTCGTGGACGATGCTGATGTCGCCGGTCGCGTGGGCGATGGCCGTGCGGACGGCGGCGCCTTTGCCCTGATTGCGCTCGTGGCGGATGAGTTTGATGCGCGAATCGCGGGCGGCCATCCTTTGCAGGATCTCCCAGCTCCCGTCGCGGCTGCAATCGTCAACGACGACGAGTTCGAGCCGGTTGATCAGCTCGTGGTTGAGCGCGAGCGCGCGCGTCAGGCTGGCCTCGACGTGGTGGCGTTCGTTGTAAACCGGCACGAGCAGGCTCAGATTGAAGGAACTGGCAATTGTACTTTCATAAGCCGGAACGCTTTCAAGCAGGGTCAGGGATTTCATCAGATTCTCCGGATTAACAGAATGCCGGGTTCCTGCAGTTTGTCTATCTGAGGTAATGGTAAGCGCGCGCCTGAACGATGGAACGCACCAGCCCGGGTTGCAGCGAGTCCGGCGGGGTCAGGCCGCGCCTCGCGGCCTCGGCAGTCGCCGCCTCATTTTTCATGAGCAGGGCCAGCCGCCAGCTCTGCGCCAGACCTTCATCCTGGCCGCGCAGAATCGCGTCCTGCGCGCGCGCGCGGTCAATTTCCCCCAGCCGGAGCAGGAATTCCTGGTACACGGTACGCGCAAAGACTGACTTTGGGAAGTTGGCTACGCATTCCTCGAGCAGCCTGACGGCCTCGGGCAGTCGCCCCGCCTGCTCGAAATTGAACGCCTGCAGGACTCTGGTGAACGGGCGACTGTAGCCATGGTGCAGCGCATAATCAACGTGCGGGATGCTTTCGTCAACGCGCTTCATCTGATAAAGCAGCAGCCCGAGGCCGAGGTGCGCCCCGGCGTTATACGGGTCGGCACGCAGCACCTGCTCGTAACGCGCCAGATAGATTTCGTTCTCGCCGGGCTTGAAGCTGAACCGGAAATCGGTGCCGCTTTGTGTCTGCTGGCTTTCCAGCACCCGGTCGGTCCGCCGGACGAATGCCGCGCCGAGCGCGAGCAGGACGAGCAGCAGGGCCACCAGAGCAGCCTTACTCAATTTGAAAGCCCCGCTACCCTCCTCCTTCTGACCGGGCTGATCGGAATTTCCCTTCCCACCATCGCGGCCGACAGCGATTCCGGCACTGACCACACAGGCGGCGATAATAATGCCCGGCGTGAAACGGAAAGAGAACCCGCTCAGGCTCGAGCTGAAAGCAAAAGCGCTCAGCCCAAACAGCGCCCCGAGCGCAATGTCGCCGCGCGGCGCGCGATGATTCTGCCACAAGCGTCTGAACACCTGAACCCAGAAGGCCAGAAAGAGCAGCAGGCCGACGAAGCCCAGTTCCGCGGTAAGCTCCAGGTATTCGCTGTGCGAATGCGGGTTATGAATTTCGTCATTATCCTCCGGCTCCGCGGCCTCGGCGGCGGCGGCGTAAGCAGGATTCTCGACGAAATACCTGCGGTAGTCGCCGTACTCCGAGACAAAGCCGCCGGTCCCGACGCCCAGCACCGGGTGGCGGCGGATCATCTCAAGCGCGGTGGCCCAGACCCGCACCCGGCTCGTCAACCCGAGTTCGCCCGAAGAACTCAGCTGTGTCGCGCCCCTGAAGCGGAAAACAATCGTCTCCCACTTGTAATAGACAATCGGCGCGGCCACCAGCACCGCCAGCAGCACAGCCCAGACGAGGCGCCATTTACTCTGCAGCCTCAGCTTTTTGAAGATGAGCGCGAGCGCAATGCCCAGCACCGCCACCGTCACGCCGAGGAGCGCGCCGCGGCGCAGGTTGACGAGCAGCGCCGCCCCGGCCAGCCCGATGATGAGCATCGAGCGCACCGCCGCCAGCCGGCTCGCGGCGGTCAGGTAGCGGGTCAGCTGGAGCGGCAGCAGCAATGCCAGCAGTTCCGACGTGATCCCATGGCTGAAAAACACGCCGTACATCTCCTCGCGGTAGATGTAATATTCGTAAAGCTGCGAGAGCGCCAGCACGCCGGTGAACAGATCGAGCGCGGCAATCAGCCAGAGCGCGGAACGATCTCTGAGCCCCATAATCCCGGCGCCGAGCAGAATCAACAGGCCGAGCCAGATCCCGCAGACCCTCATCGCTTCAAAAATGTCCGGCGACCGGAAAGACAGAGCCACCGCCCACAACCAGAGCATGACGAGCGGGGCGAGCGTCAGCAGATCACGCCGACCGACCACCGGCGCGCCCCGCTGGCGAATCACCTCGATCAAACCGAGCGCGGTCAGAGCTACCATCATCCAGGCGAAGCAGAGTTCCTGCGTCGGCAGGCCGTTGTAATAAAGGTCCGGGACGAGGTAAAAGTTCGGGATCAGCGCGACGAACGGGATCAGCGGGAAAACGATTTCGGGCAGGCTGACTGAAGCCGATGAGGCGGTAATGTTATGAGAACGTCTTGCTGATCTCATCTCTTCGGTGACAGGGACAGGGGACATCCCCGGGGCATGGTTCACGAGAAGCAGCGACTATTTTTCAGAACCGGAAACGGGGTGGCGCTTGCGAATAAAAGTCATCTGCCTGCGCGGCACAACTTCGAGCGCGCCGTCGCAGCTCTGTTCGTTCCCGACGGCCTGAGTGACCGGGCGCGCCTGAGACTTCCCTAGCGAATGAACCGATGCAGTCCGGGTCTTTTTGCTGCCCGGACTTCGCTGTGCCCAGGCGGGAGAGAGAGCTGGGAGGGCCAGCAGTGTGGCGATCATTAAGTAAGTGGCGATCCGTCCAATAAAGTCAGAACCGCAGACGCGCGCAGTCTGACGCTGCGCTTTGGGACGGTGGTCAACTGCGGACGCCTGCGGTGTTGCTTTCATAATGTTGCTCTGTAAAACCTGCGGGAATTCCTCACAGCCCTTTCCGGGCCATGAACCTGATCAGATCAACGACGCGGCTGGAATAGCCCCACTCGTTGTCATACCACGAGAGAATCTTGACCATGTTGCCGCCGAGGACTTTGGTGTATTCGGCGTCAACGATGGACGAGAGCGGGTTGCGGCGAAAATCGCTCGACACGAGCGGCTCAGTCTCGAAGCCGAGGATGCCTTTGAGCGGGCCTTCAGCCGCAGCCCTCAGCGCGGCGTTCACGTCCTCGGTGGTCGTCTCCTTCTCCGTCTCGATGACCACGTCAATGAGCGAGACGTTCGGCGTGGGGACGCGCACCGCGATGCCGTCGAATTTACCTTTCAGTTCCGGCAGCACCAGCGCGACGGCTTTTGCCGCGCCGGTCGAAGTCGGGATCATTGACAGGGCCGCGGCGCGCGCGCGCCGCAGGTCCTTGTGCGGCAGGTCCAGCACGTTCTGGTCGTTCGTGTAGGAGTGGATCGTCGTCATCTGCGCCTTGCGGATGCCGAACTTCTCGTGAATGACCTTGGCCACCGGCGCCAGGCAGTTGGTCGTGCAGGAGGCGTTCGAGACGACGTGGTGTTCCTTCGGATTGTAGGCCTCGTTGTTGACGCCCAGCACGATGGTCAGGTCTTCGTTCTTCGCCGGGGCGGTGATGATGACTTTTTTGACCGGGCCGCGCAGGTGTGCGGCGGCTTTATTCTTGTCGGTGAAGAGCCCGGTGGATTCGATCACGATCTCGGCGCCCGTCTCCTCCCACGCGATCTTCGCCGGGTCGCGTTCGGAAAAGACGCGGAACTCGTCGTCCTCAACTCTGATCGTATTTTCCGTGTGCGTGATCTTGTGTTCGAGGTTGCCGAGGATCGAATCGTACTTGAGCAGATGCGCGAGCGTTCGCGTGTCGGTCAGATCGTTGACCGCGACAAAATCAATGTCCCTGTTCCCGAGCGACGCGCGCAGCACGTTGCGCCCGATCCGCCCGAAACCATTGATGCCGACCTTAATTGCCATGAACTCCTCCTCAAAAAGTATTCTAATCAGCAGTGACGATGCAGTTGATGATGACGATTCGGACAGACGATGATTGTCTGATCTGACCGAACAAAGGAAGTTATCGTAGCGGGTATGATGTGTCAAGCAAATGTCGCGGGCGCTTGAAACCGCCCGGGGGGCGGTAGTAGGATTGGCCCGCCGGTTCAGGCGCAGGTCGCAAAACACACAAACTGATCCATTACAACAGCACAACAGCTACGGATGAAAGAGGGAGGAGCGGCCGTCAGGCAAAAGCCGGGGAGCAGCAATTCAAAAGGCACATTCTTTCTGCAACTGTTCACGTTCCTGCCTTTTGATTCCTGACTTGATGCCTGCCGTCTTTCCTCCCTTTTTCCATGCGGTCATTCACGTGGCCTTCCTTCTGGAGAATTCGACATGCAACGTCTCAGGACACTGACCCTCTCTGCCCTCGCCCTTCTCGTCATCACCGTCACCGTCGCGGCTCAGGACAAGCTGCTCACGATTGATGACATTTATGACCCGGCCAAACGAGTCAATTTCAACGGCAATCCCCCGCCCGGCCTGACGTGGCTCGATGACACGCACTACCTGCAACGCAAATCCGACCCGAAGGCGGGGGCGCAGTTGCTCAGGGTTGACGCGCTGACCGGGCAGTCAGAGCCGTTTTACGACGCGGCGAAGATGGAGGCGGCTTTTGCGAAGCTGCCGGGCATCGGTGCGAACGACGCGAAGAAGATCGCGCACGGGCCGATGGAGATGAATGCCGGCAACACTGCGGCGCTCATCAATTACGCGAATGACCTGTTTTATTACCAGTTCGGCAGCGACACGGCGATCCGGCTGACCAACACCGCCGACGAAGAGGTCGGCGAAGAATTCAGCCCCGACGGGAAGATGGTCAGCTACGTCCGCAGCTACAACATCTGGGTCGTGGACATCGCCACGCAGAAGGAACGTTCGCTGACGCTTGATGGCAACCCGAAGCTTTTCAACGGCAGACTCGACTGGGTCTATCAGGAAGAAGTTTACGGGCGCGGCAATTTCAAGGGCTACTGGTGGAGCCCGGATTCGACCAGGATCACCTACCTGCAACTCGACGAATCGCAGGTCAAAGACTTCACCATCACAGACCACATTCCGAATCAGCAGGACCTGGAAGTCTATGCTTACCCGAAATCCGGGATGCCGAATCCGGCGGCCAGACTCGCCGTCGTCAACGTCGCCGGCGGGGCCTCGAAGTGGGTTGACACATTCAAGTACCAGCAGGTCGAACCGCTGATCGTGCGAGTCGGCTGGAAGCCGGACAGCAGCCGGGTCTGGTACTGCATCACCAACCGCGAGCAGAACTGGATTGACCTCAATTTCGCCGACCCGGCGACCGGCAAAAGCGAGACCGCTTTCCGCGACGGCGAAGCCAGGTGGATCGAGTCAGACAACCTGATTGAGCCTTACTGGCTCAAAGGCGGCTCGTTCATCTGGGTCAGCGAGCGCACCGGCTGGAAGCACCTCTACCTTTACTCGACCGATTGCAAACTGGTCCGCCCGATCACTTCGGGCAAGTGGGAGGCGCAGAGGCTGCACGGCGTGGACGAGGCGAACGGCTGGGTTTACTTCTCCGGCACCGAACGCAGCCACATCGGCAGCGATACGTATCGAATCAAACTCGATGGCACGGGATTGCAGCGGCTGACCGAAGCGGCAGGCACGCACAACGCGAATTTCAACCCGTCATTCACGCACTTCATTGATGCCTGGAGCGACGCCGTCACGCCGACTCAGGTGAAGCTGCACACAGCCGACGGCAAACTCGCCCGCGTGATTGATGAAAACAGGGTCGAAGCGCTGAAAGCTTACAAGCTCAGCAAACCGGAATTCGTCCAGGTCAAAACGCGCGACGGCTTCGTCATGGAGGCGATGATGATCAAGCCGCCGGACTTCGACCCGAAGAAAAGGTACCCGGTCTTCGAGCATACTTACAGCGGCCCGCACGCGCCTCAGGTGCGCAACGTGTGGGGCATCGGGATGGGCAACATGTGGCACCAGATGCTCGCGCAGAAAGGCTACATCATATGGGTCTGCGACAACCGCTCGGCCAGCGGCAAGGGCGCGGAATCAACGTGGCCGATTTTCCATAACCTTGGCGAGCTTGAGCTGCGCGACCTGGAAGACGGTCTGGCGTGGCTCAAACAGCAGCCTTACGTTGACGGCTCGCGCATCGCCCTGAACGGCTGGAGCTACGGCGGCTATATGACTTCGTACGCGCTGACGCATTCGACGGCGTGGAAGGTCGGGATCGTCGGCGCGCCGGTGACCGACTGGCACCTCTACGACACGATTTATACCGAGCGGTATATGGGCACGCCGCAGAATAACCCCGAAGGCTACGAGAAGAGTTCGGTGACCAGGGCCGCGAAAAATCTGAGCGGCAAAATGCTGCTGATTCACGGCACGATTGACGACAACGTGCATATGCAGAATTCGATCCAGTTTATCTACGAGCTGGAGAAGGCCGGCAAGCCGTTTGAGCTGATGGTCTACCCGAAATCGCGGCACGGCTTCTCTGACCCGCGACTGATCAAACATATGCGCGAGCTGATGCTGAAGTTCATTCAGGAAAACCTGTAGTCGTTCGCCTTCACGGATTAGCGTCTTCAACCCGATCCCGTTTCAGACCCCCTGAGCGGGATCGGGTTGTCACCTTTTTCTTCCGTTCGCGGGGGTCCGTAGCCGCCTCCTGCATCCTGCGGTCCTCACATGTACGGGTTGATGAGTACGCGAAATTGCGGGCAGACGGCGGAGCAGAAATATCGCCGTCGGCTGCATTATTGCGGGACCTGTAAAACTCTCGGGCGGCTCTATGGGCAGCGCTCCCGCCTGCTCCTCAATCACGACGCGGTCTTTCTCGGGGAACTGCTCTCGCTGCTCGCGGAGAACGGACACGAGCCTGAAAAATGGTGTAGCGCTTATCAATCATACAACTGCCTTTCCCTCCCCCCGACTGCTGATGAGATGCCTTTGCCGCTGCAATTCGCCGCAGCCGCCAATATCCTGCTGACGGAATTCAAGGTGGCGGATCAGATCAGGGATTCAAAACGACGGCACTGGCGACTGGCCCGGCGTTATTTCTCTGATGCGTTTCGCCGGGCGTCACGGCAGCTCAATGAGTGGAAATTCCCACTGGATGACTTGTGGCCGTTGCAGGACTGGCAGGATCAGCGGGAGGCGGAATTGATCGAGGGCACAGTTCAGCACCCTGCTGATGAAGCGCTGCTTCTTCTGGCCGGGCCGACGGCCACCGCGACGGCGATGTTTTTCCGGCACGGCGTGCGACTCGTGAACAGGGCAACAGCGCAGGATGCGATGGCGAGGCTGGGCTTTGAATTCGGCCGGCTGGCTTACCTGCTCGATGCCTTTGAGGACTACGAGAAAGACGCGGCGAATGGTGAGTTCAATGCCCTGCGGTCTGCTTACGGCTGGTCGGGTGAAAAGCTCACCGAATCGCAACGCCGGCTGGCCACCAGGCTGCTGCTGAGGGTTCAGGATCAGATTATATCCGCCATCAATTGCCTGCCGATTCCGCCGCAGCAGGCCGCGCTCTTTTCCGACCGGCTGCGAATCAATCTGTCGCACAAACTCCGCACCCCGCTGCCGGTGCTGAACGCGGTCGGCCGTGCCTGTTATCATCACCGCTACCCGCTCTCCGAGCGCTGGCGCGGGGCAATCAATGCCGGCCGCGAGATGGTCAGCCGGGAATGCGCAGACTGCTCTCCCGTCGCCCGGCTCAAAGCCCCACTGATCTTTGCGCTCGTGCTGGCGGTTGTTTTTCTCTTCCCCGGCGAGGCCGTCAGCCTCAGGTCGTGGCGCGACTGTCTGAATCTCAGTTTCAATCTGATGTTCCTGAGCGCCCTGCCCGGCGCGGTCCTGGCCGCGACCTCATCCGTCCTGATATCCACAGGGGCACCGCACAGGAAGCGAAGAGGGCATCAATCCTTCTGCTGGGACAATTGTTGGTGTGACTGTTGTAGCGGATGCTGTGAGGGCTGTGGCGAAGGTTGCTGTGAATGCGGTTGTGATTCCTGCTGTGATGGCTGTCATTGCCATTAGGGGCACTCAGGCCGAGTGTACCCGAATCCAATGCCACGCGGCACGGCAAAGCGCACTACTCCTGCCGGAAAAGAACTCGGAAAATTGTCTCGCCTAACCTTTGCCCCGTGACATTTGCGGGCGCTTGTGAAATTATTCGTTATATCTTGTGAAGAAATTCCTGAGCGGTCAGGCAGTGGTCAGAACTGGCGATCAAACGCGCCCGAGGATTCAGAACAGACGCTTGCCCTTCCAGAGAGGAACCGGACATGACAAATGAACGCATAGCCATTATCGGCGGCACCGGTGATCAGGGCCGGGGGCTGGCGCTGCGATGGGCACGGGCCGGGTACGCGATCACTATCGGCTCGCGTGATGCCGAACGCGGGATGGCGGCGGCTGACGAATTGCGCGCCGCGCTCGGTGGCAATGTGACTGTCGAAGGCGCGGACAATGCGGATGCGGCAGCGAATGCCGCAATCGTTGTTGTCACCGTTCCATTCGCTGCTCAGAGCGGCACGCTCAAGGAAATTCGCGAACGAATCAAGCCCGGCTCGCTGCTGGTTGATGTCACGGTTCCGCTGGAAACGGCGGTCGGAGGGAAGCCGGCGCGGACGCTCGGCGTGTGGGCCGGGTCAGCCGCCGAACAGTGCGCCGAACTCGCCCCGGCGGACGTCCAGGTCGTTTCGGCTTTCCACAATGTTTCGGCCACGGCCCTCGCTGACCTCAGTCACGAAGTCGAATGCGACATCCTTGTTTGCGGCGATAACAAAGAAGCAAAGGCTCGCCTGCGCCCACTGGTCGAAGCGATCCCCGGCTGTCGTTACGTGGATGGCGGCGCGCTGGCCAACTCACGCACGGTCGAAGCGATGACAGCGCTGCTGATCGGCCTGAATATTCGGTACAAAACGCACACCGGGATTCGCATTACCGGGCTCGGGTAGGAAGACAGATCCGCCAGCAAACCTCGAAAGCTTTGCTGCATACCGCAGAGGGCAAACCTATGATCCGGGCAGAAAACGTGACGCGTGATTTCGGCGACGGCAAAGTGGTTCATGCCCTGCGCAATGTGACTCTCCACATCACGCGCGGCGAGCGTGTCGCCGTGATGGGGCCGTCGGGTTCGGGCAAATCAACGCTGCTCAATCTGGTCTGCGGTCTGGACGAGCCGACATCGGGATCAATCAAAGTTGACGGCGTCGAGATCGCGCGACTGAATGATGATGAGAGGACGCGGCTGCGGCGCGAGAAGATCGGGATGATCTTTCAGACCTTCAACCTGCTGCCGACGCTGACGGCGATGGAAAACGTCGCGCTGCCGCTCAGGTTGCAGGGCTTGTCAAAGCGCGACGCCTGCGCCCGCGCGAACGCGATGCTTGAAAAGGTAGGGCTCGGCGAACGCGCTTCGCACCGCCCCGATCAGGTCTCGGGCGGCGAACGCCAGCGCGTCGCGATTGCGCGGGCACTGATCTTCGAGCCGCCGCTGCTGCTCGCAGACGAACCGACCGGCAACCTCGATTCGGCCACGGGCGAGGAGATTCTCGGCCTGCTCGACAACCTGCACCGCGAATTCAACACCACCATCCTGCTGGTCACGCACAACGAGGAGGCGGCCAGACACTGCGACCGGATCCTGCGGATGCGCGACGGCAGCATCGTCAAAGAGGAAAGCACAAGGGCACTGAAGGCGGAGGTGAGCTGATGTTTGCCCAGCTTGCTTACATCACGTGGCAGCAGTGGCGGCAGCACAAGCTCCGCACGGTGCTGACGCTGCTCGGCATCGCGCTCGGCGTCGCGGTCTTCTTCGCCGTCCGCACGGCCAATCTGACGCTGCTGAGTTCGCTCACCGTCACAATCGAAAAACTTGCGGGCAAAGCGACGCTGCAAATCGTCGCGGGCGAAGCGGGCTTCCCCGAATCGGTCTGGGACGTGGCGCGCGACACTCCGGGAGTGAAGATTGCCGAGCCGGTCATCGAAGTCATCGCCCACACGGCCTTTGAAGATGAAGGCAATCTGCTGATCGTCGGCGTGGATATGCTCGGCGATAGTGAACTGCGCGAATACCAGTTCGACGAATCGCAGAGCGAAGTCGGCGACCCGCTCGTCACGCTGGCGCAGCCCGATTCAATTCTGGTCTCGCGCGTCTTCGCCGAAAAGCACGGGCTCAAGGAAGGCGACAAGCTGCCGCTCTTCACCTCGCAGGGCAGGAAGGAATTCACGATCCGCGGAGTCTTCAAGCCGGCCGGGATCGGTGAAGTCTTCGGCGGTCAGGTCGCGGTGATGGATGTCTTCAACGCGCAGTTCGTCTTCAACCGCGGCAGAAATTTCGACCGGATTGACCTGATGAATTCGTCCGATGTGCCGGTGGCGGCACTGAAGCAGCGGTTGCGCGAACGGCTGCCCGCAGGCATCGAAATTACCGAGCCATCCTCGCGCGGTCAGGGGATTGAAAACGCCGTGTCGGCGATGCGCATCGGGTTCACGATTGCGAGTTTCATCGCGCTGCTGGTCGGGGTCTTCATCATCTTCAATACCTTCAGCATCTCGGT
The DNA here is from genome assembly GCA_035652435.1 of Blastocatellia bacterium. Lineage (GTDB taxonomy): Bacteria > Acidobacteriota > Blastocatellia > RBC074 > RBC074 > DASRDU01. The sequence continues at coordinate 133,719 of DASRDU010000103.1, forward strand.
CAATCAGCGGTGGAAGGAGATCGGCATCCTGCGCGCGCTCGGCGTCGAGCGGCCCAACGTGCAGCGGATGTTTCTGGGCGAGGCGGTGGTGATGGGGCTGCTCGGTTCGGGCCTCGGCATAGTGATGGGGTACTACCTCGCCATCGGGGCCGAGCGGCTGATGAGCGAAGTGGCGGCTTCGATCTTCGGCTACGTTTCGACACAGCAGCCCCCGGTGTTTCGCTGGGATTACGCGCTGACTTCATTCGCCATCGGCGCCGCGGCTTCAGTCATTGCGGCGTGGCTGCCGGCGCGCGCGGCGTCGCAGCTCAACCCGTCGCTGGCGCTGCACAACATCGAAACGCGGCAGCGCGAGGCGGTGCTGGGCGGTCCGCGCATGACTTTCGGATTCCTGATGGTCGTTGCGGGGCTGGCGCTCACCCGCTTCACGCCCATGCGGGTCGGCCTGTTCGGGCAGTTCGCTTATTCGGTGCTGATGACGATGGGGCTCGTCGTTCTCCTGCCGAAGCTCTCCGAATGGACGGCGCGGCTGCTGCGCCCCGCGATGGATCGCGCGTTCGGCTCCGAAGGCGTACTGGCAGTTGATTCGATGATTCAGGCGCCGCGGCGCACTTCGGCGACAGTTGGCGCGCTGATGATCGGACTGATGTTCGTCTTCTCGACCGGCGCTTACGTGCAGAGCTACCAGCGCACGGTCTCGGACTGGATGGATCGCGTGGTCAATGCCGACCTGATTATTTCAGCTTCCGAAATGGCGCGCTCGCGCACGTGGCATTTCAGCGAAGAGCTGGGCCGGAAGGTCAGCGCCATCCCCGGCGTCAGGCGACTGGAGCAGGTGCGCTTCACTTTCGTTCCCTATGCCAACGACTCAATCGCACTGATTGCCCTCGAAATGGACGGCTTCTTTGCGCGCGTACACGACGTGGTCGAGGGCAACGACGAGCAGAAGGCGCGCGACCTGATGGTCAAGGGCGAAGGGGTGCTGGTCGCGCGCAACTTCGCCAGCCGTTACAACCTGGGCGTCGGCGACCGCCTCAGACTGACGGCCCCGACCGGCGAGTTTGACCGCCCGATTGTCGGCGTGATCGAAGATTACACCTCGGAAAAGGGCACGGTCTTTCTGGATCGCGAACTGTACAAAAAATACTGGCAGGACGCCGCCGTGGACATCCTCGATGTCAACCTGAACCCCGGCGCCGACCGCGTCGCGGTCAAAAACGAAGTTCAGAGAGTGATCAAAGGCGAGCAGCGCGCCTTCATTTACACCAACGACGAATACAAGCGCTGGGTGATGAATCTGATCAACGGCTTCTTCGTGCTGAATTACATGCAGATGGCCGTCGCGGTCTTCATCGCCACGCTGGGCATTATCAACACGCTGATCATTTCGGTCGCGGAGCGCAAGCGCGAACTGGGCGTCATCCGGGCCATCGGCGGGTTGCGCGGCCAGATTCGCAAGATGATCCTGCTCGAAGCCGTCGCCATCGCCATTATCGGCGTCGTGACCGGGGCGATCTGCGGGGCGTTGCAGACTTATTTCCTCGTGCGCGTGGCGGCGACGATGATCGCCGGTTTCACCATCCCGTATCATTTCTCGGTGCCGCTGCTGCTCATCACGCTGCCGCTCGTGATCGTCATCGCGCTCGCGGCGGCGTGGTGGCCGGCGCGGAAGGCCGTCAACCTGCACGTCATTGAGGCCATCGGATATGAGTGAGCGGCGGCGTTTCTGGTCAGCCCTCGGCGATCCGGCATACAATGACCGGGGCAATCAAACGCCGGAAAGGGGGAAGCATCATGATTGACGATGAGCTGGGGAAAGAGTTGCACGACCGCGCGACCCGCGGGCAGTTTCTCTCCGCCGAGGAGCGGGAGCAGTTGCAAACGTGGTACGAGGGAAAGGATCTCGCCGGGGATGGGGAGACGAGTCTGGCGACGGCCTACAGTGAAATGACCGATCTGGAAGACGAAGCCGCGAACAGGCTGGTTGATATCGCGGAAACAATGGAGCGCATCCATAAACTGGCCAGGGAGAATGAAGAACTACGCCGCGCCAACGCCGCGCTCGAACAGCGACTGAAAGATCAGGACTGACCCCTGAGTGCTTCAGTGATCCTGCCAGTAAACGAGGAGTCTGCAATGAAAAGAGCATTCAAATATCTTGCTCTGACTCTCCTTGGCTTTATCTTGGGGGTTCTTGCAACCCGGCTCTACTACTCGTACCGAATTCAGTTTCAGGTCTGGGGAATAGGTAATGGTGCGATTGGCCGAACCGTGCCCTTCAGCATCACACATTATGAATCCTTTGATGGAATTTTCGTAACTCACCGTGACGAAGAATATTCCTCCGAGGAGGCGGCTCTGGAAGCCTTCAACACAAGAATGAAGGAAGTCGCGCGGATTGTGAGCGATAAACCCCTGGCTGTTGGTGACCAGCAGGCGAGGTTCGTTATTGCCACATATCCTGAAGGCGCTGAAGAGATGCTGCTTTGTGACAACCGTATTCAGCGGGTGTACTCGCGATCCCTGCGTCACCTGCTGGCTTGGGATAGGACCTATGGCACCAGACAGCCACACGATTGAACTATGGGCAAAACACAACCCGACATCTGTTTGTTCCTGATCATAGCTCTGATTGCATCACTCTGCTCAATCATAGTTGTTTCGGCTGATCCCTTACCTGCAACCGACCCTCGCCAGATCATGGAAGGGGCCTACAAGCAGGACACGAGCCGCGATGCCGTCTGGCGCGCGACGATGGAGACGGTGGATAAGAAGGGCGTGGTGCGGAGAAAGAAATTCACCTTCCGCCGGCTCGGCTCGCTTGGCAACAGCAAAACGCTCGTGCGCTTCACTGACCCCGCCGAAGTGCGCGGCGTCGGGCTGCTCTCGCTCAACCAGCCGGGCGGCGGAGACCGACAGTGGATGTACACGCCCGCGATCCAGCGCGTCCGCCGCATCGCGCCGCAGGAGCGCAACCGCCGCTTCCTCGGCACCGACTTCACCAATGAGGACATGGCTGAGCGCGTGCTGGACGATTTCAGATACAGGCTGATCAGCGAGGGCGAGGTGATGGACGGGCACAAGACTTACAAGATCGAAGCCCGCCCCGTTTCGCCGGATCGCTCGCAGTACAGCTATGTGTACCTGTGGGTGGCCGAGGACGTGCCTTACATCCTCTACGCGCAGATGTACGACGACAAGGGCCAGCGCGTGCGCGAGTACCACGCCACGCAGATCGAAAGGATTTCCGGCGTCTGGGTCGCGAAGCGCGTCGAGATTTCCACGCCGGGTGAAAACACGCGGACCACGATGATGATGGAAGAAGTCCGCTTCAACACGGGCCTGAAGGAAGAAATGTTCACCCAGCAGGCGCTCGAAAAAGTTGATTAGCCTCGAATCCGAATGTGAATAAAGAAGGCAACAGGCAAAGGGCAGAGTGCGGAAGTAAGCAGACCGGCCTGTCTTTCCTCTTCAGATCGCGACTTTCTTCCCCGTTTCACTTTTGCCTTTTGATATTTGCCTTTTGCCTTTTGCCTTCTCCGTCCTTCGCTCAGGAACCTGATCAAAGCCAGCCCGCCACCTCACAACCTGATCCTTCCCCCTCCCGCTGGCAGTGGAGTTTCTCGATCCGCAACCGCACCGGCTTCAGGCTTGATGAGCCGCGCGTGCTGCAAATGTCGCGCACAATGCTCGACGCCAAAGGCGTCTGCAAAATCAGCGACGACTGGCGGCTGACGCTCGAAGCGCGCGCGCACATTGATCCGGTCGAGCGGCTCGGCTACCCGAAGAAAGTCTGGCTCGACCCGCGCGAGGTGCGGCTGGACGGAAAGATCAAAAGGGTTGATGTAAAGCTTGGGCTCCAGCAGGTCGTGTGGGGGCAGGCCGACGGCTTGCGCGTGCTGGATGTGATCAACCCGCTCGATTACCGCGAATTCATCCTCGAAGACTTCATTGATTCGCGCCGCCCGTTGTGGACGGTGCGCGCTGACGTGCCGGTGGAAAAAGGTTCGGTGCAACTGGTCTGGGTTCCTTACTTCGCACCGGGCCGCCTGCCCGGCGCGGAAAATGAATTCGGGCTGGGGCCAGGCCTCGGGCTGGGACTGATTACCGCCGCGCTCAGCGATCCGGCGACGCCGCTCCCGCAATTTCCCATTCGCGTCGAACCAACTGCACGTCCGGCTTACAAGCTCAGATCGAGTCAGGCCGGCGTGCGCTACAGCCGCAGCGTCGGCGGGTGGGATCTGACGGCGAATTACTTTTACGGCTGGGAGGACGTGCCGACGCTTTACGTGCGCGGGATCGAAGGGGCGACCGGCGGCAGATTGCCGACCGTCGTTTTCGCCCCCCGCTATGACCGCAAGGAAGTTTTCGGCGGCACGGCGGCGAATAATTTCGGCCCCGTGGTGCTGCGGCTCGAAGCCGGATGGAATCGCCACAAGGCCGCCGCCGTCACATCAGGGTCGCCCACCGGCTTTGACCAGTTCGGTCAGTTTTCTGGCGTCGTCGGAGCGGATTATTCGCCGCGCCAGTGGGTGTGGTTGAGCGGACAATACTTCCTGCAATTTACTTCCGCGCCCGCGAGCAGGCTGCTCTTCCCGCGTTACAACCACCTCGCTTCGATTTTCATCCGCACGAACTTCTTCCGCGAGACCTTCAAGCCGGAATTGTTCATCCTCACCGGGCTGAATCAGAAAGAGTATCTGATCCGCCCGCGCCTGACGAAAAACTTCGGCGATCACTGGAGCGTCGGCGTGGGCGCGGACTTCCTCGGCGGGCGCGCCAGCAACATCTTCGGCTATTTCGATTCGCGCGACCGCGCGGTGATCGAACTCAAGTGGATGAAGTGACACCCGACCACTCGGAGGCAGCGGGTGAGGGAAAACCCTCACCCGTGACTAACGATCTTCCTCAGGCTTCTTCACTCGCTTGATGGGCGACTCATCCCTGAGGGTATAGTACTCATCCCTGAGGGTATAGTCGGCTGGCACCACAAAGAGCGATGGGTCAGGTTCGCTGCGGTTGATGCTGGTCAGGCGGTAGACGGTTTCGCCGGAGCGGGGGTCATTCTGTCTGGTCAGCACAAAGACCTGTAATTCAGGAGAGTACCACTGCTCCCGCACCGTAGTGATGGGCTGTTCATTGCCGATTGCGCCGGCAGGGATGGTGAATGATGTGCGCGTGCCTTCGCACAGCACGCCCTCAATCACCTGCTGGCCAAGCGACTCAGTGACAGGCGCACGCTTCTTCATCACAGACCCCTCCCCTTCGGCCCGCGCCGCCTGCCCGCTCGCCTGCGCTTTCGCCTCCGCCTTCTGTTTCATCTTCTGCACCACCTGCATCTCCTCCAAAGCGAGTTTTTTCTTTACCATTTCCATCTCCTGCCCGCTGACCTGTGATTTCAAGGCGACGCGATTCAGCGGTTCGAGCAGGTAGTTGGTACCAACGACGGGGTCATTAATGAAGATCTCCGCCGGGGCGTCCTTCTCTTTTGCCGCGCTCTCGCGCCGCGTGCGTCCCTCGCCGTCGCGGTACACAAGCGTCGCAGTCTTGTTCCTGATGCGATTCCCGTCGGCGAGCGGCTGAATGGTCTCGGCCTCTGCAATCGCCGAGTAAGGTGCGCCTTTGACTACCTTCATATCGACGGCGAATTTCGCCGCCCCCATTTTGAAAACTTCCCCGCGGAACTGGAACTCCGCTTCCTCGGCGGCAGCCTTCATCTTCGCCATCTTCGCTTCGTCGGCGGATCGCTTCCTCACTTCCTCCCGCTCCTGATCCTGCGCCAGCGCGCCGACAGCCAGCAGTGCGAGCATGGAAGTCACAGACAAAATAAACCGTACATAGTGCTTCATAATATTCTCCTTTATTACGGTCTGGTTGGTACCTGTGGCAGGAAACGGATGGCGCGTGCCAGTCCATCCTGCCCCAGCAACAGATCGGCCTGCACGGGCCGGCTGACATCCTCCGCCGTGATCGGCAGCCCCAGTGAGATCAGGGTGGAGGCGGGCACTTCGACCCGTATTACCTGCCCGCTTTCCAGCGGGACAAGCTCGCCTTCTTCGACCAGCGGATAAAACTGTGATGCAACTTCATTCGCAGGTGCGGTAACCTGTCGAACACCACGCCGCGTCTTCGAGTGTCGCGTCTGAGCGGGCTCGCGTATGGGCGTCTGTTTAGTAACAGACGCGGTATCGTTCGGTGCAGCCGCCCTTTTCTGCGGAGCAGGACTGGCCGGCTTCACAGGCGGCAGTTTTACTTCCTGCTTCTGTTCACGGGACGTTAACTTCAACCACGTTACGCTCACCAGGATGACGAGAATCGCGGCAGCCGCGGCCCGGGCGAGGCCCGGCCTCCATTGCATCCCTCGCCTTCGCACCGCTGGCGGCATTATGGCCGGCGTGGCCTTGTGCCCGGTTTGCGCGCGCAAGGCCACGAGGAGCGCGGCCTCAACATGCGCTGGCGCCTGTTCGTCAGCGATTTCCGCAATGACTGCGCGCACGCCGGTCATCAAGGACTGCTCCGCGGACAGTCGAGCCGCACAGCGGGCGCAAACTTCGGCGTGGGCCAGACCCTGCTCACGGGCAGCGGCCTCCATCTGGCGATGTCGCACTAAATCAATAACGATCGTTTCAAAATCCCGGCAGTTCATGCAAAGCACCTCATCGGGCGGGACGCGGGCGAAGCCGAGTCGAGATTGCCCGCCGCGCGCAGCCTTTCAAGCAGCAGGGCGTGCCCGCGGTGCAGCCGCGAACTCACGGTGCCGACGGCGCAGCCCAGCACCGCCGCCGCTTCCGCATAACTCATCTCCTGAAAGTCACACAGCACGACCGCTTCGCGGTAACGGGCGGGCAGGGCCAGAACGGCCTGGCGCACCAGCCGGATCACCTCATTGCGTGTGAAATCGCCCAGCGGGTCATCCCCGGCGATCAATTGACTGACGGGAAGAGCATCATTCTCTTCGGGCTCTTCCGCCATCGGCACGTAAGCGCGGTCACGCTCCAGCCCGCGCCGGACCTTATTGCGGGCGATTCCGTGCAGGTAAGCCGAGAGCGACCCTCGCGACGGGTCGTAGCGGTGCGCCTCACGGATGAGGGCCATAAACACTTCCTGCGTGACATCCTCCGCCGTGGTGGCCGAGCCGCTCATCAGGAGCGCAAATCTGTAGATCTGGTTCTGGTGCTTCCGGTAGAGCGTCGTAAACGCATGTTCGTCCCCGGCCACGATCAGCGGCAGCAGTTCGGCTTCGCTCGGAGTTTCAGGTTTCGTCGTCATCCGTTTCCCGTCCAGCCGTCGGCTGACATGAGTTATTCACCCGGCGAGGCCGGAAACTTCCAAATTATTTCGCGGCCCTGCTCCGCGCGATAACGGACCCTGGCGGGCTCTCCAGGTAAGCCCCTCAGCCCTGGAGTTCGTACAATTTCCAGGTTAGATTCTCTCTGCTTTTCCAGAAGGCTATTTCCTGACTGACGAAACAAGCACCAGCCACAGACTGAAAATCGGATGGACTCCGGCTCGGTGAAGCTCCGGGGGCATAATTGTCTTTCCATTCGCGGTGGCGCAAAACGAGGCTCCGTTATGCTCAAACCCACACTGATTATTTTACTGCTTCTGTCTTTCCCGGCTTCCAGCACAGTGGCGCAAACCGACAAGCCCTCTGCCCGATCTGCGGCCGGCCCGCAACCGGCGCCGTCGCCACAGGCCGACATCGTTTCGACCCGCGAGATGGAGCGCATCAACTGGATGGAATTTCGCGAAGTCGTCCCGTCAAAGATCACCACCGTGCTGCTGCCGACCGGCACGCTCGAACCGCACGGCGTCGTCAACAACGGCGCGGACATCACCGCGCCCACCGCCATCGCCCGTTCAATCGCGAAGCGCGTCAACGCGATGATTGCGCCGACGCTGCCTTACGGCATCACGGGCAGTATGGAGGCTTACCCAGGCGCGTTCCAGATCAGCGAGGCCGCTTACCGCCCCTTCATCAAACAGATTATCGAGGGCCTCGCGAAGAACGGTTTCCGCAGCATCATCATCCTCAACGGGCACGGAGGCCCGCAGACCGCCGTGCTGCAATCGGTCGCCGCAGAGGTCTCCACCGAAAAACACATTCGCGCGCTCGTCATCAACTGGTGGTCGTTCTGCTCCGACGTCACCAAACAGGTCTTCGGCGAAGACGGCGGGCACGCGGGCTGGAACGAGACCGCCTTCGTGCAGGCGGTTGACCGCACGCTCGTCCACCCGGAACGGTACAAGGATGATCTGGCGACGGCAAATCCCGCGCCCGGTACGTGGTCAGCTTACCCATCGCCTTCATCAATCGGCCTCTACCAGCCGGGGCAGGGTTATCCGAAATTCGATCAGAAGAAGGCCGACGAATACTTCGCCAAAGTCAACGACAAGGTCGCCAATCTGATCAATGAGATCATTCGTAAGTGGGACATGGCCGGGCTGTGATTGTACGGTGAGCTGCCAGCTCGCCGATGATTTCATCTGAAGCTCTTTGCCGGAAACATCGGCGAGCTGGCAGCTCACCGTACATCGAGGAAGAAACCCATGTGGCACGACGAATACACTGAAATCAACGGCCTGAAAATTCACTACGTCCGCGAGGGCGAGGGCGACAAGGTGATCCTGTTCCTGCACGGCTTCCCTGAGTTCTGGTATATGTGGAAAGACCAGCTCCGGGAGTTCGGGAAAGACTACACTGCCATCGCGATGGACATGCGTGGTTACAACCTGTCGGACAAGCCGGCGAACGTCGAGGATTACGCGATCCCGCTGCTCATCGCCGACATCAGGGCGATGTTCGACCGGTTCAGCCCCGGCAGGAAAGGTATCCTGGTCGCGCACGACTGGGGCGGCATCGCCGCCTGGGCATTCGCCGTGGCGCACCCTGAATACCTGGAGAAGCTGGTCATCATCAACAGCCCGCACCCGGCGGTCTTCGCGCGTGAACTGAAGACCAACCCCGATCAGCAGAAGGCGAGCGCTTACATGCCCATGTTCCGCTCGCCTGAGGCGGAGAGCATTCTCGGCGCGAATAATTATGCGATGCTGGTCAATGCCGTTTTCAACTTCGCAACCAGACCGGACGCTTACACCGAAGAGGATCGCAAAGCTTACCTCGCCGCATGGGCACAGCCCGGCGCGATGACCGGCGGGCTCAATTACTACCGCGCCGCCAGCCTGGGGCCTCCCGACGCGGGGGCGTCGCCGGAATCGGTCAACGCATTCATCAGGGAATCTTCGTGGATAGTAAAGGTTCCGACGCTCGTGATCTGGGGCGAGAAGGATCACGCGCTGATGAGTACCAATCTCGACGGGCTGGAAGAGTTCATCCCCGATCTGACCATCAGAAGGGTTCCGAACGCCAGCCACTGGGTCACGCACGAAGAGCCGCAGCTGGTCAATCAATACATGCGCGAATTCCTCGACGGGAAATAACAACCACTGACAGGCATTTGATGAACGACAGCATTGCTTCAAACCGGACCGTTCTGACGAACCGTTACGAGGTCGGCAGTTTCTTTGACGAGATGTTTGCCCAGCCGGGCGAGCCGCGCCCGCATTATCGTCACCTGCACGACCGGCTGGCCGAACTGACGGTCGAAGCATTCAACGAGCGGCGACGCGCCGCCGACATATCGTTTCTCTACCAGGGCATCACCTTCACGGTCTACAACCAGCAGGAAGAGGGCATCGAGCGCATCTTCCCATTCGACCTGATCCCGCGCGTCATCCCGCGCTCGGAGTGGAATTATCTGGAGCGCGGATTGAAACAGCGCGTGACGGCGCTCAATCAGTTCCTCTACGACATCTATCATGATCAGCACATCATCCGCGACAAACGCATCCCCGCCGAACTCGTCTTCGGCGCGAAGCATTTCCGCCGCGAGATGATCGGCATTGATGTGCCGAAGAATGTTTACGCGCACATTATCGGCAGCGACCTGATCCGCGATGATTACGGCGATTACTTCGTGCTGGAAGACAACCTGCGCTCGCCTTCGGGCGTGAGCTACATGCTCGAAAACCGGCAGGCGATGAAACGGACGTTCGCCGGACTGTTCCAACGTTACGGCGTGCGCGCCATTGAACACTACCCCCAGGAGCTGCTCAACACGCTGCGCTCGGTCGCGCCGCACGACAACCCCGACCCGACCGTCGTGCTGCTCACGCCGGGCATCTACAACTCGGCTTACTATGAACACACGTTCCTCGCGCGGCAGATGGGCATCGAGATCGTCGAGGGGCGCGACCTGGTCGTTCACGACAATCACGTCTACACGCGCACCACCAGAGGACTCAAGCCGGTTGATGTGATCTATCGCCGTATTGACGACGACTTTCTCGATCCGCTGGCATTTAATCCCGACAGCATGCTGGGCTGCGCCGGATTGCTCAATGCTTACCGCGCAGGCAACGTCGCGCTCGCCAATTCAATCGGCACCGGCGTGGCCGACGACAAGGCGGCTTACGCTTACGTGCCGGTGATGATTCGCTACTACCTCGGCGAAGACCCGATCCTCAACAACGTGCCGACTTACCTGGCGCTGCACGACAAGGAGCGAGATCACATCGTCAACAACCTGGACAAACTTGTCGTCAAATCGGTCAACGAGAGCGGCGGGTACGGGATGCTGGTCGGCCCGCACGCGAGCGAGGCCGAACGCGAGAGGTTCCGCGAACTGGTGCTGGCCAACCCGCGCAACTTCATCGCGCAGCCAACGATCAGGCTCAGCCGCCATCCGACTTATCAGAACGGCGAACTCTACGGCTGCCACGTTGACCTGCGGCCTTACATTCTGTGCGGCGAGAGAGTCACGCTGGTGCCCGGCGGCTTGACGCGCGTGGCCTTGCGTTCAGGCTCACTGATCGTGAACTCATCACAAGGCGGTGGCAGCAAGGATACCTGGGTTTTGAATGATTGACTAAACCGGTCCGGTACCGGTCGGGCTTTCTATGCTTTCAAGAGTTGCAGACGCGCTCTACTGGATGTCGCGTTACGTCGAGCGCGCCGAAAACATCACGCGGATTCTGACGGTCAACTTCCACACGCTGCTGGACGCGAGGATCGAGGACACGCAGCAGGCGTGGCAGCCGATCATCGCGATCACCGGCGACGACGCGCCGTTCCGGCAGAGCTTCGACGAATACAACGCGCGCCACGTCAGCGAGTTCCTGCTCTGGCACGCGGCCAACCCGAACGCCGTGACCACCTGCATCACGCTCGCCCGCGAGAACGCCCGCAGCGTGCGCGAGCAGATCAGCAGCGAAATGTGGGAACACCTGAACCGGCTCTACTTCCTGGTGCGCGACCTCAACCGCGAGATTACGGCGCGCGGGCCCTACGAATTCTTCGACCAGATCCGCCACGGCTCGCAGGCGTTTCAGGGCATCACCAGCGAGACGATGACGCACGGCGAGGCTTACGAATTCATCCAGCTCGGCAAGCATCTGGAGCGCGCCGACAAGACCGTGCGCATTCTCGACGTGAAGTACGCGGCGGTGAACACGCTGCGCGAGGGGCCGGAAACTTCGGTGCAACTGCTCGCCATGCTGCGCTCGTGCAGCGCGTTCGAGGCGTTCCGCAAGACTCAGGCGTCGCAGCTGCAGGCGGCGCGGGTCGCGGAATTCCTCCTGCTCAATCAGGAGTTCCCGCGCGCGGTGGCTTACTGTCTGCAACGCGGCCTGCGGTCGGTGAACACCATCTCCAGCGATGCCGCGAGACAGGGGCACCTGCTCACCAACCCGCAGCGCACGCTGGGCCGCGTCTGTTCGGAGCTGGATTACCTGGACATCGGCGAAGTGCTTGATCACAACATGCACCCATACCTTGATCAGCTGCTCCTCCGCCTCAACCAAATGGGCGATGAGATCACGCGCACCTACTTCAACACGCAGGTCATCCTGCCTTCCAGATACCCGCAGCAGGCGCAGCAATCTCAGCAGCAGCAATAGTGAATGTGAGATTCAGGATTTGAGATGAAACTTCGGATCGAACACAAAACCGTCTTCACTTACGACCAGCCCATCAGCGAGGCTTACACGGAAATGCGGCTGCGGCCACTGGAGGCCGCGGGGCAGCGCTGCCTCTGGTTCACGCTGACGACCGAGCCGAGAGGCGAAGTGATGAACTACAGCGAGCGTTACGGCAATCAGGTTCACCACTTCGACGCGCTGCAATCGCACGACCGGGTCGTCGTGACAGCGACCAGCGAGGTTTACACGGCGGACGTTTTCGCCGATGAGCAGCGTGAGCTTTCGCCACTCGATCAGTTCGATTTCCTCGCGCCGACGAAATATGCTCCCGATGATGAACGGATTCGCCAGTTCGCCGCGGCGCACGAGGTCGCCGGCGACAGGGCGGCGACGGCGACGGGGCTGATGCAGGCGCTCTACAGCTCGATCAAATATGAGACCGGCGCGACGGACGTGAAGACGACTGCGCCCGAAGCTCTCAGGCTCGGGCGCGGCGTGTGTCAGGATTTCGCGCACATCATGCTTTCGGCCTGCCGCAGCGTCGGCATCCCGGCGCGTTACGTCAGCGGCTATCTTTACAGCCCCGGGTCGGGCGAAGCCCGGCCTGAGGCGGGGGCGGAAGTTCCGGCGAACGCGGCCTCACATGCGTGGGTGGATGTGTTCATTGAGGGGCAGGGGTGGATGTCGCTCGACCCGACGCACAACTGCCAGCAGACGGCCGATTACGTGCGCGTCGCGGTGGGCCGCGACTATGCCGACGTGCCACCGACGCGCGGGGTTTACAAGGGGCAGGGCAAGGAAACGCTCGCCGTCAACGTCAGCGTGCGAGCGCTGTAACAGAGAACCCGGCCCGTCATCACAGGGTTTTACGCAATGATTGTTCTAAGCGAGGCATCACTTGAAGCTGAACGCTCCTCAGCTGCTCACGATAATATCAACATAACCGAGGCCGCCAGGCTGATGGGCTGTACGGTCTACTACATCCCAAAGGATTTCAGCTTATGCGAGAATGCTGAAAATGCACTCTGGCACATTCCTCAACAACCTGACGAGACGCCGGGAATCTGGATCGGTTTCATTCCATCACCTGAGCGCTATGAGGCCATATACAATGAGGCCCTTCGCAAACGCATTCGCCTGGTCAATACGCCGGAACAACACCTGACGGCCCAGGAGTTCGACCGCGCCTTCCCTCTCTTGGCCGGGATCACGCCCGAGAGCCTGATGCTTCTCAATCCGGACGAATATACTGAAGTCAGCGAGCAACTCGGGTTCCCGGTCTTCGTTCGGGGGTCTGTGCGATCAAGGAAGGCGGCTGGGTGGAAGGCTTGCGTTGCATACACAGAGGACGAGCTTCGAGAGCTGGTCGAGCAGTTCTTCAAGCTGGAATATCGCTCGCGTGGCCGGGTGATTGTTCGGAGGCTGGTCAACCTGAAGCACTTCCGGTTCTCAGATGAAGGGTTTCCGCTGGGACGAGAATATCGTGTGTTTGTCTACAAGGAAACGATATTGGGTTACGGGTACTATTGGGAAGGGGATGACCCTCTCAGAAATCTCTCTGCTGACGAAGAATATCAGGTATTGAATCTGGCCGTTGAGGCGGCAGGCAGACTTGGAGTTCCATTCATAGCAATAGACGTCGGGCAGATGACCAATGAGCGCTGGACAGTAATTGAGGTGAATGATGCCCAGTTTGCAGGAGCCTGCCAGACTCCACTGCTCGCGCTTTGGAGTACGATTCGGCAGATCAAGTAGTAGGGCCGGGCTTTCTCTTTCTTCAATCACTGTTGAGGAAACAAAAATGGGATTCCGGAATAGTCTTCCGGAATCCCGTGAGGTGTAATCAAGTGCAGCGCGGCCACTGATGATTTCAGGGGCGGCCATCACTGATTCAAGTCAGCAGTAAACTCGTTGTCATCGCCTGCCCGCCAGAGACGCCGTCTGCGTTTTCTCCTCGCGCACGGTGAAGACCTGGGTGAAGTAGATCCTGCCCGACTCGCTCATCGCCACGCCGATGCCGCTCTCGGTGAGTTCGCGGTTGAGGATGTTCTTGCGGTGGCCGGGGCTGTGCATCCAGCCCTCGACGGCGGCGGCTACGGGGTCTTCGTAGCCGCTGTTGTAGGCGATGTTTTCCGCAATGTAGCGCCAGTTGGTGATGCCGTGTTTGGCGAAGCGGTAGCGGAGGTCTTTGCCGTCAGGGCTCTGGTGCGCGAAGTAATCGCGGGTCAGCATGTCCTGACTGTGGGCGCGGGCGACGTTGCTCAAATCCGGCGCGTAGCGGAGCGGGGGCAGGCCGTTGGCGAGGCGTTCGCGGTTGATCGCGGCAAAGGCGCGCTCTTCCAGATCGTCGGCTTTGAAAACCACCGGCTGAAGAGTTTTCGCGTCTGACTTTGCCTCCGCGGCCTTCGCCTCTGAAGCCTTCCCTGACTCGCTTGTCCCGGCACCCGCGGGGACGGCCAAAGCAAGTGACAAAACCAGCACACAGCAGCGGACAAATGAACGAGACATACTATCCTCCGTCTCTGGAAGACGTGAATAGTTAGCTCGAGGCCTGCTAACACTCACCCTGTTGATCACCGGGTTTGAATGTCAGAGGGTATGTTTGAAGCCCGCCGCGGCCTGGGTGGCCGGCGCAAAACTATCAGGAGTGATCCGACTGTCGGCAGCGCTGGCTGCCGGAGTTATCTTAACTACAAATCTCAGGGTTCGGAGTTCTGCCGTCTGGCGGTTTCTTGCAGGTTACCAGGCGCCGCTTGAGGCCGGCACTCCGAAACCGGAATGGAGAATGATTGAATTACTGCTGCGTCGGATTTCCTTTGCAGGCTGCTTACTCGTGACTCTCGTCACCGCCTGCGTGATGGCTGAACCTTATTCGGTTTCGGCTTCGTTTACTGGTCTTCGCTGGTGACTGATCTGTCGTCAGTCTTTTATCTACTGGTCGAAATGATTTCAGCAGTTGGGATTCGGGGAGGGCTTCCAACTTGTCGGGACTGGCGGGGTCGCTGAAGATCGTCTGCTCACCTGTTAGCCTGGTTCATGGCTATTTTCAATTTGTCTTTCAGCCTCGCGGTTTCCTGCGCTTCGACTGAGAGCTGCAGCGCCTTTTCCCAGTGGCGTCGTGCTTCCTGAACGCGGCCCTGATCCTTGAGGACATCGCCGAGATGTTCATAGACCGTGGCGCTGCGTCGGGAGTACATCCTCGCTTTTTCGAGATGTACACGCGCCTGTTCAAGGCGGCCTAACTTATAGTTCGCATAGCCAAGGCTGTCAAGAAAATTTCCATTCGTCGGCTCGATATTAATTGCCCGTTCGATCAGTCTGACCGCTTCTTCATACCGTTCGCCTCGTTCGAGCAGAAAGTAGCCAAGGTTATTGAGCGCCGTGGCATTCTCAGGATCACGCCGCAACAGTTCGCGCAAAGTCTTTTCAGAGTCGCCGTGACGGCCGGCCTTGTCCTGTACCGAACTCAACTGGAGCAACAGTTCGTCATCATCAGGGCTGAGTTGCAGCGCCTTGCGAACTGAAGTTTCGGCATCCATGACCTGGCCATTCTGCAACTGAATGTTGCTGAGGATCAGATAGACGCTGGCATCTTCGGCGGCGAATTCGGGGTGATCCGAAATCATCCCGCGCAACAGTTCGGCGCCCTCGCGGAAGTTGCCGGATTCGCCGAGCAGCAGGGCCTCGGTGAATTTGAAGGTGCGCTCTTCGGGGTAGCGGCGGGCGGCGGCGCGGGTCAGGTCGAGGGCTTCGCGACGCTTGCCGTCTTCGCGCAGGATTTCGATGTTGAGCGAGTCGAGCAGCGGATTGTTTTCGCCGAGCAGTTTCTGGGCGCGCGTGTAAACCGACTGGAGTTTCGCCTTGTTGCCGACGCGCGAATAAAGGCGCACGAGCCGGTTCATCACATCGCCGAACAGTTGCGCGCCCTGCGGATCAGGCTTGTCTTCGCCGAGGAAACCATCGAAGATCAGTTCATACTGGGCAATGGCTTCATCAACCCGCCCGAGTTCGTCGTAAGTTTCTGCCAGTTCGAGTTTGAGCTTTGTGCGCGTAGCACTGTCAGCGCGCGCGATCCCCAGCTTCAGTGTTTCCACCGCCTCCACGCGCTTGCCGGCGCGGCGCTGGGCGACGGAAAGCAGCCCGATGGCGCTTGAGTTGGTCGGGTCACGTTTGACGCAGTTGCGCAGGCGTTCGACGGCCTGAGCGTACTGGCCGGCGCGCACCTGCGCCGCCCCGTAACCGACCTGAAGCCCGGGACTGTCGGCGACCTTGCTCAACTGAACATACACCCGCAGCTCTTCTTCCAGCGTGGGCGAATAACGCAGCGCGCGGATCAGGTTGCTCGAATAATCCGGCGACTCTGGCTCCATTTCGTAGGCGCGGCGCGCGGCCTCGAGCGCCTGAGCGTTTTTGCCCTGCGCCAGGTAAAGCTGCGAGAGCTGGTAATAGGCCCGATCCCCCGACAGTTCGCCGTTGGTCAGTCGTCCGTAAAAATTATAGATGTCGCTGTAAACCGGGGCCGCCGCCCACTGCTCGAGCGCTTTGATCTGCCGGGCCTGATCCTTCTTGGTCTGATACAGGTCGGCGAGAAACGCCCAGGCTTCAGCGTTGCCGGGGTCGAGTCTCGTGACCTGCTCATATTCGCGAATCGCCCGGTCGGCGAGGACGGGCCGGGCGTCTTTCTCAATGCGGACGGCAAAGACGTAGAGCCGGGCCAGCACCTTGTGCCCGTTCAGGCAGTCGTTATCCAGCCGTATCGCCTCCATGGCTTCGCGTTCGGATTCGTCGAATTTTGAGAGGTAAAACAGATACAACTCGGCCAGATCGGCGTGAGGATCAGCCGCGGTCGGGTCGAGTCGAATGACCTCCCTGTAAGCGGCGGCGGCTTCGGCGGCCTTGGGCGGGCGCGAGCCGAGCAGGGCATGGGCTTCGATGTATTTCAGATAAGCCTGACGCCTCGCCTGCGGGTCGGGCGTGGGACGCGGGCGCGGCGGCGGGGGTGGCGTCTGCTGCGCAGAAGGCAATGCACTTTCATTGGGCTGACCGGTCTGGCCCTGGGCACTCACGAATGACAGAGACAAAATAACGAACGCACCAGCCAGCGCGGCGGCGGTCAGCTTTGTTCGGCGATTGCTGAAAGGCATCTGAATTCCTCTGGCAAAGATGGCGATGAAATTACTAAAGACTCCCCGTTGCGGGGGCCGTCTGTTCCCCCCCAGTTTGTTGTGAGGCGACGGCAACCAGCCGTGCCCACTCGAAACGGCGCGGGAAGCTGTAAGCAACGAGCGCCAGGCTGGCACCTCCCACCCCCCAGGTAAAACCGGTGTCGCCGGTCATGATGGTGGCGACCATACTGAGTATACCAACGAGTTCGCCGAGCGCCGCGCAAATAATTGAAGTCGTACTGAGCCGGCCCAGCACCGCGCCGACGCCGCGCCGCACGAGCTTCCCCACCTGTGCCCGTGACAACAGCACGCGCCGCAGCACTACCGTGCCGAGTCCGACAACCAGCGCCGTGTAATAAAACCCTTCGCGCAAAGGGTTCGGGGGCCGGCGCGCCGAGGTGAGCGTCACGATCCTGCCGATCAGCACATAAGTCACGACGGTGACGCCGAAAACTACCACGATGAAGGCGGTGAATTTATACCGGGCATTCAGCGCGTTCTGATCCGCGCGCGAAATGTAATCCATATTCCGGTCCGCTCCGCGAATCACTGCGGCGGCGATTTCAGCGCGCCGTTTTCCATCACCAGATCATCACCCGTGCCGGCCTGCCGGTCCGGCCCGGCGGAAGCCAGTTGATAGTCGGCGGCCGTCCCGCGATAGTTGAAGGGCGTGCCCCAGAGGTCGAAGCGAAACGCAGGGGTGACGTATTTCGGCGAAAGCTCGTCGAGCAGGGCCACGCCATTTTCGGCGACGACATAACCGTTGTGATCGATCCGATAAAGTTCCAGGGCGCTGGCCAGCTGCCGCATCATGATAATGGTGCGCCTGACTTTTTCGCGGCGCACGGCTTCGGTCACGAGTTCGACCGACTCCCACTGGCGGTCACCCAGACGGACTTCGGCGACCTTCCAGCCGTCCGGCGTCTGCGCAAAACGGTAAGCCGTCTCGACCTGGGCTTCGACGATCACGTCGTTGCCGGCGGGGCCGGGCGAGACGCTTTTAATTCTCACCTGGTCCTTCGAGAGTTCTCCGCCGCCCAGGTGGCGCAGAATATCGCGCGCGCGCCCGGCGTCCAGAGTCCCGCCGTCTCGTGCAAACAGCAGCGCGCCGGCGAGCAGAACAGTGACCCCGGCGCCGATACCCGGAATTATGCGATGGTTCATCGTGAATTTTGCCGACTGATCATCCAACCCCGTGCCCCGATCCCGGCAGAATCGAAGACCGCTTCGCATGCGGCCCGAGAAATATCGCGAATCAGGGCGGAGTTGATGGTAACATTGCCAATTCGGGCAGGCAAACAGCCGGCCTGAAGAGGCTGGCATGAGCAGGTGAATCGTTGTAATATCTGGCGTGAGTGACCCCGGACCATTTCATCAGCAGTTGTTTCATATCATCTGCCCAATGACAGAGCGGTCAGGATTCAGGCCTGGGAAGCATCACGCTAAAGTGGCACTCTCAATCTCATGAAATTATCCTGTGCAATCAAAATCTGGTTTGAGCGGAGGCTTGTCACCTTATGATCAAATGTCAGAACTGCGGCACCGACAATCTTGACGGCTCGGAATATTGCGACGAGTGCGGCAGCCGGCTGGCCGTTGCGGCCAGAGTCAACAACTCGGGCTACCTGCCCCCTCAGCCGCCGCCGCCGCCGACCTTCACCAGAGACACCGTGACGCCCAAACCAGCGACGCCCTACACGCCGCCGCCGCCGCCCGTGCAGCAGGCGCAGATCACACAGGCTCCGTCCACGCCGCCGCAGTCCCCGGCCACGCCGCCGCAGGCGGCCGGGAGGGGGCAGGCCGGGAGTCCAAATAAGACGGTCGCGCTGCGCCAGCCGTCGGGCTCCTTTGAAAGCCCGGAGGCGTCGTCTTCCGGCGTGCGCGCGAAGCTGATCATTCAGCGCGGCGGGCGGATCGGCAAGGAGTTTCCCATTATCAACGAGGATTCGCTGATCGGGCGCTGGGACGCCGACGGCGGCATCTTCCCGGACGTTGACCTCGATCAGGACGACCCGGAGGCGAAGATCTCACGCCGCCACGCGCGGATCATCGTCCACGCCGGTCAGTTTTTCATCGAAGACCTCGGCAGCACTAACGGCACCTTCGTCAACCGCGGTCAGCGGCTGCTGCCGGGCAACAGGCATCCGCTGAATCATGGCGACGAGATCATCGTCGGCAAAACGTTTTTGAAGTTCGTCCTGAATTGAAAAGCTGAGCAGAAGTCTGGAGGTGGAAAGTAAAAAGGGACTCGACACTTTCTACTTTTTACTCGGCACTTTCTACTCTTTCCGCTATGCCCTTTTGTCCCGAATGCGGAGCGCCCACGGCGGCAGGGGATCCGTACTGCGGCGAGTGCGGCGCGTGGCAGGATATAGCAGCTAAACCGACGGGTTTACCCGGCCCGCAGGCGGCCGGGGGGACCTCGCATATGAGTATGACCGGTTCCGGCAACACTCCCACAGGCCTTCAACTGGCGGCAGGCACGATTCTGGCCGACCGCTACAAGGTTATCAAACGCATCGGCGGCGGCGGGATGGGCTCTGTCTATCGCGCCGAAGACCGTAACCTCGCCAACCGCACCGTCGCGGTCAAGGAAATGATCGAGATGTTCGCCGACGATGCCGCGCGCGAGAAGGCGATTGAGGATTTCAAGCGCGAATCCGAGCTGCTGGCCCGGCTCGAACACCCCTCGATCCCGACCATCTACGATTACTTCTTCGACACGACGCGCGGCCGCTACTACCTCGTCATGAAGTTCATTGACGGCGGCGACCTCGCGGCGCGCATGAAAGAGGCCGGCGGGCGGCTTGACGAGTTGACCGTCACGCAGTGGGCGATCCAGACCTGCGACGTACTCGATTACATCCACTCGCAGGATCCGCCGATCATCTATCGCGACCTCAAGCCCGCCAACCTCATGATCGACGCGCGGAGTCAGCGGATCATGCTGGTTGACTTCGGCATCGCGCGCTTCGTCGCGCCGACGCAGCAGAAGGGCGTCACCGCCATCGGCACGATGGGTTACGCGCCGCCCGAGCTGTTCGCCGGGAACGTCGAGCCGCGCTCGGATATTTATTCGCTCGGCGCGACGATGTTCCACCTGCTCACGGGGCACGACCCGCAGGACAATCCGCTGCTGATTTTCGATTTCACCAAGAACCCGCCGCCGCGGCAGATCAATCCCGAGATCTCGGCGCGGATGGAAGAGCTGCTCTGCAAGGCGGTCGAGTACAAGCCCGAGAACCGCTTCGAATCGGCCAGGGCCTTCGGGCAGGATCTGGACCGTCACCTCGACGCCCTGAAGCGCGGGGACGCCGACTTCGAGGTCGGCGTGTCAACCCGGACGTCGGCCGCGGTCGGGATGAATTGCTATAACTGCGGGCGCGAACTCAACGCGGGAGATTCCTTCTGCGCCTGGTGCGGGACGAAACAACCGCTGATCCCGGGCGCACACCCTGCCACCCCGCAGCGGGTGACGGCGAGACTGGTGGTGGTCGGGACGACCGAGATGGACGCGCAATTCCCGCTCAACATGCAGGGCGAAAGTCTGATCGGGCGGCTCGACCCCAACCGCGGCATCCACCCGGAGGTTGACCTGTCGAGGTACGACCCGGCGGCCCGCGTCTCACGACGCCATGCGAAAATATTCGTGCAGAATAACCAGTTCCTGATTGAAGACCTGAACAGCTCCAACGGGACTTTCATCAACGGGCAGGTGCGGCTCGCCCCCAGGCAACCGCACCCGCTTGCCAGCGGCGATGAAGTCAGGCTGGGTGAGACCAGACTGAAATTCGTCGTCAGTTGACCCCCGACAGCTGGCTGTGATGACTGTCTTCAGTCGTTGATCGTCAGTTGTTCTGATGTGTGTTGCTGCCCCTTGCGAATCCGCCCCGAACGAACCACCCCGAAGTTCTTTCAGCGGACGACTGATCGGCGATCAGTAACTGCCCATTAATGATGAATCCACAACCGAGTAAGGTGATCCCGATAGCTGGAATCAACGAGCAGGAATTCACAGCCGCGCGCGCCACGACCGAGAAGCTGCCGCTGGCCAGCATCGGGTTGCGGTGCGCCGCCTTTCTGCTCGATTACATCCTGATGTGGCTCGTCCCGGCGATCACGCTTTCGATCGCATTGCTCTTCAAGCGCGCGATGCCCGGTCTGGCCTGGACGATCCTTTACGTCGGCTACGCCGCGGCGTTCGGCCTCGTGCTGGTGAACTGGATCTACCTGGTCAGGACCGACGGGCAGACGCTCGGCAAGCGCATTCTCGGGATCCGCGTCGTCAGGCGCGACGGCGGCCCGCTGGGTTACAGGGAGGTGATCGTGCGCCTGCTCGTCGGTTACCCGCTGGCCCTGCTCAGTTTCGGACTCGGTTTCCTCTGGGCGCTGTGGGATCAGAAACAGCAGGGCTGGCATGACAAGCTGGCCGGGACAGTCGTCGTCAGAGTTCAGTAAGGGTCGTCCTGCTCCGACCGAATCAACCGGAGGACGAGAGATGAAGATCAGACATTGCCAGAGTTGCGGCGCGGCGAATGAAGCCGAGGCGAATTTCTGCCGCGATTGCGGCGGGGGGCTCTCGCCGGATTCAGACGACCAGTCCCAGACTCTGGCCGCCGGACAGCCGGAGCGCGCTCCCGTCCGGACCGAAGTCATCGCCATCCCGCACCAGCACGACGACACGGCGATGACGCCCCTGACCGCGGAGAATCAGCGCGCCAGAACCGGGCGGCTGTTCGCCGGAAATTCATCACCTGAGATGGCCGTCAGTCAGGCCGAGTCAGAACCCGAGGCGGAAGAAAGCGCGAGGATGCGCATGGCCCGCGAGCTGGCGCGGACTTCAGGGTTGCGCAATCAGGCCCGCCTGAGCTACCCGTTCCGCGCCCTGATCGTCGGGGTGGCGCTGCTGCTGACCTTCGGGGCATGGCTGCTCTACCGCGAGCAGGGGCAGGCGTCTTCATCCGGTCACAGCGGATTGACCCTCGTGGGGGCCGACGAGAGCAGCAACAGGTTCACGCTTTCGGGCGAGCAGTTGCGCGATGAGGGGAACTTCGAGGAAGCCATCGCCCAGTTCAAGGAGGCACTCAAGCTGACGCCCAACAACATGCGCGCGCAGTCAATGCTCGCCAGAACATACAACGCCGTCGGGCGCGTCGAAGAGGCGCTGGAGGTCTATTCCCACATGCTGGAAGTTGACCCGAAGAACCTCGAAGCCCGGCTCCAGCGGGCGGACATCTACCGGGTGCGCGGCGCGTGGAACGACGCGGCGCGCGAGTACCGCAAAATCATCGAACTCGACCCGAGCAGCGAACAGGCGCTGGCCGCGCTGGACGCGATGGAACAATCAACCGCCGAACGCTCTGCGGCCTACACCGCCAACCGTCACCGCTTTGAGCGCAAGGACGGCGGGAAGGTGCTGCCGCCCGCCGCCGATCATTCGCGGGTCAGCCTGCCGATGTCCGAACTGGCGCTGGGCCCGCTCCCGTCCAGCCCGGCGAGCGGCAACGATGGCGAAGCCACCCCCGAAGAGGACAAGTACAGGCGCTCACTTGCCGAAGCTCTCAAAACCCGCGGCATCCGACTCAATTCCGCCGGGCGGTACGCCGAAGCCATCAGGGAGTATAAAAAGGCCCAGAACTTCACGCCGGAAGACAAGGACCTCAATTACCTGATCGCCACTTCCTTTTCTCTGAGCGGCCAGTTCGCGATGGCAGTTGAATATTACCGGAAGTGTGATTCCGGCACTTACGCCCCGGTCGCGCAGAACGCCGTCAAGACGGCGGATGAACGCGCGCGCAAGGCGGCCCGGAAGAAAGACAAACAGTAGAAAAACCGATAGACAGGGGGACAGGGAAATGGGGAAGGGGAGACGGGAAGATCAGAGAGCTTCATGAACTGGAGTCCCCTCTTCCCCTCTTTCACTCTTCTCCCTGTCTTCTTAATTCCCCTATATGCCGCGCCTCATTGTCAGAACGACCAACGCCAACGCCGACTCGATGGTCGAAATCACGCGCCAGCGCCTGACCATCGGGCGCTCGGCCCGCAACGACCTCTGTCTGGAAGACCCGTTCTCTTCGCGGCTGCACGCCGAAGTGCGGCAGCGCGACGACGGCATCTGGGTCAGCGACCTCGGCAGCGCGAATGGCACGTTCCTGAACGGCCACCGCCTCACTTCCCCGGCGCGCCTGCGCAACGGCGACCGGATTCGCATCGGCGAAACTGAAATCGAACTATCAGAGCGGGCCGACACGGCCCCCGCACGCGGCCAGACCAGCATCCTCTATTCCGAGCCGCAGGGCCAGCTCCCGTCGCCCGAAGCCACGATCACGGCCGAGTCGCGCAACTCCGCTTCCAACCTGCTCTCCGTACTCGATTCGACGCAGAAGACTCAGGTCAGGGCGGCCATGGGCAATCTGGCGCTCGAACAGCGCGACGTGCTGACGATCATCAGCCGCGTCAGCCTGACGCTGCTCTCGCCGCTCTCGCTCGACGAGACGCTGCTGCAGGTACTTGACAGCATCTTTGAAGCGCTGCCCGCCGACCGCGGCTACATTATGCTGATCGAAACGCCCGCGGAGAGCGGCGGGAACGAACCGCAACTCATCTGCAAGGCGATGAAGACGCGCAGCCAGATGACCCAGGCAGATTCGGAGATCAAACTCAGCCGTTCGATCACCGAGCAGGTCATCCAGAAAGGCACCTCCGTGCTGACTTCCGACGCGCTGCACGACCCGCGTTTTCAGGAGCGCAAGTCAATCATGCTCGGCGGCATCCGCTCGGTCATGGCCGTCCCGCTGGCCGTCGCGGGGCGCGTCTCGGGGATGATTTACGTGGACAGCCCGTTCGGCACCTCGCGCTTCACCGAGCAGGACCTGCAACTGCTGACGCTGATCTCCGGCGTCGCCGCCATCCGCATCGAGAACGTCCGCCTGCTCGAAGACCAGCAGGAAAAACAGCGCCTCGAAAAAGAACTCGCTGTCGCCAGCGAAATTCAGCTCCGCCTGCTGCCCGAGACGCCGCCAAACATTCCCGGCTACGAGCTGATCGGCGTCAGCTTCCCGTGTTATGAAGTCGGCGGCGATTACTACGACTTCTTCCTCAAACGCGACGGCCGCTACCTGATCGCGCTCGGCGACGTGTCGGGCAAGGGGACGGGCGCGGCGCTGCTCATGTCGTCGCTGCACGCCGCGGTCCACGCGCAGGCCACGACGCGGCTCTCGGGCTGCGAGGTCGTCAGTGAGATCAACCAGTACATTTACGACAACACCCCGGCGAACCGTTACGTCACTTTCTTCTACAGCGAACTCGACCCGCGCACTAACCAGCTGACCTACATCAACGCCGGCCACAACGCGCCGCTGCTTGTGCGCGACTCCGGCGAAGTCACCCGACTCGACGTCGGCGGCTTCCCCGTCGGCATCACGCCCGACTGCGAGTACCGCGAAGGCTGGGTGCAGATGGAGCCCGGCGACGTGCTGGTGATCTATTCCGACGGCGTCACCGAGGGGCAGAACGAACAGGGCGACGAATTCGGCGAGCCCCGGCTAATCGAAGTGGTGCAGAGGAACCGCGAACGCAGCGCGCCCGGCATCCGCGACCGCCTCGACGAGGCGCTCACCCGCTTCGTCGGCAAAGCCACGGCGGTTGATGACCTGACGATGGTGATTCTCAAGCGGAGCAGGCAGTAAGGAGTGGTCTGAAGTCAAAGACCAGCCGGGCGGCTGCGCGATCCACGTAGTTCGATCACATGAGTACTGATTTCATCGCGTTATTTGACATCGCGCCGGGTGTAGTCACGCCCGAGTGGCTGCTTGCGAAGCTCGCGGCGAATCCGGTCTTTGCTGTGGGGCTCGTCGAGCGATACCGAGACCGCTGGAAGCCAAAGGCTTGGGCAACGGAGACCGCACCCGTGACAGGCAGCCCCATACTCTGGGGGCCGGGCGGCTTCGCGCTCCGGTTCGCATCCGGGACGCTTGATCTTTACCACATGATGCCTTTCCACACGTTCGCGGGTGACCCGGCATCACGCGACGCATTGCGGCTGGCCTGTCTCGAAATTGCGGAACTCGTCGGCTCGTCACGGGCGCTCTATACGCACGAGCTGATGCCGCACGAAGGTGAGGGACTCGACGAGATCGAGAGGTGGCTTCGGGCACAGATCGGCCCGCCAGCTCTGACCTTCGAGGAACTGCAGGAGGCCGACTACTTCGGGCCTCGTGCGTGGTACATTGACTCATTCGCCGATCTCAGGGGCTCGTCAGCGGGAACCCGCCCGCCATCAATTGGAGTTTGTTACTGATCATTTCATTTAATGTCTTCCCTGCCTCGTTTCATCCTGATCCTGACCCTCTCCCTGCTGCCCTGCGTCCTCTGGCTCTGGTATTTCTACACCCGCAGCATCTACAAGCGCGACCCGCTGCATCTCGTCGCGCTGACCTTCCTGCTCGGCGGCGCGGCCACGCTCGTCGCGCTGCCGCTCAACCTGCTCGGCCAGTCGCTCGTCCTCCGCCTGATCGGCGGCAGAAAGTTTGCGGAGGTTGCCGTCGTCTTTCTGGTCGTCGCCCCGGTCGAAGAGTTGTGCAAGCTGCTGGCGGTCTATGTCTACGCGTGGCGGCATCAGGAGTTCGACGAGCCGCTCGACGGCGTAATTTACAGCGCCGCCGCCGCGCTCGGCTTCGCCGCAGTCGAAAACATCATCTACCTTTCGCAGAGTGGCCCGTCCCTGCTGCTGCTGCGCGGCCCGCTCTCGAACCCCGGCCACGTCCTCTTCTCCGCCCTCTGGGGCCTGAGCCTGAGCCGCGCTCGCGCCGCGCCGAACATCCTCACGCAGCGGCTGGGAATAGTCGCGCGCGGCTGGCTCCTGGCCGTCGTGCTGCACGCGATCTTCGACTCGCTGCTCGTCGCCGTGGACGAAGTCGGCCCGATCATCTTCCCGGTCATCCTCGGCGCCATGATCGCGTTGTTCCTGTGGGTACGTTCGCGCATTCACTTCCACCGGGACACTTCGCCGCACCGCGAAGGCACCATGCTGCTGCGCCTGAGCGCCGAATGTCCGAACTGCGGCAAGCGGGGGCTGGCGGGGCTGGCCTGCACAAAGTGCGGCGCGATGATTCCCGAAATCGAACCAGCCACCAGCGCCGCGCAGGAACCGATCGAGGCATTGCCGGGGGCGGATCTTTCCACCACACCCCGCCGCCTCCGCCCGCGCCTGATCGCCCGCTCAGCCGAAGGCAGGGAAAATGTCGCCTGGATTCTCGACAGCGATGAAACGACCGTCGGCCGCACGCTCAACAACACCTTCGTCATCGAACACCAGTCCGTTTCGCGCCGCCATGCCCGCATCGTCGCCACGAATGGCAGCCACACGATTTACGACCTCGGCAGCAGCAACGGCACCTTCGTCAATGGCCGGCGCGTGAGCGAAGCGGTTTTGCAGGATGGGAATGAGGTGAGATTCGGCAGCGTCAGTTTTGTTTATCGCACGCCGAGCCGTAATTGAAACTCCGGGCAACTCGACGGAACACCTGATCAGCATATCGCTGAGCTGATCTTCATCGCCCCTTCCCGGCAGAAACCTTCGCCCCATTGATCCACTCCAGCACAGTCCGATACGCGGGATCGCTCGCGCCCTGCCAGCGCTGGCCACCACCGTGCGGAGTCTTCTTTGCCCCGATCAGACCTTCCTGTGAAGCGTCGCCGGTGGGCTTGCGCAGGATCAGGCTGTTTTCCGGGTTCGCCGGATCAACGACCTTCAGCGCCGAGCGGTAGTTGTCGCGCAACTGCTCTTCGGTGAAGCGGCCGGCCGGGTCGGGCGGCGTCAGACGAAAGATCGTGTGCGTCGCGTGGCAGTTCACGCATGCGTTGCCATCTGCCCCCTTGCGCGCGAGCAACGGCATCACCCGCTCGACGAAGAAGCCGTAATCAAGCAGTTTCCCGGCGTCGGCATTCACGTCGAGCGCAACTCCGCCGTCCTGCCCCTGATAGATCGCAATCGCCAGCCCCTGCAAACGCTGGTTCGGATCTTTCATCAGCTTCGCCAGACCGGCGCGGATCGCGGCGTTCGATTGCAGCGACTTCACGCGGCGCACGGCACCCAGCGCGGCCGAACGCACGTTCTCATCGCGGTCTTCGAGCGATTCGGCGAGCAGGCTGATGACGCGCAGGTCATTTTCCACCAGGGCCTCCGCGGTGATCAGATCGAGAATCAGTTTGCGCGTTGACGCCGCCTGAGTTTTGAGCAGTTCATCAAGCGCGGCGGCTGTGACCGGCTGTCCGCGCCACTCCGGTTTCACCAGCACGAGTTGAACGGCGGCGCGCAGCAGGCTCTCATCCGATGACTGCAACGCCGCGGCAATACGCCGCTCGACTTCCGGGTCGTTCGCCAGATACGGGAAATCCGCGAGCGAACGCAGCGCCGCCGGGGCAGCCTTATCGTCAGCGTGCAGGACAAAGTTCCTGACCTCGGCGTCAAACTTCTCGGCGCGGGCCGTCTCCTGCCCGAGCGTTTTGATGCGATCCAGCGCCGCGATCTGCGCTTCGGCATAATTACTCGCGAGCAGTTCCTTCAGCACCTTCACTGCCTCGCGGCGGTTCTGCTCGACGACTTTCAGCGGCAGCGATTTGTAAAACTCATCAGCCATGCCGCGCACTTTTGGATCGGGATCGTTGAGCCGCCGCATCACCAGCAGCGGCAGATTCACGAGCGTGTTGTCGCGCAACGTGTACGAAGCGAGAATCGCCTGCTGTCGCCGCGACGCGTCAGATGAGCTGATGAGTGGCGCGAGCGCGCGCTCCATCGCCGGCGCGCCTTCGGCATAAAAGACGACCGTTTCGATATCGTTGCCGATGCGCGTGTAGCGCCCTGCGTTCGCGTAACCGCCGCTGCGCAGGTGAAATTCAGTCAGCCCGCGCAGCAGCCCTTCGCGCTCAAGTTCGTTGCCAGTCTCAAGCGCCCGCGCAATGCGTTCAGCCATCCGGCGGCTGGCTTCGCGGTGCGCCGCGGTCGCTTTGTCGCGGTCTTCTTTCTGCGCCAGATGCCCGATCCAGTTGTTGTAGAGGTAACGCACGTTCTCATCCGCCAGACTGTAAAAACCTTCGAGCAGGCTGCGCCGCACCCAGGGGTGTTCCGGCACTGCCATCCGTGTGATGAAGGCGTCGGCGATGCGGGCCTGCAACGCTTCATCCTTCGTCCAGTAGAACCACTGCACCAGTGATTTCGCGGCCTGCATTCGCACCATCACTGAAGGGTCGGCGAGCAGCGCGATCAACCGGTCCGCGATTTCCGTGTGGCTGGCAAAGCAGGAAAAATGCTGCGCAAAGACGCGCGTCGCGCCCCAGCGTGTGCGTTCATCGCGTGAATTGAGCGCAATGAGGATTTCTCCCTTCACCGCCACGCCTTCAGACTCGGGCGGCATATTTCGCCCGTTTGATAACGGTGATGCCTCTCCGACTGACAATGATGCTTCGTGCATCAGCCCGTCTCGCCGCAGCGCCTGGGCAACCGCAATCTGGACGAGTTTGCTGGGATCACCAAGCAACCGGCGCAATGAGGTAAAAGCTTCCTTTGCGTGAATGCGGCCAAGCGCCGTCGCCGCCGCCATGCGCATCAATGGCTCTGCACTTTCAAGAGCTGCAACCAGATCCCGTCTGGTTTGAAACAGCGGGGTCTCCCAGACCTCATCAATCTGCTGCAATCGCAACAGGGCGTTGCCCTCTTCCAACCGCTCCGGCCCGGGTTTCAATCCCGCCTCCCGGTCTTTGACCAAGGGGTAATTCCCGCCCCTGTAAAACTCCGACAGCGCCATTACGGCAAATTGTGTTTCGCGGAAGGGCGTGCGGAAGTTTTCATACGACTGCTTCGGGTCGAACCAGCCGCCGAATTCCTGCTGCCGGTCGAGGCAGAATTTCAGCGACTTGGCGACCTGCGGGTGTTCAGGCTTGTATCCAGCCAGCGCGAGCGTGTAGAGGCAGTGATAGGTCTGAAACTCGACCGCGGGGCTGTCCTTCTCAAAGAGCATTGACCACTGGCCGTCGGGCCGTTGCAATGAAAGGATGCGCTCGGCGTTGCGCCTGATCCGGTCGGCGTAAGCCGCGCGGTCAATTTCGACGAGCGCGATGGTCTGGTAACAGAGGTCTACGGTGTTTTTGATCTTGTCCTGCTCGATCAGCGAGCGGAGCTGGTCGCGATATTCGCCATATTCACTTTCGCCCGTCGCCTTCGACAGTTCATCGAAAACTTTCCAGCTGTACCACGCGACCTCGTACGTGCTGACGAGCGGCGTGTTGCCGTTGCTTTCGTCCGGCGGCAGGTCCTTGCGGCCCC
Source organism: Blastocatellia bacterium (assembly GCA_035652435.1). Lineage (GTDB taxonomy): Bacteria > Acidobacteriota > Blastocatellia > RBC074 > RBC074 > DASRDU01. The sequence goes on from DASRDU010000103.1 coordinate 163,185, forward strand.
GGTAATAAATCTTCAGGTAACCGGCAACGCCTCTGAGCAGCGACAATCTTTTCTCGCCGGTGAACTCCTGATCGTACTGACTGACCAGCACGGCCAGGCGGCTCATCACATTGGCCGAGGCGCTGATGACGTTCGTCCAGTAAGCATCCGGGTAGCCGTAAAACGGGCGCGGGTTGTTGGCGAGTCTTTCGGTCAGGAATTCGAGCGATGAACGTTTGCTGACGGCGTAGCCGTTCTGCTTCGCGGTCAGCTCCGCGCGCGTGGAGAAGTGGGTGGCGTGGCAGGCGATGCAGAGTTGCGTTTCGTGGTGGTTGCTCGACACGCGATTGACGATGCCGCCGTGGCGCGGTGTGTTCGCGTGCCAGCTGTCGCCCGCGCTGATGACGTAATCCATCCCGGCGCGAATCGCCTTGCGCGGGTCGTTGTAAGGCGGCAGGTCATAGACCGAAGTGCGGAGCCGGTAGAAAGGATGATTCGCGTCAACGCGGATGTAGTAAGTGCCTTTCGTGATGACGCGCGTCGTGAACTTGTTGCCGGGCAGCGCCTGAACTTCGTGCGGCGGTGTGACCGGGTCGGCGCCGCGCTCGTAAGCCTTCGCCTCGTTGTTTTCGACCGTGAAGACCGCCACGTCAACCGGGATGTTGTCGCGTTCGAGCAGGTCAATTTCAAAGTGAACCAGCTTCGGCTCACTGCCGTCGTAAGTGAACCTGAACCAGTCAATGCCGCCTTCGGGCAGCCGGTCTTTCGTTAATTCGGGCTGCTGTGCGTAAGGCGCCGCGCCGCGTGCCGACGCCGGATCGCCGGGCGGCAGGATGTAGGGCTTGTCGTCCGCCGACGCCCAGACGGTCTGGCCGAGCCTGATTTCATTGGCCGTCTGCCATGAATCATTCGGCTCCGCTTCAGTCGTCGTCTCTGCGGCCCTGCCCTCAGGCCATTCAAGCACGGTGATCGAATGCTCGACGGGCACGCCCGCCGCCGAAGTGACTTCCACGCGGGCACTGCTGTCGTTCACGCGAAAGAGCGCGTACAGGTCGGGGTCGCCCTGATGCAGCGCCTTGCCGACGATCACCCGCCGATCATCGCGCAGCGTGACGATCACGGCATCCTGCGGGCCGAGCGACGCGGGCGCGGGCAGTGAGACATTGAGCGAATAGAGCTTCCCTGCCCCGGCAGCGCTTAATTGCGCTGTCTTTGTTGCGTGCGTGGCGATTCGCTCGCGCAGGTCAACGATCTTCCTGAACCCGTCTCTATTCTCTGCCCCGGCGACCGAGTCGGTTCGCGGAGACAGCAGGGTGATCAATACGACGAGCAGAAAAATAATGAGCGAACAGAGCCGGATTTGTCTGGTCATAGCAATAGTGGATTCGGGCGAAGCGAAATTGAAACGGGACTGAAGCGAGTGAATCCGCGAAAGCGTATTGTACGTCCCCCTCCGGCGGAATCGAAAGCCCGGCCAAGGGCGGGTGAGGCCATTCAGGGGTCAGCGCAAACTGCATTTTCGTCGGGGCGGACTTTCAAAGCGACAATTCTGAATCGAATGTGCCCGCTTCAACTCGGCCCGCCAGCCGACGTTATCAACGAATGACCTGTCAATCTCAAACGGTCGAAACGAGTTAATCACTCTCACCGCCTCACCACGCCGACAGCGGTACAGAGCTTGCTCTTACGCACAGCGTCCATCAGTAAATTACTGATCATCTCTCTAAGCTCAGTTAGTCCCCGAAACAAAACTTACGACGATTTGAATTACAGCTGACGAAGAGCCGCAGGGCGAAGCTGTAGCCTGGAGAGAGACGTTTGACCGAAAGGAATGATGGCGATGATTGACTTCAAAATACTGGTGCTGCTCTTTCGATTTGTCCGTGCCGCCGCACGGAAGCATCCATGCCTCCTGCCGGCGGCTTTGTCACTGCACCTTCTGCTGTGCATGCCTTCCGCCGCACAGAGTGGAAATGAAAAGATCGCTGCCGGGCTCTGGGCGAGCCGCGAAGCTGCATGCACATTGCCGGCTGAAGAGCAGGAACTCCTCGCAACCCGCCTGCGCCAGATCACCGGCTGGAAAGGGCTCAGGTTTATAAATGGAGGCGAGCTGGCGACCGGGGACATTTTTGTCACTGAGGGCGGTTCGGCGCTGGCGCGCAGGGTGTTGCTCAAGGCCCTGCGCTCGGGTCGCAGATTCGTCATCGAAGATCATTCCGGCTCACCGCTCGTCAACTTCGGCCAGTTGGATCAGGGAACGGATTACGAAGACGTAAAGAACCACATCCGGCTCATCATCTGGCGCGTGCGGCTCGACTTTCAGGACTTCCGCGAAATGCAGGCGTCGCCGCCGGTGCGCGAGGCATTCGATCCCGGGCTGACGCTGCTGCACGAACTGCTGCACGGACTCGGTTACCGGGACACGAAAGTCGTGGGCGAGATCGGCGAATGCGAGCAGATCATCAACCGCATCCGCACTGAGCTGGGGCTCCCGCTCAGGCACCAGTATCACGGCGAGATAATCAGGCTCTCACCTCACATCACTTCTGTTCGCCTGCGCTTCAATATCCCCATGCAGGGCGACAACGAAGGCAGGATCCGATGGAAATGCCGCTACCTCTTTTTCCTGCTCCCGTCACAGCCCGACTCCGGCGTGAACACGGACAAAGACACGGGGAATGGTGAATCATCAGGCGCGCTGGTCGAATAGCCGGACTTTTTTGTCTGCCGGCGGCACCGGCTGTCGGCAGATACCGCCCGCGCAGCCATCCGCAAAATCGGAATTTTGCGGTAATGTATGCGCGATGAGACGCCGGACAATTTCACGCAGAGCTTTTATCACGGCGGCCTCTGCCGCCGCGTGCGCGAGGCTGGTGTCCGATGTCTGTGCCGCCGAGCCAATCATAGATATTCATCAGCATACACATTATTCAGGCCGGAGCGACGAGGAGCTGCTCGCGCACCAGCGCCGGCTGGGAGTGACGAAAACGGTGCTGCTGCCCGCCGGGTCGAAGTATGGGCTGGAGGCGGATTGTTACGGCAATGATTCGGTGCTGGCGCTCACCAGACGTTACCCGCGCGAGTTCGCCTTTTTCGCGAACGAACTGCCCGACATCCCCGAGGCGCGCCGGGTGATCGAGAAGTACCTGAAACTCGGGGCCATCGGCATCGGCGAACAGAAGTTCCCGGTCGAATGCGATTCGAAGCACATCCACCTGATCGCCGCAATCGCGCAGGAACATGGCGTGCCCGTGCTGCTGCATTTTCAGCACGACAAATACAACACCGAATTCGCGCGCTTCCACACCGTGCTTGAAAAATTCCCGAAAGTGAATTTCATCGGCCACGCGCAGACGTGGTGGGGCAACATTGACCGCAGCCTCGATCAGACGGTTCTGTATCCGAAAACAAAAGTCACGCCCGGCGGCCTGACGGATCGCTGGCTCTCGGATTATCCGAATATGTATGGCGATCTTTCCGCCGGGTCGGGACTCAATGCGTTGCTGCGCGACGAAGACCACGCGCGCGAATTTCTGCGGCGGCATCAGGATAAATTGATGTACGGCAGTGATTGCAATGACCGTGAGGGCGAGGGAGAAAAATGCAGCGGGGCCACACAACTTGCCACGCTGAGCAGGCTGGTCGCGGATAAGGACACGCTCGGTAAAATTCTGTCCGGGAACGCCCGGCGGGTGCTGAAAATCAGGTAGATGAAGCCGATGAAAGTTTACGCCATCGAACACGTACAGCTCGCCATGCCGCCCGAAGGGGAAGACCGGGCAAGGGGTTTCTATGGCGGCGTCCTCGGCCTGACCGAGAAACCAAAGCCCGAACATCTGGCCAAACGCGGCGGCGTATGGTTTGAAGATGGCCCGCTCAAAATCCACCTTGGAGTAGAGCAGGATTTCAGGCCTGCAAAGAAAGCGCACCCCGCGTTGCTGGTAGCAGGGCTGGATGATCTCGTCAGGCGTTGCAGAGAAGCCGGCTATACGATTGTGACCGACGAACCGCTGGAAGGTTTCCATCGGGTTTACGTCTCTGATCCTTTCGGCAATCGCATCGAATTGATGGAGCCGCTGGCTCATCACTGACAGCTCTGACCGGCCGGTCGGTCAGGAAATTTCGGTGCCCCAGTCCGGTTGCCGTTCCTCAACTCACCTTTCCGTTTTATAATCCGGCCCTGCTGTAATCCCGATTTCGCACTCTGATTCGTCTGACCCGGCGGAAAGGAAAGACCGATGAAAAAGCTGATCCCCTTCACGGTAGTCTGTCTGTTCTGCGTCGCGCTCTATTCAACCGGCGGTGAAAAGAAAGACAAAACGGCAGTCACTTTTGCCAGGCACGTCGCGCCGATCTTTCAGAAACGCTGCGAGGAGTGCCACCGTCAGGGTGGAGTGGCCCCGATGTCGCTGGTCACTTACGAGGAGAGCCGCCCGTGGGCGCGCGCGATCAGGGAGAAGGTCGTCAGCCGGGAGATGCCGCCGTTCCACGCCGCCGGGCAGATCGGGCGCTACCGGAACGACCCGCGACTGACCGACGAAGAGATTGCCACGATCACAAAATGGGTGGACGGCGGCGCACCGCAGGGCAATCCGAAAGAGATGCCCGCGCCGCACGTCTGGAAAAGCGAGTGGGTCAACGGTGAGCCCGACCTGGTCGTCAAGGTGAGGCAGCCTTACACGGTCAAAGCCAGCGCGAAGGATCAGTATGCCTTCTTCGTCTTCGATTATGTCTTCCCGGAAGACATATGGATTCGCTCGGTTGACACAAAGCCCGGCAACCTGAAAGTAGTCCACCACGCCAACACCCACCTAGTGCCGCCGACGTTCAAGGTTCCGGATGAAGGCTACATCGCCGGGCATTTCGATCCGGGCGCGCGCGGCACTATCACGCTTGCCGGCTGGGCCCCGGGCGTGCAGCCCGTGATGCTGCCCGAAGGGACGGCGGTCAAAATTCCCAAAGGCATGAGGCTCGGCATTCAGATCCATTACGCGCCGACCGGGCAGGACGCGATTGATCAGACTTCAATCGGCTTTTACTTCGTTGACGGTGTGGTCAGGAAACATCTGAGAGTCCTGCTCGGCGACCGCAAGGATGTCGAAATCCCGCCGGGCGAGGCGAACTATTCGCTGACTTCGACGAAGACGTTCAGCAGCGACGCCGTGATCCGCTTCTTTCATGTGCATATGCACCTGCGCGGCAAATCCTACCTGATGAAACTGACTTACCCCGACGGCCGCACCGAGACCGCGCTCGAAGTCCCGAGCTACAATTTCAACTGGCAGCGCACCTACCTGCTCACCGAGCCGATGCGCGTGCCGAAAGGAACTCAGGTTGAATTCATCGGGACGTATGACAACAGCACCCGGAACAAATTCAACCCCGACCCGACGCAGACTGTGCGCTGGGGCGAGAAGACGACAGACGAGATGATGCAGGGCCGCATCTTTTACGAAGCGGCTGATGAAGACCTGAATATCAGGGTGAAGAAAGGGCGCGCAATTCCCGCAACTGAAACGGCGGGTAAAGAAGGGCGGTGATGCCCATGCGCCGACGTCAGAAATCAGTCATCTCCCGTTCCCGGGGAATTTGAAGGGCAATACGTCCGGGACAACACTGACTTCAGTCGTCAGCTTGAGCGGGTATTTTTCGCCGATGTCGTAAACCAGTTCGACAAAAAAAGCCGTATAACCGGCGGCGGGTTTGCTGACCCGGCCGATGTAGACGCCGTCCTTCTGCTCCTCCAGCCGTGTGCTGGTGTAGGCGTTGCCGATGGTGTCCACGCGGAAGTCGCGCGCCTTCGGATTTGTAGCCTGCCACAGATTCACTTCGCGTGGTTTATCGGTGACTTTCACCACGAGCGACCCGTCCTTCTCCTTCTTCCAGGAAAAGCGAGGTCTGGCCCTGCCCTTCAGGATCGCCTGATAAAACACCAGCATGCTTTCGCGCGCGTCACTGCCCGCCAGGTTGTGCTTCGCGTTCGGCACGTAGCGCAGGTGTTTCTCGCCCTCCAGATTGGGGTAATAGAACTGTGAGTTGTCGGGCAGGAAGAACTGGTCGCCCGAAGCATTGACCAGGTATTTGGGGATCTTCAGCCGCTCGCGGTGGCGGTAGTTGTACGGGTCTTCAATCGCCAGCACCGCCCCGTATTCCGGCGTCCCAATCTTGTCCGGGAACAGCCCGTGATTGACATAATCCTTCAAGGCCGGGGAAAAGAACCCGTAGGCTTCGTAATGGTGGCGTGTGATGACTTCGGAATTGAGCGCGTCAATCACCGTCGGCATAATCGCGATGACGCGCTTGTCCACCGCCGCCACGAGCCAGGTCGTCCAGCCGCGCTTGGAGCCGCCGGAAACGACGAACTGATCCACCCTGAATCTGCCCCCGTCATCGCTCGCGAGGAATTCCTGAACGGCATCCATCGCGCGCACTCCGCTCTTGACCATCGCCAGCCGCACGAGCCACGTGTCATCCTTCGTCGCAAAATGCTTCACACGCGTGTAAGCGATCAGGTCGTCTTCGGAGCGCCCCTTGTCTTTCGAGTCGGCGAAGTAAAGCGGCTGATTCGGGACCATGCCGAGTTCGGCGATGACCGAGCCGGATTCGAGCGCAAAATTCGCCAGCCGGTCTGAAATTGCAGTGGGCGCGGGATCACGATTGCTGCCGCCGCCGATGAAGAGCAGCGCTTTGCTGGTCGTCGTTTTATCAGGTTTGACTATCGTCAGCCAGTGTTTCCAGACCGGGCGATCAACTTCGGCGGCGGTGCGCCACGTCTGCGAAGTCAGTTCCAGCACATAGCCCTGATACCCCTGACCCGCGATTTTATTGATCAGCTTCCAGCCGTAAGACGAATCAGGCCTCGCGACGTAACGGTCAAGCGCGGTTTCCTGCATGGAAGACTGGCCGGCAACGACTGCGAGCGCCGTCGCCACCAGCAATAAACCGAAGAACGGCCTCAATGCGCGAGTGTTGTGATTCATCATTAAGAGCCCCCACTTCTGACAGTCCGGAAGCCGCCGATCACTGGCAATGCCTGTCAATCAGCACCGGATCATTTAAGCGTGTGTGTAATTCATCAGGGACCGGACTCAATTCACATAAAGGAAAGAATTCAAATTCAGCAGCGTCAGCGCAAACTCCCGCTTCGGCTGCGTCTTCAGGAAATCGAGCGCCGCCTGAATCTCTTTTGGCTTGGCGGGGCGCCCGGCCACCAGCCGATACCCGAACTCAATCTGCCGGCGCAGGTTCGGCCCGGCTTCGGCTTCCAGCCTGCGGGCGAGCGCTTCGGCCTGCTCGTTGGTGAAAGTCCCGTTGAGCAGTTCGAGCGCCTGTGGCGCGTGCGTACTCGATTCCCGGCGTGTGCAGCTCACCTGCATGTCCGGCGCGTCGAAAACTTCCATAAAAGGCAGCCGCAGATTCCGCTTGGCGATCAGATAGATGCTGCGGCGGGTGTATTCAGCCGGGTCTTTCGCGGGCGCCCACTGAGAAGGCTTGTAAAGCGTATTGACCAGCCCCTGATCTATCGGGATCATTACGCCGGGGCCCCCCTGCTTTGGGTTGAGTGTCCCCGCGACGGCCAGAATCGCATCGCGAATCTGCTCCGCCTCAAGGCGCCGGCGGTTGAATCTCCACAGCAGTTTGTTTTCGGGATCCTTCGTCGTGACGAGCGCCTTCAGCGCCGGATCAACGGGCGGCGCTGAAGCCTGCTGGTAAGTGTTGCTGTTCAGGATCAGCCGGTGAATGTGCTTGACGCTGAAACCTCCGGAAACGAATTCGTTCGCCAGATAATCGAGCAACTCAGGATGCGTCGGGCGGGCGCCCATCCGGCCAAAATCATTCGACGTGGCGACGATCCCGCGACCGAAGTGGTATTGCCAGATGCGGTTCACCATCACGCGCGCGGTCAGCGGGTTTTCCGGGGCGACGATCCATCCGGCCAGTTCGGTGCGGGGTCTTTCGGTGGTTGCGGGGAGTTCCGGCGCCCCTTCTGCCAGCAGCACCCCGAGCGGACGCATGCCGACGCGGTCGCCTTTGGCCGTGTAATCACCGCGCGACAGCAGATGGATCGGCGATTTCTTATCCGGCATGTTGACGACGGTGTGCAGCGCGGGCAGGGGCTCAGGCAGCTGGTCCTGCAGCTCTTCCAGCTTTTTCGTCAGCGCTTCTTTCTGATCAACCGAGGCGGCGTCTTTCCTGCCCTGAAGGCCCTTCATCGCGGCGCGGATCTTTTCCATCTCCCGCTCAATCGGCTCAGTCCTGGCCTTTCTGGCCGCCTGCTCTTCGGGAGTGGCTTTCAGCACGTCATGGTCGTAGACGGCGGCAAAGTAGGCCTGCATGCGGTAGTAGTCGCTCTGCCGGATCGGGTCGAATTTGTGGTCGTGGCAGCGCGCACACCCGAGGGTCACGCCGAGCAGCGCCGACCCGACCGCATTGGTCATCTCGGTCAGCACTTCGTTGCGGCTGCTGGCCACCTCCTGATTCCCGGCGTTCTTGCGCAGCGGGCCGAGGCGGTTGAAGCCGGCGGCGACGAGCGCCTCATCATCACCGGGAGCGATCTCGTCGCCGGCCAGTTGTTCAGTCACGAAGCGGTCATATGGCTTGTCGTGATTGAAGGCTCGGATGACGTAGTCTCGATAACGCCAGGCGTCGCGGCGGTGCGTGTCGTATTCGAAGCCGTCCGTCTCGGCGTAGCGGACGACATCGAGCCAGTGCTGCCCCCACCGCTCGCCGTAATGCGGACTGGCCAGCAGCTTCTCAACGAGCTTCCGCCACGCATCCGGCGATTTGTCGCCGATGAACGCTGCAACCTCGCGGGGCGACGGCGGCAGCCCGATCATGTCGAAGTAGATGCGCCTGATGAGCGTCGCCCGGTCAGCCGGCGGAGAGGGCCTGAGACCTTCCTTCCTGAGCCGCTGCAGGATAAACGCGTCAACGGGATTCTTCACCCAGGCAGTATCCGTGGCGAGCGAAAATTCAGGGACGGCAGGCGTCGCCCGCTTCACAAAAGCCCAGTGCCCGCGCTCGCGCTGAGTGTATGAGCCGAGCGGGGCGACGTCCGAAGCCATCACGAGCGAGACCAGCATTACTCCAGAAGCAATCAGCTTTAAGTGCATCGCCGCCTCTCCGTTCGCATATAGCTGTGTCAGTAGCCCGGGCCGTCGGGGGAGGGCTTGATACTGATGCTCAAGCCCTCCCCCGACGGCCCGGGCTACTGACACGCGTCTCTCAACGTCTCTGGCAGGGTTACCGCTTGTTACTGTCGAAACTGCGCGCATCATATTTAACGGTTACCCGCAAGTCAATTTTCAGGCGGACGCATCAGGTATGGTAGTGATCACCAGTGATTGCTTTCCGGGCGCGGCGAAGCCGTCGGCAGATGACAAGCTGGCGTTGATCCGGGTTTCCCGAACACACTTGACCTGCCGGGGCAGCCGGCATTCAGATTGCAACGCAGACGTTCCCCATCTCAGGCGAGATGGAACCAGTACGCCTGCCGTAGCGGTCTCATATTTTATGGCTTTGAATTTCATTGATCTGCTGCTCATTCTGATCGTGCTGCTGGGGGCACTGCTCGGCTGGTACCGCGGGTTCCTGCTCGGAGTGTTCGATCTGGCGCGGTGGGTCGGGAGTATGCTGCTGGCCCTGCGCCTTTACCAGCCCGTCGCGAGTCTGATCGGGCCACGCGCGGACTGGCCGGGCGCGTGGGATCAGCCGGCGGCGTTCATCCTGATTCTGATCGTCACGGGCGTGCTGATCCATTTTGTCGAGTATCAGATCCTGAGGCGGCTGCCAGCAAGGATTCACCAGAGCCGCACCAACCGGCTGGCGGGCATCCTGCCGGGACTCGTCAACGGGCTGATCCTGGCGGCCATTGCTGCGCCGGTGCTGCTGGCCATACCGCTGCCCGACGGGCTGCGCGCGACGGCCCGCGAGAGCGCTCTGACTAATCGCCTGGCCGTCGTGACCGACCGGCTGGAAGCGGCCCTGACGCCGGTCATCGAGGAGGCAGTCGGGCGAAGGCTCAACCTGCGCACCGTCCGGCCCGAATCCGACGAATTACTGAAACTCCCCTTCACGGTCGCCGACCCGAAGCCGCGGCCCGACCTGGAGGCGCGGATGCTGGAACTGGTCAATCGGGAGCGGGCGGCAGCGGGCCTCGCCGCGCTCGCGCCGGATGCTGAACTGACGGAGGTGGCGCGGCGCCACTCGACCGACATGTTCGTACGGGGATATTTCTCGCACATCACGCCGGAAGGCCGCAGCCCGTTTGACCGGATGCGCGCCACCGGGGTTCGCTTTCTCGCGGCCGGCGAGAATCTGGCGCTGGCCCCGACGCTGACTATTGCGCATAACGGCTTGATGAATTCGCCCGGGCACCGCGCCAACATCCTCCGCCCGTCGTTCGGGCGCGTCGGCATAGGGATCATGGACGGGGGCCGGCGCGGGCTGATGATCACTCAGAATTTCCGTAATTGAACAGGCGCCTTTTGCAGGTGGCAGCAGGAAAAAAGCTCCCGCCTGCTACCAGGAAAGGCTGTCTGACAGCATGCGTCTCAGTGTCGGCATAATTCATGTCAGGCGCTTGGTCACAATGCATGAAGAGGGGATTAGCATGGGTGAGGAGATCGTTATCTTCGATATTGATGGCACACTGGCTGATGTCTCCGAGCGCATCCACCACCTGAGGAAGAAGCCCAAAGACTGGGACGCCTTCTTCGAGGGGATGGCGCAGGATAAGGCGATCAGGGCAATGGTCCGCCTCTGCAACATCCTCCATTCGTCCGGCGTCAGGATCATCCTCTGCTCCGGCAGGAACGAGGCGCACCGGCAGGAGACGGTCGAGTGGCTGGCGAGGGAGGGCGTCAATTACCACGAACTGTTGCTGCGGAGTGACGGCGACAAGAGGAGTGACGTGGTCGTGAAACGTGAACTGCTGGCCGGCGTAGACAGGCGTAAGGTACTCTTTGTCGTCGAAGACAGGAGCCGGGTGGTCGAGATGTGGCGCTCGGAAGGCCTGGTCTGCTTACAGTGTGCGCCCGGGGAGTTCTGATATCGGCAACGGCTCAATCCCGGACTGGAAAATCAATCCGAGACATTGAGTCGCGAAGGTGAAGGCTTTATACTGCGCCCGTTCCACAGCAATACGTTTCCGTAGCTATCAGCCACGACCAGAGCAACCGCGTAAAACCCTCAACACCGTCATGAAGAAAAAAGATAATTTACGAGCCCTCGTTTTCTCTATTCTGGCGTGTGGTGCCATTTTCTTTGGCTCTGTTGTAGGAGACAAAGGACCAGCCAGAGCCGATGCGCCAGCCGATGATGACCGCAAGGCCGCCCCCTGCCCGGGCTGCGTGAGGATTTTCGACGGCAGGAGCTTCGATGGCTGGGAAGCAGACCCCTCGACGTGGAGCATTGTGGATGGCGCCATGCGCGGCGTGGGCGGCAGTTCGCGCCTCGCATATACGAAGGCGGATTACGGCAGCTTCCGTCTCATCTTCACCGCGCGCATGAACCCGGTGAACGGGGACCACTTGGGCGTCCTGTTCTGGGGCGACCGCCCTCAGGATCCTTCCAGGCCAAAGATTGATAATGCAGGATGGATTCAGTTCATGCCGCCGCACGGGGCGATGTGGGATTACCACCCGCCGAAACATCACAACCTGCCGCACGAAACGATTGCGGAGGGTTCGAGGGATTTCACCAGGTGGTCTGTCACGGAACTGCTGTGCAATCTGGAGAAGGGCACCGTGCGCGCGGCGGTGGATGGCGTCGAGATTGTCCGTTACCAGCACCCCTACCCTGGCGAGCGCTCGGACCCGGAGAAGCGCATCATTCCCGGCCCCGTCGGCATGTTCCGTCACGGCGCGGGGGCTTCCGAATACAAGGACATCTATCTGGAGGCGAATCCAAAAGAGGATAAGTTACTGACAGTGCGGCAACGCCCCTGACAGCAACTTCGCCGGAGTCGCGCCCATATATAGGAAGAAGGCTCTGCCTGATATCAGGCAGAAATGGTGACTATCAGGAAGTGCTGCCTGATAGTCACCATCTCAGTCGTCAGCACAATTCATGTTCGGCCGCGTGTTCCCGCAAAAATATCCCTTGACCCTCACGTTACGTGATCCCGTAGAGTGCAAAGCAGCCGCGGGGGCCATGGTGGTCTCCGCGAGGAAAAAAGCGATGGCTTACACAGTCAAACAAGTGGCCGCGATGTCGGGCGTCAGTGTGCGCACGCTTCATTTCTACGATGAAACGGGCCTGCTGAAGCCCGCCTGGTATGGGGCAAATGGCTACAGGTTCTACGAAGAGTCACAGCTCTTAAACCTCCAGCAAATTCTGTTTTACCGGGAGCTGGGGTTCGAGCTGAAGCAAATCCAACGCATCCTGGGTCGGACCGATTTCGAAAAAGTCGCTGCCCTCCAATCGCATCGGAAGGTTCTGGAGAAGAATGTCACGCGGACGCGCGCGTTGATTGAGACCATCGATAAAACCATCAGGCACTTGAAAGGAACAAAGAAAATGAAGAGTGAGGAACTGTTTACGGGCTTCAGCGTCGCCGCGGGAAAGGATCGCTTCAACGAGGGGTTCAACCGGTACGGCACGACGATTGACTGCAAGGTGTCGGGAAAGGATACCGGTGGCGCGATGTGTGTTTTGGAGGTCAACAACAGCGGGTGGCCGCGCCATGTGAACCCGGAGCAGGATGAATGGATTTACGTCATTGAGGGCGAGGTGGAGTTGGAGATCGGCAGGAAACGATTCCACCTCGGCGCTCGTGAGTCCATGTTCATTCCACGCAACGTCGAGCGCGCGTGGTCGCCCGTCAGCGCCCCTGCCCAAATCATCAATACCTACCAGCCTGCCGGCAGGATCGAGGAGTTCTTTCAGGCGCTGGCCAAATTCAAAGACTTGCCGACGCGCGAGCAGGCCATCAACAAGACCTACACCGACGAACAGAAAAACGCGATGAAACAGTTGTTTGAAGCGCACGGAATGGTTCTCACTGGCCCACCGCTTATTATTGAATGAACGAGCGGCCTGACCAGGCGCTGCAGCGAACCCGGCCATCACGCTCTGGTTGCAATCGCCCCCCCTCGCGGGCCGGGTCGCCGAGCCCGGGTCGTTAGACAGCCTCTGGCAAGAGACGGCCCATTCCAGTTTGCTTCACTCATACCTGAGCGCCGTCATCGGATCCACCTTCGTCGCACGACGCGCCGGCAGATACGTTGCCAGCAGCGCAATGAGCGTCAGGAAAACTGAAACGCCGCCGAAGGCCACCGGGTCAAGCGGGCTCAGATCAATCAACGCGGCGGCGAGCAGACGCGAAATCGCCACGCCGCCGGCGATCCCGAATACTACCCCGACCACAATCAGCCGCAGCCCCTGCTTCAGAAAGAATGTGATCACGTCGCCTGCTTGTGCGCCCAAGGCAATGCGAATCCCGATTTCGCGAGTCCGCTGTGTGACGATGAATGACATCACGCCGTAGAGCCCGACCGAGGCGAGCGCGAGCGCGAGTAGCCCCAGCACGCCTGCTAGCGCGGCGATAGCGCGGAACGGGGCCATCTGGAATTCGAGCGAGTCCTCAACTTTGCGCACTGCGATGCGCAGGTTGCCGAGCGCTTCGGCTTCGCGGCGCACCGCTGACATCAGGTTGTTCGGGTCGCCTTCGGTGCGGAGGAGCAGGTATTCGCCCGAACGGTCGTCCGGTCGCAGCGGGACGTAGAGGTATGTCTCATCCTTCTGCCACACCCAGCCGCTGCGAGTGTCGCGGGCGATGCCGATGATCTCGAATGACGGGAAGACCGATGCGGCTTCATTCCTTACTGCCGCTTCCCTGTCGGCGTCGTTGCCCGCAGCCGCCGCGCCGATGCCGATGCGTTTGCCGATGGCATCTTCGCCGGGCCAGAAGCGGCGCGCGGTTGACTCGCTGATGACGACGACGGGCGCGCCTGAATCTGCTTCCCGTATGGTGAAGGCACGGCCACGCACCAGACGCAGGCCGAGAGTGTCGAAATATTGCGGCGAGACGAAGTTGTAATTTGCCCGCAGCGGATGATCACCCGATTGCTCTCGTCCGGGGATCGTAATCGGCGTGGTTCGCGGCGCGCTCGCCAATGGCTGCCGGTAAGCCTGGCTGATGGATTTCACGCCGGGCAGGGCGCGCAGTCGTTCGGCAAACCGGCGGCGGACTTCGGCTTCGTTGCGCCGGTCATTCTCCGTCGCGCGCAGACTGACTGCCGCCGTCAGCACATTCTTCGTCTCAAGCCCGGTATCAACCTTCTGCACTGCCCTCAGATTTCTGACCAGCAGCCCGGCGCCGATGAGCAGCATCAGGCAGACGGCGATCTGTGTGACGACCAGCGCATTGCGCAGGCCCGACTGACTCAGGCGCTGGCCGAAGGTCGAGCCTTCATCCTTGAGCGCGACCGTCAGGTCAGGCCTGGATGATTGCAACGCCGGGGCGAGGCCCGAGGCAATTCCGGCAACGAGCGAGACGAGCAGCGCAAAACCGAAGATGCGGTAGTCAGGGTTCAGGTTGAGCGCGAACGAATCCTTCAACCCGGCTGGCACAGGAATCCAGGACATCACGACCGGGTACAGGACGCTGAGCGTCCACACGGCGAGCAATAACCCTGCGATCCCGCCCAGCGCTGAAATCAGCACGCTCTCTGTCAGCAGTTGCCTGATCACTCTCAAGCGGCTCGCGCCGAGCGCCAGGCGAACGCCGATCTCTCTTTGTCGCGTCGCGGCCCGCGCGAGCAGCAGGTTCGCCACGTTCGCACACGCGATCAATAACACCAGCCCGACCGCCACGAGCAGCGGGATGATGAGCGGCAGCAATTCCACATCCAGATTGATGAAGGCCATGCCGCTTCTGAGCGCCACGCTGGTTTTGCGATCCCTGCCCGGATACCCCTGGGCCAGTTGCCGCGCGATCAGTGTCATTTCGGCCTGCGCCTGCCCGCGCGTGACGCCGGACTTCAGTCGCCCGATCAGGACAAAAGAGTTTGCGTTGCGGTCAGTCAGCCAGCTCCGGTGATTCCATGCGCCGGACGGAAGCACTTTGTCACGCGCCATCAGCGGGATCCAGCCCGCGGGGACATCGGGCGTAGTGCCGACGAATTCGCGCCCGGTCACGCCGACGACGGTGAAGGTCTCGCCCTGAAGCCTGAGCGATCTGCCCGTCACGTTCGGGTCGGAGTCGAAATGTCGCTGCCAGAACTGGTGACTCAGCACAATTACCGGATGCGTGCCCGGCGTCAGGTCTTCTTCGGGCAGGAATGCGCGACCCAGCGCCATCTCCGCGCCCAGCACCGAAAAGTAATTGCCTGAAACCATCTGGAGGTTGACGTACTCGGAATCGCCGGGCGACAGCACTGAAGAATCGGAACGCGCCGGCTCCGCTTCGCCCAGAGGCACGGCGACTTTGTTCCAGGCGAGCAGCCCCGAAAAGACGTTATTGCGGTCGCGGTAATCGAGGTAATCGAGGTACGAAAACAGATTCTGCCGCTCGCCCTGCTCGTCACGCCCGGACATATTGACCAGACTGTCCGGGTCTTTGAGCGGCAGCGGTCGCAGGACAAAGGCATTGAAGACCGTAAAGAGCGCCGTGTTGACCCCGATGCCCAGGCTGAGCGTCAGCACGGCAACAACAGAGAAACCCGGTCGCTGACGCAACATCCGAACCCCATAACGCAGGTCGTGTAACAGTGTCTGCATAATCCTCCGGAAGCTGTCAGCCTTCAGCGATCAGCGGTCAGCCAAACACTCTGGCTGAAAGCTGAGAGCTGACAGCTGATCGCTTATTCGTACCTGAGCGCGACCATCGGGTCCACTTTCGTCGCCCGCCGCGCCGGGACGAGACAGGCCGCGAGCGCCACCGCGGCGAGCAGCACCACGACTGAGGTAAACGTGACCGGGTCGGTCGAGCTGACTTCAAAGAGCAGCCCCGCCATCACGCGCGTCAGCAGGAAGGCGCCGAGTATCCCGATGCCCACGCCCGAGAGAGACATCACGAGCCCCTGCCCGACGACGAGCCGGAGCACGTCGCGCCGGCTGGCGCCGAGGGCCATGCGGATGCCGATCTCCTGCGTGCGCTGCGACACGGTGTATGACATCACGCCGTAAATCCCGACCGCCGCGAGTACGAGCGCGATGACGGAGAAAGTCGCGAGCAGCAGCGAGAGGAACCGCGGCCTGACGAGCGAATCGGCGACGATGTCAGACATCGTTTGCAAGCCATAAACGGGCAGGCCCGGATCAAGCTCACGGACCGCCGAGCGGACGGCCGACGCGACCAGAGTCGGATTGCCTTCGGTGCGCACCACGAAGTTCATGTTGCCGAAGCCGACGGATTGGGCAGCCGCTGCCTGATGGAGCGGGAAATAGAGTTCAGTCCCGGCGGGTTTATCCACGCCGATGTTCTTCGTGTCCTCGACCACGCCGACGACGGTGAACCAGACCGGCGGGTCGGCGAAAGACGGGTTGACTCGCCGCCCGACGGGGCTGCCCTGCCAGAACCGCCGCGCCATCGCCTGATTGACGACCACGACCCGTTGCGCGGTCTCGGCGCGGTCCGCCAGTTCGAAGGTGCGCCCTTCGACCGTGCGGATGCCCATCGTTTTGAAGTAATCCTCGGTGACGATGTTCCAGAAATCCACGTTCTCGGCCGGGCCTTCGGGCGTGGCCTTGTAATCTTCGATGTCGGTGTCGTTGGCGTTGAGCGGCCTGAGCGGCGGCAGCCCGCTCGACCTGGCGGCGGACTTGACGCCGGGCAGCGCCGCCAGTCGCTCCTGCAGGGCCGTCGCGAAGCGCAGGCGGTCCGGGTTCTGATACCTGCTCTGCGGCAGCGCCAGACTGAACGAGAGTACGCCCTGCGGGTTGAAGCCGAGTTCGACCTGCCGCAGTTTCCAGAAGGCGCGGATCATGAGCCCCGACCCGATCACCAGCACGACGGCCAGGGCGATCTCGGTTATGACCAGAATCTTCCTGAGCGTCTGCCGGCCCGCGCCGCCCGCCGTCCTGAGGCCCGCGCCGCGCAGCCAGTTCGAGAGGTTCTGCTCGTGGATCTGCGCCATCGGGGCGAGCGCGAAAATGAAGACCGAGAGGATCGAGATGCCGAGCGTGAAGGCCAGTACCGGCAGGTCAATGCCGATCTCGCCGGTCCGCGGGACGCTCGCGGGCGCCACCGCCATCACCAGCTTCAACCCGCCGTAAGCGAGCAGCAGGCCCGCGCCCGCGCCGAACAGCACCATGAGCATTCCTTCGGTCAGGAACTGCCTGAGGATTCTCCGCCGCCCCGCGCCGAGCGCCAGCCGCACGGCGAATTCACGGTGCCGGGCCTCGGAGCGCGCGAGCATCAGGTTTGCCACGTTCACACACGCGATCAGCAGCACGAACCCCACCGCCCCGAGCAGCATGAGTACCGCCGGCCGCGCCGAGGCGACGACATCCTCGTGCAGCGGCACCATCAGCACGGGGTGTTTTTCCGGGTTGAGCAGGTGCATGGAGGGCTTTTCATTCTTCCAGCCGGCCATCAGCGAAGCCATCTCGGCGCGGGCCTGCTCAATGGTTACGCCCTGTTTGAGCCGGCCGATGAGGTAGAGGAAGTGGCTGCTGCGGCCCCCGGGGTTGGCCGGGTCGAACTGAAAGGAGACCCAGACGTCGGCCGGGTCGTTAGTGCCCGGCGGGAAGACGTACCCGCGCGGCATCACGCCGATGACGGTGAAGGGCCGCGCGTTGATCTGGATCTGCCTGCCGATGATGTCCGGCTGCCCGCCGAACGCGCGCCGCCACAACGCGTCCGAAATCAGCGCCGTGAGCGGCCCGCCCTTCACGTCCTCTTCGGGCGTAAAGTTGCGCCCCATCGCCGGCTGCACGCCGAGCGCATCAATCAGCCCGCGTGTGACCGCCGCCGACGTGACGCGAATGGGGTCGCCGGTCGTCCCCACGTTCACCCCACCTGACGACCAGGCGCCGATTGACTCCCAGGATCTCGCGTCCTTCTGAATCTCCATGAATTCGGGCGGCGAGACCCAGAATTTCCGCAGGTCCAGCCCCCCCAGGAACTCGCTGTAGACGCGCACCAGTTTTCCCGGCTCGCGGTACGGCAGTGGCCTGAGCAGCACGCCGTTGACGACCGAGAAGATCGCCGTGTTCGCACCGATGCCAATCGCGAGCGTCAACACCGCGACGATGGTAAACCCGGGCCGCCCGGCCAGCAGGCGAATCCCGTATTGCAGATCCTGAAACAGAGTCCTCATGATCTCCTCCACAGTTGATTGCAGATTGCAGATTGCAGATTGTGCTGAACGACAATCTGCAATCTGCAATTCATTCGTATCTGAGCGCCACACCCGGGTCCACCCGCGTCGCACGACGCGCCGGGAAGTAACACGCGAGCAGGGCGACCGCCGCGAGCAGCAGGGCGACGCCCGCAAAGGTCAGCGGGTCGGTCGCGCTCACGCCAAAGAGCAGCCCCGTCATCAACCGCGCGAGCGCCAGTGAAGCCGCGAGACCCGTCGCCACGCCGACCAATACCAGCTTCATCGCCTGCCCGATGACGAGCCCGAGTACGTCCGCGGGCCGCGCGCCCAGGGCCATCCGCAGGCCGATCTCGTGCGTCCGCTGCGTGACCGCCCACGCGACGCTGCCGTAAATCCCGACGACCGCCAGCGCGAGCGCGACGACGGCAAAGAGCGCGAGCAGCAGCGTGCTGAAGCGCGGCCTGACAGTGGCCTGGGCGATGACGCCTTCTATCGTCCGGACTCCGGCGAGCGGCAGCGCGGGGTCCAGCGATCTGACTTCGTTTTTGAGCGCGGCGGCGAGCGCGGCCCGGTCAACCGACGAACGCACGACCATGGTCATCTCGTCGCGCACCCACTGCGGGTACGGCAGGTAGACCTGCGGGAGCGGGGCGAGCGAGAGCGATGCATGGCGCACGTCGCCGACGACGCCGACGATGGTTCGCCAGGGGGCGTTGCTTTCGGGACGGTTCAGTTTGATGCGCCGGCCAATCGGGTCAGCCCCCGGCAGCATTGTGCGCGCCAGCGTTTCGTTGACGACGACCACGAGCGGCGACCGGGCGTCATCGCGCGCGGTGAAGGCGCGGCCCTGCCGGAGCGGGATGTCCATCACTCTGAAATAATCCGGCGTGATCGCGCGGCGCTCGCAGTGGGGCACGTTGCCGCGGTCATCCGACACGCGGCCTTCGACCGCCATCCAGCCGATGTTTTCCTGACCCGAGAGCGGCAGGCTTGAAATGGCGGCGACGCCCTCGACGCCGCCAATCGAACCGACGCGCGCGAGCAATTGATCAAAGAAAATGCCGCGGCCCTCATCCGTCGGATATTTCCTGCGGTTGAGGCTCAGATCGAAGGCCGTCACGCCGCTCGCGCGGAACCCCGGATTGACCGCCTGCAGGCGTGCGAGGCTGCGCAGGAGCAGCCCCGCGCCCGCGAGCAGCACGAGCGAGAATGCCACTTCGGCCGCGATCAGCCAGCCGTGGGCGCGAAGCCCCCGTGCGCCGCTCGTGCGCCGCTCGGCACCTTTCAGCTCTTCATTCAGATTCACCTGCGAAGTGATGATCGCCGGGGCGAGCCCGAACAGGATTCCGGTGAGCAGTGAAACCGTCAGCGTGAAGGCCATCACCAGCCAGTCAACTCTGATTTCATCAGGGCGCAGAGCGTCCGCCGGGCTGAGCGCCACGAGCGCGGGCACGAGCCACACGGCCAGCAACAAACCCAGGCCGCCCCCCGCGAGCGCGAGCATCAGACTCTCGGTCACGAGCTGCCGCACGATGCGACTACGACTCGCGCCGAGCGCCGTGCGGATGGAGATCTCGCGGCGGCGCGTCGTGGCGCGCGTGAGCAGCAGGTTGGCGACGTTCGCGCAGGCAATCAGCAGCACCAGCCCGACCGCGCCAGTGAGCAGCCACAGCACCGGCCGCGTCTCACCGACGACCTGCCGGTCGAGCGGCGTCAGAGTGACCTGCCAGCCCTTGATCACCGCCGGGCGGTCTTCGTCCTGCTGCCGTGCAATCGCGTCCATCTCGGACTGCGCCTGTCTGAGCGCGACGTCCGGTTTGAGTCGCGCCAGCACCACCAGCTCGCGCGTGCCGCGCTCCTGCCAGCGTTCAGGCGCCCAGCCGAGCGGCAGCCACAGGTCCGCGCGTGGCGCGAACCCGAAGAGCCCGGGCATCTCCGCGCCGCGCGGGAATTGAAACTCGGGCGGCATCACGCCGACGATCGAGCGGGTTTCGTCATTCACCGTAATCTTTCGACCAATGACGCCCGCATCGCCGCCGAAGCGACGCTGCCACAGGCCGTAGCCGATCACGGCGACCTTGTCGTTGCCCGACTCGTTTTCCGCTTCGGTGAACACGCGGCCGAGGAGCGGCGCGACGCCGAAGAGCGGGAAGAAATCCGCGCTCACGGCCACGCCGCCGACGCGCTCGGGCTCGCCGTCGCTTGAAAGGTCTGCGAGGCTGGGGGTGAAGGCGGCAATGCGCTCAAAGGAGTTGCTTCGTGATTTCCACTCCGGGATGTCGGTATTGGCCGGCGGGATTTCGCTGAGCCCCGTCTGGATTTTCGGATTGCTGGTCCACAGCACCACGAGTCGCCCGGGGTCGCGGAACGGGAGCGATTTCAGGATGACTGCATTGACGACGCTGAAAATGGCCGTGTTCGCGCCGATGCCCAAAGCAAGTGTGAGGACGGCAACCACCGTGAAGACAGGCTTCGCCAGCAACTGGCGCGCGCCATAACGCAGGTCCTGCCAGAGTGTCGGCATCGGTCATCCTCCGGGGGGAAGTCGGGAGTCAGAAGTCGGAAGCCAAAGCGCAGTAACCTGCCCGCATTCCAACTGCTATTTCCCGTCTATCAACTTCCGACTTCTGACTCCCGACTTTCCCCTTCCCACTACTGAGTTTTGCCCGCCGGCTTCCGGGTGACTTTCCAGGTTCCTTTTTCGGCGACGTCTGTCGAGCCTTTGGGCAGGACGGAGTAAGTGCCTTCAAATTGCTCTCCCTGGAATGTCCCTTCAATCGTGACTTCCACTTCACCGTTCGGGGGCTCAATCTTCGCTTTCAACTTCCCCTCCGCGATCTGGAGCGATTTCATCTCGGCCGTCTGCTCCCCGTCCTGATTGGTGAATTTCACCGTCCCGCGCCACTGTCCTTTCTCGTCTTTGCTCAGGATGTAGGTGAGCGCGCCCGTATTCCCGTCCACGGTACTGTACGATCCGGTCCACGTGCCGGCATACTTCTGATCGTCCGACTGCTTCCCTCGGGGGCTGGCGGACCCGCCGGCGGCCGACAGGCCCGGCAGGATCGTCAGCATCAAAGAAACCACGGGCAGCATCCGGAAAAGTCTGCTTCGCATAATTACCTCTCCTGGTTTTCGGCTTCAGGGCGCAAGCCCGGCCGCCGCGTTTTCATCCTGACGACTGGAGTCTTCATTCATATCTGAGCGCGACCATCGGGTCAGTCCTGGTCGCCCGCCGCGCCGGGATGTAACACGCAGCGAACGCGACTACGGCCAGCAGCAAAGCCACCGCGGCGAACGTCACCGGGTCAGTCGCGCTCACGCCGAAGAGCAGGCTCGCCATCACGCGCGTCAGGGCGAATGCCCCGGCCAGCCCGATCACCGCGCCCACGAGTACGAGCCCCATGCCCTGGCGGACGACCAGCCTGAGTACGTCGCCCGCGCGGGCGCCGAGCGCCATGCGGATGCCGATCTCGTGCGTCCGTTGCGCGACCGAATAACTCATCACGCCGTAGAGCCCGACCGCGGTCAGGACGAGCGCCAGCGCGGCAAACAGGCCGAGCAGCAGCGTATTGAATCGCGGCTCGGCGACCGACGCCGTCAGGTGCTGGTCGAGGGTTTTGATGTTGAAGACCGGCAATTCCCGGTCGAGCGCCTGCACTTCACTGCGCGCGGCGGCGATCAGGCCGCCCGGGTCGCTCCCCGCGCGAACGACGAGCGTCATCGAGTTGCGCGGCACCTGCCCATGCGAGACGTAGATTTCCGGCTGAGGCTCGCCGCCGAGGCTGGCGTGCTTCGCGTCACTGACGATGCCGACGATCTCGCGCATCAGTATGCCGCGCTTATCAATCGCGAAGCTCGGGTTGATGCGTTTGCCGATCGGGTCCTGACCCGGGAAAAACCGGCGCGCCAGCGTTTCGTTGATGATCGCCACGGGAGTGGAACCCAGGTCATCACGCGCCGTGAAATCGCGCCCCCTCGTGAGTGACATCCCCATCGTGCGGAAATAACCCGGCGTGACGGTGCGGAGGTCGGAGTCATAGGGGAAAGGCTGGTTCGGGGCGAGCGTCATGCCTTCGATGGAGAACCCCACGCCTGACCCCTGGCCGCTCAGCGGCAGTGGCGAGATGGCGCTGACGCTCTTCACGCCGGGCAGCGTTTCGAGGCGCGAAACGAGCTGTTGATAAAAGGCGGGGACCTGCGCCTGCTGATACCGGTTGCCGGGCAGCCCGATTCTGAAAGTCAGCACGTTGTGCGTGTCGAAGCCGGGATTGACGCGCTGCAAACGCATGAAGCTGTTCACGAGCAGTCCCGCGCAGACGAGCAGCATGAGCGCGATGGCGACCTCCGCCACCACGAGCGCGCTGCGGACGCGATTGCGGTGCGCGCCTTCACCCGATCCCTTGCCGCCTTCCTTGAGTGCTTCAGTCAGGTCGGACTTCGAAGCCTGCCACGCGGGCGCGAGGCCGAACAGCACTCCGGTCAGAAGCGAGACGAGCAGGGTGAAGCCGAGGACGCGCGCGTCAAGACTCGTTTCAGTCGTGCGCGGCAGTCCCTTAGGCACCATCGCGAGGAGCAGGTCAGTCCCCCAGAGGGCCAGCAGCAATCCGATAATCCCGCCGCCGAAGGAGAGCAGCACGCTTTCAGTCAGCAGTTGCCGGATGACGCGCCAGCGGCCCGCGCCGAGGGCCGTGCGGATCGCGATCTCCCGCTGCCTGCCGGCGGCGCGCGCGAGCAGCAGGTTCGCCACGTTCGCGCACGCGATCAACAGCACGCACCCGACCGCCCCGAACAGCACCAGGAGCGCCAGCCGGACGTTGCGAACCAGATCCGCGTGCATCGGCACCAGCTCCACGCCGAAGTTCGTATGGGTATCGGGGTAGAGCTTCGCCAGGCGCTCGGCGACAGCCTGCATCTCCCCCCTGGCCTGCGCGAGCGTCAGGCCCGGTTTAAGCCGGGCCACCACGTCAAAGCCATGATTGCCGCGCTGCCCGGTGACCGGGGCCGGCCCTTCGGCGACGAAGGCGGTGCTGGCCCACAGGTCAATCGAATCCTGCTGAATCGGGAAAACAAAACCCGCGGGCATCACCCCGACCACCGTGCAGCTCTGGCTGTTGATCGTGATCGTCTGCCCCAGGACATTCGGGTCGGAGCCGAATCGCTGCTGCCACAGACCGTGGCCGAGGATCACGGCGCGCCCCCCCGCCTTGTCCTCTTCGGGCAGAAAGGCTCTGCCCAGCTGCGGCGACACTCTGAGCAGCGGGAACAGGTCCGCCGTGACGACCGTGCCGCGCAGGTGCAGCGGTTCACCCCGCCCGGTCAGCGTAAAATCCCTGTCGGTCCACGCTGCCATGCGCTCAAAGACCGACTGTTGCGTTCGGAAGTCAGCGAAGTCCGGGTAAGTGAGCGGGACCTGGCTTTCCTGTTCAGTGTGATTCCACACGCGCAGGAGCCGGTCGGGAGCGGCGAACGGCAGCGGGCGGAGCAGCACCGCATTGATGACGCTGAAAATCGCCGTGTTCGCCCCGATCCCGAGCGCCAGCGCGACCACGGCAATGGCCGTGAAGCCGGGTTTTCTGAGCAGCATTCTTGCGCCGTAGCGCACGTCCTGTAAGAGTGTCTGCATAATTCCTCCGAGGAGGATTTAGGATTTGGGGTTTGGGATTTAGTGGAGCTGGCGATCCAGGCTTTCCCTAAATCCTGAATCCCAGTTCCTGAATCCTACTCATATCTGAGCGCCACCATCGGATCAACTTTTGTTGCCCGCCGCGCCGGAATAAAACAGGCCAGCAGTGCGACTATCATCAGCAACCCGGCCACGCCCGTGAACGTCAGCGGATCGGTCGCGCTCACCCCGAACAGCAAAGTCGCCATCACCCGGGTGAGCGCGACCGCGCCCGCCAGACCAATCGCGATCCCGACAAGCACGAGCCCCATGCCCTGGCGGATGATCAACCTCAGCACATCACCCCTTCGGGCGCCGAGCGCCATGCGGATGCCGATCTCGTGCGTGCGCTGGGCGACTGAATAAGCCATCACGCCATACAGTCCGACTGCGGTCAGCAGCAGCGCGGCAGCGGCGAAGACGGCGAGCAGCAGCATATTGAACCGCTGCCGCGCGATGGATGCGCCGAAATACTGATCGAGCGTTCTGACGTCATCAATCGGCAGGTCCCGGTCGAGCGCCTGCACTTCGGCGCGAATGGCGCTGACGATGCCGCCCGGCTCCGTCTCGGTGCGCACAATCAGCGACATCGAAGACATCGGGATCTGCGCGTGCGGGATGTAAACTTCCGGGCGCGATTCGTCGGTCAGCCGTCGGAACTTCACGTCGTTGACGATGCCGACGATCTCGCGCATCGCGTCCTCTTTATCATCAACCGAGATGGTCGGGCGGATGCGTTTGCCCAGGGGGTCTTCGTTCGGGAAGAACTGGCGGGCCAGAGCCTCGTTGATGATCACGACCTGAGTGGCTTTCAGGTCATCGCGCGCGGTGAAATCGCGCCCCCTGACGAGGCGCATGCCCATCGCCCTGAAGTAATCGGGACTGACGATCCGGCAGGCGGTCGCGGGACGGTCTTTCTTCTCAACGGGGCGGCCTTCGATGTCCATGCCCACGCCCATATTGCTGCCGCTTAAGGGGAGCAGGAATCCGGCGCTCGCCGCGCGCACGCCCGGCAGCATCTGCACCCTCGCGAGCAGGCGGCGGTAAAAATCGGCCGTCTGCTCACTGGTGTATTTGATTTCGGGCAGGCCCAGGCGCACCGTCATGACGTGATGCGGGTCGAAGCCCGGGTCGGTGCGCTGCAGGCGCCAGAACGTATTGAGCAGCAGCCCCGCGCCGACCATCAGCACGAGGGCGACGGCGACTTCGACAATCACGAGCGTGCCGCGCACGCGATTGCGATTGAAGCTGTCAGACCCGGCCCGCCCGCCTTCCTTGAGCGATTCGACGAGGTCAGTTCGCGAAGCCTGCCAGGCCGGGACCAGACCGAAGACCACGCCGGTCACGAGCGAAACTACAGACGTGAAAATCAGCACTCTCGCGTCCAGATGAATTTCGTTCAGGCGCGGCAGGTCTTTGGGGCCGAAAGCAACCAGCAGGTCGGTCCCCCACAATGCCAGAAACAGACCCAATGCCCCGCCCATCGCCGCCAGCATTACGCTTTCAGTCAGCAGCTGACGAATGACGCGCAGGCGGCCGGCGCCGAGCGCCGTGCGGATGGCCATCTCGCGCTGCCTGCCGGCGGCGCGCGCGAGCAGCAGGTTGGCCACGTTCGCGCACGCGATCAGCAGGACGAAACCGACCGCGCCGAACAACACGTAGAGGGCGGGCCGCACGTCGCCGACCAGTTGCTCGAAGGTCGGCACGATGCGCACTCCGCGCCCGTTATTCGTGTCGGGGTACTGCTGCTCAAGCCTTTTCGCTATGGCGCCCATCTCAGACCGGGCCTGCGCGGGCGTGACGCCTAGTTTGAGCCGCCCGATCACTTCCAGATAATGATTGCCGCGCTCTTCAGTCTGCGGCTGACTGCCCTGCGTCGCCGTCCGATCAACGGCCATCGTCGTCCAGAGCTGCGTCGGTTCGGATTCGAGCGGGAAATTGAACCCGGCGGGCATCACCCCGATCACGGTGTACGGCTCTTTATCGAGCGTGATGGTCTGGCCCTCGATGCCGGGATCAGAGCCGAAGCGTTTCTGCCAGAGGCTGTGACTCAGCACCACAACGCGCGCGCCGGGCTCGTCCTCTTCGGCGCGAAAGCCGCGACCGATCATCGGCTTTGCCGCGAGCAGGTCGAAGAGGACGGCCGAAGCCGCGACCGCTTTGAGCCGCTCCGGCTCGCCTTTGCCGGTGAGCGTCACCCCGCTCGTGCGGAAGGCCGCCAGATGCTCGAAGCTCTGACTCTGCGCGCGCCAGTCGGCAAAGTCCGGGTATGATGAATTGCCCGGGCTGTTAGTGCGGCGCGCGTCCGCAGTCCATAGCGTCACGAGCCGCTCAGGAGCAGCAAATGGCAGCGGGCGGAGCAGCACCCCGTTGATCACGCTGAAAATCGCCGTATTCGCGCCAATCCCGATGGCCAGGGCGATGACAGCGATGGCCGTGAAGCCGGGCTTCCTCGCCAGCATCCGCAGGCCGTAACGCGCGTCCTGCCAGAGCAGATTCATTGCCTTGCCTCCAGACGTAAAAAAGGCAAAAGGGGTCTGTCAAAGGCCCCGGGGGGCATCAGCCGATGCCCGCCTCTACCGTTGGCCTTTCGGGTTCACCCTTTTGCCTGTTGAAATGACTTACTTCGCTTCGACGCTCTCCTCGACGATCTGCCCGTCGAAGAGGTGGATCGTGCGGTCGGCGTAGCGCGCGAAGCGCTGGTCGTGCGTGACCATGCAGATCGTCGCGCCGCCCTTGTGCAGTTCGCTCATCAGCTCCATCACCGCGTCGCCATTCTTCGAGTCGAGGTTCCCGGTCGGCTCGTCCGCCATCAGGATGAGCGGCTGGCCGACGATGGCGCGCGCCACGGCAACGCGCTGCTGCTGACCGCCGGAGAGCTGCGAGGGCAGGTGTTTCGCGCGGTGCGCCATCCCGACCCGTTCGAGCGCCTCGTTGACGCGCTTGCGGCGCTCGGCCGAAGCCATCCCGCGGTAGGTGAGCGGCAGTTCGACGTTCTCGTAAACCGACAGGTCGCCGATCAGGTTGAAACTCTGGAAGATGAACCCGACTTCGCGGTTGCGGATGCGGGCGCGCTCGGCGAGGGTGAGGTTTTCCACCCCCTTGCCGTTGAGCCAGTAATTCCCGCCCGACGGCGAATCCAGCAGCCCCAGGATCGAGAGCAGCGTTGATTTGCCGCAGCCCGACGGCCCGGCGATTGAGACGAATTCACCGGTCTCGATTTCAAGGTGAATCCCCGAGAGCGCGTGCGTTTCGACTTCGTCGGTGTAAAAGACCTTCGTCACGCCTTCGAGACGGAGCAGTGGTTGGTTGGATGTGGTCATATTTTTCTCCGGGATGGCTGTCAGCTCCAGAGCCGTCAGCCGTCA
The DNA here is from genome assembly GCA_035652435.1 of Blastocatellia bacterium. Classification (GTDB taxonomy): domain Bacteria; phylum Acidobacteriota; class Blastocatellia; order RBC074; family RBC074; genus DASRDU01. Next base: position 190,463 of record DASRDU010000103.1, read on the forward strand.
GCTGTCAGCTGTCAGCTCTTTCGGAACTCAGGATTCATCTACAAAGCTGACGGCTGACGGCCGTCAGCTTTATTCTCAATTCAAACGGATGCGGTTGACGTTATCGTATTGCGAGGTGTCGGACAGAATCACTTTGTCGCCGACATTCAGACCTTCGAGGATTTCAATCTCGCTGACCGAAGTGCGGCCGAGTTTGACCTGCACGCGGACGGCTTCATTGCCATCCGGCGAATATTTGAAGAGCGTGATCGTACTCTTCTCCTGGCCGAACGCGGGGCGCTGCATGTGCAGCACATTTTCCAGCCGTTCGAGTTCAATCGTGCCGTCCACGCTCATATCGGGCCTGGCGCCCGGTGGCAGCGCGCCGTCGAGCGCGACGTCAACGGTGACGGTCCCCTGCACCGCCGCCGGGTCAATGCGGATCACGTGACCGGGGACGACGCCGTTGCGGGTGTCAATCTCTGCGCGCTGGCCGATTGAGAGGTCGCGCATCTGGGTCTCGGCAATCTTGACTTCGGCCTTCAGCCGCGACGGATCGGTCACGCGGGCGAGGTTCGTCCCCGCGGTCACCTGCTGGCCGACCTGCACCGGGACTTCCTGCACCACGCCGTTGACGCCGGCGCGCACCTTCAGGGCATCGAGCTGGCGATTGCGCAATTCGTAGAGCCCTTTGAACTGGTCAACTTTCGCCTGGTAAACGGCGAGCTGGGATTTGATGGAATCGAGGCCGATTTCCAGCCGCTTCTGCTCGATCTTGTCGCGCGTCGCCAGTTCCTCGGCCCGGCCCTGGGATTGCTTCAGGATCAGATCGGAAACAATCCCCTCTTTGTTCAGTACCTTATTAGCCTCATAATTGAGTTTCGCCTGGTTGTAATCAGCGCGCACCGTCGCCGCCTGAGCCTGCTGGTTGAGCCGCTGACTTTCAAGCTGCACCTTCTGATTTTCATAGTCCGCTTTGGCGCCGTTGAGCTGCGTCAGCGCGTCAAGAACGTCACGCTCGAGTTCGGGATTGCTCAGTTCGATCAGGATTGAATCAGCTTTGACAATCGCGCCGGGTTTGACCAGACGCTTTTCGACGCGCCCGTTGGTGACGGCTGGGATCCAGCGAATCTCTTCCGGCACGAGCGTCCCGACGCCGCGCACGTTGCGGATCATCTCGCCGCGTTTGACTTCGCCGGGCCAGACCGTCCCCTTGTCAATCGTCGGCGCCGCCGGCCTGAGTTTCGACAAACCCACGGTGGCCCCGGAGATGGCCGCAAGGGCGAGGATCACATACAGGATGCGACGAATGCGTTTGTTGCGTTTGACTGATTCACTGCGTGGGACGTCCATATTTTCCTCCACAGAAATGACTACCAATTGCCGTGCCAGAGAGGGCGACAGATCAAAAGCCTGACCCGCAAGGATATAGCGTACCCCCAGGCCGGAGCCGCTTCAATCCCGGTGTCCGTTGCTGGAATCGGCATTTCCCAAAAGCGGACAGTTAACTGAAGAGTTTGCAACCCCGGGAGCGCACGCGGCTCGCGTGCTGGCTTTGATCATATGCATCTTGCGCGATGCAGGCACGCGAGCCGCGTGCGCTCCCGGGTAGCCGAAACATTTCGCCGATTCGCTGGCATTCCTTCCGGCTGGTGATTAGACTTCCGGCGTCCAGCGCAAAACAGCACCTGAAGCTTTCCCACAACTCAAAGGAGCCACCAGCTATGAAACGAGTCCTGATGATCTGCCTCGCCGCAGTGCTGATCAACTGCCTCTTCCTCGTCGCCTCCGGTCAGGAGCCGCAGACCACGCCGCCCGCGACTCAGGAGCGCCCCGCCGGGTTTCCGGGCCTGCCCGGCCAGGCGCCTGAACCGAAGCCATACGACAAGGTCATTACGAAAGATGCAAAATCCGACGACGGGGTCTTCACTGTCCACCGGATCAAAGAGAAGTGGTATTACGAAATCCCGAAGAAGGAACTGAACAAGGAATTCCTCTGGGTCAGCCAGATCGCCCGGACGACGCTCGGCGTCGGTTACGGCGGCCAGGCGATGGGCAACCGCGTCGTCCGCTGGGAGCGCCGCGACAACCGCATTCTGCTCCGCAACGTGTCTTATGAAGTCGTCGCCGACCCGACGCTCCCCATCTCGAAGGCCGTCAAGGCAGCCAACAACGACGCCATCATCATGGCTTTCAATATCGAAGCCTTCGGCAAGGATGAGTCCTGCGTGATTGACGTGACGAGACTCTTCACCACCGAAGTCACCGAACTGAGCGCGCGCTCACGGCTGCGCGCCCGCGGCTTCGACACGAGCCGCTCCTTCGTCGAGCGCGTCGTCTCCTTCCCCGAAAACATCGAGGTCGAAGCCACGCACACCTTCATCAACCCGCCCGACCTGACTCCGACCACTTCGGCGCTGCCGCCGAATCCGTTCCTCGGCGCCGGGATGGGCACGGGCAGCGCCTCGGTGCTGATGCATTACAGCATGGTCAAACTGCCGGAGAAGCCGATGATGCCGCGACTCTTCGACGAGCGCGTCGGATACTTCACGACCCGCCAGATGGATTACGGCAAGGACGAACACCGCGCGCCGCAGCGGACTTACATCACGCGCTGGCGGCTCGAAAAGAAAGACCCGAACGCGGCCCTCTCCGAGCCGGTCAAGCCGATTGTCTATTACGTTGACCCGGCCACGCCGACGAAATGGGTCCCGTACATCAAACGCGGCATAGAGAAGTGGCAGGCCGCATTCGAAGAGGCCGGATTCAAAAACGCGATCATCGCGAAGGAAGCGCCGAAGGATGACCCCGAGTGGAGCCCCGAGGACGCGCGTTATTCAGTCATCCGCTGGCTGCCTTCGACGATTGAAAACGCCTCGGGCCCGCACGTCCACGACCCGCGCACGGGCGAGATTCTCGAATCCGACATTCAGTTCTATCACAATGTCATGAACCTCGCCCGCGACTGGTATTTCGTCCAGGTCGGCCCGCTCGACCCGCGTGCGCAGAAGCTGCCGCTGCCCGACGACCTGATGGGCGAGCTGATCGAATACGTCGTCGCGCACGAAGTCGGCCACACGCTCGGCTTCCAGCACAACATGAAGGCCAGTTCGATGTACCCGGCCGATAAAATCCGCGACCGCGAGTGGCTGCACAAAATGGGCCACACGCCGACGCTCATGGATTATTCGCGCTACAACTACGTCGCGCAGCCCGAAGACAAGGTTGATGTGAAAGACCTGATCCCCGGCATCGGCCCTTACGACAAGTGGGCGACGATGTGGGGCTACAAACCGATTGAGGGCGCGCGCACGCCTGAGGACGAAAAGAAGACGCTCGACGGGTGGGCGCGGGCGCAGGACAAGACTCCGTGGCTGCGCTTCACGACCGACAAATCACGCGGCGCCGACCCGGGCGAGAACACCGAAGCGGTCGGCGACGCCGACGCGATCTACTCGACCGCGCTCGGCCTCAAAAATCTCGAACGCGTTTCCAACATGCTGCTCGCGGCGACCACTACGCGAACGGGCGAGCCTTACGACGATCTGGAAGAGGTCTACGGACGGATGCTCGGCCAGTGGGTGCTGGAACTCAATCACGTCACGCAGATCGTCGGCGCGTTCAACTCACAGCAGAAGCACATCGGGCAGGACGGCGTGATCTTCACGCCCGTGCCGAAAGAGAAGCAGATGGCGGCGGTGAAATTTCTGAACGAGCATGCCTTCACGACTCCGGCGTGGGCGCTCAAGCCCGAAGTCCTGCGCCGCATCGAGCCGAGCGGCGCGCTTGATCGCGTGAAGACCTCGCAGCAGCGCATTCTCGCTTCACTGCTCAGTTCAGCGCGCTTTGCGCGGCTCGTCGAGCAGGAGGCGGTTGACGGCGCGAACAGCTACCGCCCGGTGGATTTCCTGGCCGACGTGCGGAAGGGCATTTTCGGCGAGCTTGACGGCGCGGGCGCGGTCAGGATTGACGCGTACCGCCGCAACCTGCAACGCGCTTACCTCGACCTGATGGCGGACAAACTCAACGGGCGATTCGCGGTGACCGACGACCAGCGCCCGTTCATTCGCGGCGAGCTGCGGACTTTGAGCGCCGAAGTCACGCGCGCCATGACTCACACGACGGATCGCGCCACGCGCCTGCACCTGGAAGACGTGAAAGACCAGATCGCCAGAACGCTCGATCCGAAATTCGCGCCGCCCGCACCCGCGACGACGACTCTATCCCCCTTCGGCAGGGCCGGCGCTGATGAAGACGACCCGGAAGTCGGCTGCTGGCCTGATTACTCGATCAGGCGGCCACGTAACTGAGGATAAGCTGGCCCTGTGGTGAATGCCTTTTCACCGCCGCGGCGCCGAAGAGAGCAGAGATGGCGCAGAGAGGAGAGAAAACTCTGCGTTTCCTCCGCGTTCTCTGCGCCTCGGCGGTGAATGCGGCGTTGATCAGCTGGCCTGTTGAAGTGGAAGACTAATGGAATCGCGCCAGCGTATCCTTCAGCCAGTTCGCGCCGATCTCAGGCCTGAGCGCCAGATCCGGTTCATTGATGAGCATGTACCTGACCAGTTTGTCGTCGCCCGAAAACGCCGTGACCAGGTCTTCCAGGACCGTGTAAGCCCCTCTGGTCTGATACACCCCGCCCACCCTCTGACCCAGCGTTGAATAATTGGCCGCGCCAAACTTCGAGCAGTCAATCAGCTTTTCATGGTGATTGATGTAATTCCTGCCGACGAAGACCTGACACCCTTCCGACCAGCTGCCGACGGCGCCCAGGCCCTCGCCGCCCCAGTGGATGTTGATCGAATTGTTGCACTCCAGCCCTTTGGCCAGGTCCGCATCCGTCAGCGCCAGATCCTTCGAGCGAATGACCAGCACGCCGACCGTCGCGGGTTTGAGCGCATGGTAGACCTTGTGAGAGTCCGAGAGCTTGTGCCAGCCGAACCGGTAATGGTGCTGCCCCGTCACCAGAAAAGGGTAACCGGCGGTGTTGCTCGTCGCCCCCGGATCGGTCGTGCCATGAAACTTGAAGACCAGACCATGGATGAGCAGCACAAACGCGTCGTTGAATTTCTGCTGACCGGCCGCCGGAGCCTCATGACTTCGAATTCCGACGAGGTGAATCCGGTCTGGGTCGAAGTTCCAGTCCGCGACCTTCACCGTGTCGGAATTTTTGGAATAGTGATTCACGAGACTCGTCATCGCATCGGGGCTGGCCTGATACTTCTTTCTGACCTCGGCGAGCAGGTTCATCCACTTCGCGCACTCGGGGCTCGGACGGGCGCCGGAAAAATTCGTCCAGTCGGCCTTCCGGCCCTTTTCCTGCCACTCCCTGACGCGTCTGGCCGAGGCGGGCCCGAACTTCCCGTCCGGGAAACCGAAGGACTCGTCGCCTTCGACCGTTCGCACATACTCCTGAAACAGCCGGATCGCCGAATTGGTGCGATAGCCGCAAATGCCGTCCACCTTGCCGAAGGGGAGGAAGCCGGCCTCTTTGAGGAAGCGTTGCACCTCGGCCACTTTCATTTCCCCGTCCGGCAGCTTGCCGAACTCCACCCAGTCGCCGTCACCGCGGAGTTTTTTGCCCCAGTCAGTTTCGGTCATCTGATTGGCATGTTCGATGTACTCGTCCAGAGCCGCGGGCGGGACGTCCGGATCGAAAGTTCCCAAAGTGATCATTGATCTCACCTCCGGATTAAAGGCAGGTCGTGGGAATCAGCTTGCATTCCTGATTGTCTGTGGAAAGCGAAATAGCGGGTGACAGCTTACAGCGGATTTCAGATGGATGTACAGGGAGCTGCCAGCTCCCTGCCGCTTGCGATTACCGGCAATGACCATTGTCCGGAATCAGCAGGGAGCTGGCAGCTCCCTGTACACTGCCCCCGGCAGCCTGCTCACTCAATCAATGCGCCGGGGTCAACGCAGGGTCAGCTCATTCTTCCGATCATGCACTCGCATGCGCCCATCATTGGTATCTGCACCAGTGGGAAGAGTGTGCCGATTCCCCGAGCCGCGTAGCGGCGCCTGAATCTAGCCGTGGGTTTTCAACCCACGGACGGGAATTCTGGTTGCCTACCGTCGCGTCAGCGACGGTAGAACCCCGGGTGGCGCAGGCGATTCAATCGTCGCTGACGCGATGCGACGGATCCGGTCCTGCTGACCGTGGGGTGAACCCCCGCGGCTAAATTCAGGCGCCGCTACGCGGCAAAAACCTGTGTAACTACCAATGATTGCAGGAGGCAGACAACAGTCATCCGGTCAGGTAAAATCCCCTGCACACCGGGGCAGCACTTCCGTAGTTTTCAAGTGAAAGGAGCCTGGGCGATGACTGCATTACCAGAACGCAGATACACCATCGAAGAGTACATTGAGCTGGACAAAAATTCGGAGGAGAGATACGAATACTTCAACGGCGAAGTTTTCGCGATGTCCGGCGGCAGCCCTGATCACGCTCGCATCACCGGCAATGTTTGTTCGGCGATCCAGCAGAGACTGCGTGGGCGAAACTGTGAGGCTTTCAATTCCGAGATGCGGATCAAGGTTCCTGCCGCCCTTCCGTTCCGTTACCCCGACGCCTCCGTCGTGCGCGGTGAGCCGATCTTCGAGGAGATTCAGGGCCAGCAGATGCTCGTCAATCCCATCCTGATCGTCGAAGCCCTTTCACCCTCAACCGCCGCTTACGACTTGGGGAAAAATTCACGGCTTATCAGTCCATTGAAGCCTTTCGGGAATATCTGGTGATCTCTCAGGAACGCCCGCACGTGATCCGGCACCTTCACCAGGGGCATCGGAGATGGCTGCGCATCGAAACCGAAGGGCTGGAGAGTGAGTTGACGCTCGAATCACTCAACGTGACGCTGCCGCTTGGCGAAATTTATGAGCGGGTGAATTTCCAGCCGCCGGACAGACTCCCGGTCGGTTAATCCTGCTTTCCGCATAACGTAACCCGGAGAACCTATGCACAGTATCCGCCCCGTTCTTTTCTGCCTTGCTATCTTCCTCATGCTTACCCCCGGATCGTCCGCGCAGCCCGCACCCGTCCGGCTCGGCGTAGTGGGCCTCGTCCACGGTCACGTGAATGGGTTCCTTAACAGCGCGCTCAAACGGAATGATATTCAGATCGTCGGCATTGCAGAGGCCAACACATCAGTAGCCGAAGGCTACCGCAACCGCTACCACCTCGAACCGGGTTTGTTCTATCAGAAACTCGAAGCGATGCTCGACGCACAGCGGCCCGAAGCAGTAGTCGTCTATACCAGCACCTGGGACCACCGAGCGGCGGTGGAAGCCTGCGCCCGTCGCGGTATCCACGTGATGATGGAAAAACCACTGGCCGTCAATCTGGAACATGCACAGGCCATCGCCAGGGCGGCCCGCGACGGGAAAATCCATGTACTGGTCAACTTCGAGACGACCTGGTACCCGAGCAATCAGGCCGCGTGGAAGATGGCGCACGAAGACTCTTTCGGCGAGATTCGCAAAATGGTCGCGCACGACGGCCACCGCGGGCCAAAGGAGATCGGAGTCCAGCCCGAATTCCTCGCCTGGCTCACCGACCCTGTACTCGACGGCGGCGGGGCCCTGATGGATTTCGGTTGTTACGGGGCCAACCTGATGACCTGGCTGATGGACAACCAGCGCCCGCTCTCGGTGACTGCCATCACCCAGCAGATCAAGCCTCAGATTTACCCCCGCGTGGATGACGAAGCGACGATCATCCTCACTTACCCGCGCGCCACCGGGATCATTCAGGCTTCATGGAACTGGCCCTTCGACCGCAAGGACCTTGAGGTTTACGGCCGGACCGGGTCGGCGCTCACAGTCAGGCGTGACGGCGTCCGCCTGCGCGTCGGTGATAAACCCGAAGAGCAACTGACTGCCGAACCGCTCGCGTCGCCCGCTGACGACCCGATTCGCTATCTGGCCGCCGTCGTGCGTGGGCAAATTCAGCCCGCGGGCTTATCGTCGCTCGAAAACAACCTGATTGTCGCTGAAATCCTGGAAGCCGCCTCCCGCTCTGCAAAGTCTGGTCAGACAGTGCGGCTTTCTGCCGGAGGACTTCACTAAGTAACTATCTCAAAACGCGAACTGGCTACAAAATGTTGTAGCTACAGATTGATAGAATATTTGATCAGGAGAAGACCAGCGCCGGATCTGACTCCCGACGATACCAGAGCAAGGCACAGGCGAACTGGAGTAGCCC
>DASRDU010000104.1:0-19679 GCA_035652435.1 Blastocatellia bacterium
GCCTGACGGCGCTCAAACAGCGCTTTGTCGAAGAAACTTTCAAGGAACGGCTGGATCGTTCTGACGCGAGATGGCGCAGAAAACTCGATCAATTGCGGGCGGCAGCGTGAGCCAATAGGTTCACCTGTCACTTTTCAGTCATAAAGAGCAGCACGAAGTCTGTGGATTGCGCGCCGATCTGCAGCCCGAAGCTGCCGCCTTTCAAATTGAAGTAAGCAGGCGCGCTCCAGCCACGCCCCGTGCGGCAACTGGCCACACCACGACCGCCGCGACCGCCGACGATGAACCCGGCCTTGAGGACCGACGGAAAGACCGCAACACATTCCGCCCGGTCCAGCAACTCATTGGGAATCGCATTGTCGGGCGTGCCCATAATCTCGCCGAAGACGTGTGCCGCCTTCTCCGACTGACTGGTCTCGTCCTTAAGCCTGTTCGTCTGGGCTGAAGATACCGCGCCCATCAACAGCGACAGGCAGATTGCCGCCGCCGATATTACGAGTCTGTCTTTCATTACTCTCCTTCACTGTCTGTGCAGATTGATCATAGTTGGATAGTCACGGTGCCGGGCCGGGTCGTTACACCGCGCCCCGTTACTCACTGGCCGGAGACGACAATTTTATTGTCAATTGATTTGACGCCTCGAACCCCCTTTACCACCCGCTCGGCCTTCGCCTTTATCTCGCCGGAACTGGCTGTCCCGGTCAGAGTCGCCCGGGCGTCATTGACGGTTACCGAAACTGAAGCCAGATCAGGATCGTCAGTCAGCCTCTTGGTGGCGGCATCCTGGATAGTAGTGTCATCGAGTACACTGCTCGTGCCTGCCTGTGTCGGCTGCTGAATGATGACGGGTGGCGGCTGCACCGGGGCCGGCTGCTGAATAATTACCGGGGGCTGCTGCGCGGGTTGCTGAATGACGGCAGGCGCCTGCCCTTTGTTCGCCTGGCCGGCCGCTTCTCTGAGGGCCTCTCTGTTGGCGGCCTCGTTGGCGTTCCTGTTATTGACGACATAGACCGTGGTGAGGATGGCGATTACCGCGAGCAGCACGATCAGAGCGACTGTGCCTCCCGAGAGGCCGACTTCGCGTGGCCCTCTGTGTGATGTACTCTCGGATACTACTTCCCTGCGATCACCGAAGCCGTCAACCACGACGCGTTTTTGCTCCGTTCTCTCATTCGGATACATCAGTTACTCCTGTTGATTTGTACTGCCGCGTAACTTACAGCATCACCAGCCCGGGTTACCCGAACGCGACGATCAGGCCCCGGAAACCCCTTTCAGGACCACACCCGCTTCAGGTCATCAGCGGAAAAGTTCAGTCACTATTTTCGAGAGCGCGGTGGCGACAGGGGGCACCAGTCGGCTCGTCCGACTGCGCGAGCCGATACCATTAGCCAGCAACAGGCCGACGCCGATCCCGGCTCCGAAAGCGATCAGTGTCATGCTGCCGGGGTTCTCCCGCCCGTAGTCAGCCGCCTGCCGCCAAGTCTCATTCACCGCCCGGCTGGTCTTGTCCCAAGCCTCACCCGCCACCTGACTCGTCGTTTCATAAGCGTTATTGAGCGCCTCTCTGGTCTGGTCCATGATCTCACTACCCGGACTTGTTTCCGGGTGCGGATCACCGGCCTTCTGTGCCCCGCCGGCAGACGTGTCAGCTGCTCCCTGCCCTTTGTTGTGGGGGGCGCCACCCTGCCGGCCTGAGACAGGCTTGTTTCCGGTTGTCGGTTCCATCAGTTCTCCTTTGCAATTACTGTTTGTTATTCCCGAAGATAGCGGCACCCGGCGCCTTGTCCGGAGAGCAGTCAGATATCACCTGCCCGTGATGACGACGTCATTACCAGCCCTGCGACAGGCTCCCTGCTTCCTTCACCAATGCTCAGGCGGATACCTGTCACATCCACCGCGTCTTCAGCGGCGCCTGATCGGCCAGATGATCTTGATCAGCACGATTAAAGACAGCAGACTGCCGGGCCAGATAAACCAGCCGCCTGAACTCGACCATCCCCCTACGACGCAGGCGGACGAGATAATAAAATCAACAGCAGGAGCGCCTAGCTCATCAATCTGCCCATATCTTTTCTCAGGCAATAAAAGTGGGGGCCGTACTCCCCACTTTCCGGATTCGCTCAACGTCACCATCAGCGATAAATATTCTCGCCGTGGTTGTTCTTCCATTCGCGCTCGAAGTATTCGGCATCCGCATCGGTGCGGGGGGTGACGCCCATCACGATGCCGCCATTCTTCAGGTCCGATTCATAAAGCTTCGCCCGGTCTTCCGGGATGCCGGCGCCCACGAGTGCGCCGATGATTCCGCCGGTCAGTCCGCCCGCCCCGGCGCCCGCAAGAGCCGCCGCAATCGGCCCGGCAATGACGATACCGAGGCCCGGAATCGCAAGGCTGGTTCCGACCGCCGCCAGCGCCGCGACGATCGCGCCAACCGTGCCGCCTATCGCCCCGCCCGTGCCAGCGCCTTCCAGCGCCTTGCTCCCGAGGTCGGTCTCCTTTGCCGTCCCTGACGAGAAATATTTGTTCCGCGTCTCATCCGACATCAGCAGATTGACGTCTTTTCCGCCATAGCCTCGGCTGGTGACTGACTGGTAAGCGCGCTCGGCGTTTTCACGATCCCGGAAAGTCCCGGTCACCATCCGCGAACGGTTTGTTGCTGCCGTATTGCTGGCCATTGAAGAACTCCTTTTTAAGTGACTCAAAGTTGAAAATACTGGTGCCCGGCTGATCCGGCCTGAGTGTTGCCGTGGCGTCACGCCTTCTGTCGTACACCTGCCGGACCTTCACGGCTACGGGTTAACCGGATACATATATCCGACACCTCGCCTGCCCCCGCCATGCCCGGAACCTGCTCCGGCAATGGGTTTCAGCTGCCGGAAATAAGAAGGTCAGACGACCGTCCGCCGGCCGGTGAACAACTGGATCAGGAGTACGACGGCTGCGATCACCAGCAGGGCGTGAATCATACTGCCGCCGATGCCGCCGATCAGCCCCAGGAGCCACAACACCACGAGTACTGCAAGAATCGTCCACAACATATCTCTGCCTTCCTTTCAGAGTCCGCCGTAAGTCAGCTCAGACCCGGTCAAAGTTGTTTTTATACACACCTGTTTTTAGAGCAGTGCAATGCTTATGCCGGGAATGGCGTCCCGCCAGACAAAAGCGTCTATCTGGCGTATGCAGAGTTCTTATTGCTCAGCAGAGCTTCAGCAGGCATACGGAGAGACTGGAGAGTGTACGATTTGCACAGCGTGGTTCTGTACCGGAATGTGCCGGGCAGAGAATGTTGATCCCGATTCCGGGCAACGAAGGTTGTTCATTCAGGTTGGGACTTATTCTAACCTCATTTGAAGGGTGATTGATAAGCGGGCCAGTTCTCTCTCAATCCGTTCCAGACGACTGATCTGCAGGAGCTGGTATTCAAAGGGCTCGCCGCGGGTTAGCTCGCGTGGTGCCTAAACACGAATCTCTCCTTCAATTTTGCCGAATTGTATTTTTGTGCCGATGCCCAGGGTGACGCTGCGACCGGGTTCTATGTCCATCACTTTTCCGCTCGTGGTTGTACTAACCCACTTCTCACTACTCAGGTTTTTGAGTCCCCACACATCCTTGTTTGTCGGGTGCTGTGTGACCGCAGCGACCGGCCGCGAAAAGTCATATAGCCGCCCGTCGTCAATGTGATGCGGGAAGAGTTGCGTGTCGTAGTTCAGCATGACTACATTCCTGCCGATGCGAATGCGTGGCGGGAGTTTGAGCTGCGCGGCACACGACCAGCACAGGCCGGGGTTGCCTCCCGTCACCTTCAGCCTGTCCGCGTCGTTGAAATTTTCGAGCGAACAATGTGCGCAATAAAAGATTGAGTCGCGCAGCCGCACCATCGCCGCGCGCCATTCGCTCTCGCGGACGCGGGCGTGAGCGTCGCGCAGGCCGTCGGTAAAGGCTCGCGTGAAAAGACCGCGCAGGAACTGCGGGTAAATGCGCCAGAAGGCCAGGGCATTATCGTGGAGTCCGGGGACAGGCGCGTTCGATTCGTCGGCGGGGTCGAAGATGAAGACGGGTTCGGTGCCATAGAGTCTGGTCATTGCCGGGAGGTCGAGGCATTTGATCTCCGTCTCCTTCCTGCCTTCCAGAGGGTGATGCACCATCAGCATATAGAAGATCAGCACGGAGAGTGAGAACAGATCGGTCTGCGTACTCGGGCGTGCTTCGCCGCGCACGACTTCAGGGGCCATGAAGCGTGGTGTGCCCAGGACGCCGAGCGTGGCCGCGCCGTCGACCGCCACGTTATCGTTGTCGCAGATCAGCACGTCACCGCTGTCGGGATCAAAGAAGGCGTTGCCGAAGGAAATGTCGCGGTAGCACAGGCCCTGCGAATGGAGCAGCAGGTAGTTATGTGAAAGGTTGAAACCCGCAGTAGCGAGGGCTCGGAAGGCCGGCTCAATCCTGCGCTTCATCAGGTCAACGATGTTCCTGAAGCGGGGGGGACGCAGCCGCATGACGTAGCCGAAGCCCTGCACCTGCGGGGCTGACGCGAGTTCGAGAGGCCAGAGGAAATGTTCACTCGGCGCGCCTCTCCTGACCAGCATTTCAATCGCCGCCCGCTGCTCCTGTGTTGCCATCTGTGGGAAGAACCACTTCAGGGCGACCGCCTCGTCACCCAGGCGCGCCTTGTAAACTTCGCCCTGGCCGCCCGCGCCGAGCAGTTGCTCCACGGTGCATGGCATCCCCGAAGGCTCTGTCCGCACCGTTTGTCCCTCTCTTAAAATCTGCTCCATACCGCCGCGTCCCTTCTACACCCTGTTTCTGCGGCTCCCGACAACAGCCCCTTCTTCCGACTGCCATGGGGCAATGCGATTTCCCGTCAGGTCGCAGCCCTCGGCATCTGCCGTGCCGCCCGCCTGAACCCTGACCGCGACGCTGCCGTTGCGATTGAGGCGACACTGGCGAAGCGCAACGCCACCGCCGGCAGATACATTAATGCCTGCGTCAGCATTGCTATATATGTCACATTGCTCCATTAGCACTCTTCCTGCGTCGCCGACGAACACGCCCGAGCTTTTCCCTTCGTGAACATTGCACCCGCGGGCGACGAGTTTTCCGCCGAGGCTGACGGCGACCTCCGGCTCCGCGTGGCCGTAGATGTCACATTCTTCCAGGGTGCCCTGCCCGTTGTGATGAACGAAGACGCCTGAATTGCCACCGCCGTGAATCCGTGAGCGCCGGATGGTCAGATTACCTTCTTCGCTGATGCCGACGCCTGCTTTGGCGTTGGAAAAAATCTCGCACTCTTCAACCACGCCGAGGCCGCCGCCCCACGACACCACGCCGGCATTCTCCCCCGAGCGGATGGCACAACTCCTGATGGTTGGATTCGCGCGCTCCGTGATCGCCACCCCCACATTACTGTTTTGATGGATGTCGCAGTCTTCTATTGTCCCTCCCGCCGCGTTGAAGATGTAGACGCCGGAGTCCGCGCTGCTGTGAATCCTGCACCGCCGGATGAGGGGATTGGTCAGGTCGTTATGAATGCCGACGCAGGAGAGCGAGCGGGAACTGATGTCACAAAATTCGAGCGTCAGGTGCCCCTGCGGAATGTCTACGGCGAAAAAACCTTCACCCCCGGGGCCACTGCCTGCCCCCTGACGCAGCGTCAGCCCGCGCACTGTCGCCTCGTCCGCCCGCATCAGGAAGCAGCTTGCGCCGGCACTCGCAATGATGATCTCCTCCTGCCTGCCATCGCCGATGATCTCGACCGGGTCGTTGATCACGACGCCTTCCCGGTACAAACCCGGGCGCACGAGCAGTCGCGAGCCGGGCGCGGCAGCTTTTAATGCCTCTCCCAGGCTCTTGTAATCGCCATCACCGGAAGCCGACACAATGATCACAGGCAGGGAGTCTGTGGACACCTGCTGTCGTCTCGCTCCCGCCGCGGCTAGCGCTGCAGCCGCCATCGGCGCCGGGTCAGGCCGTCCCTCCTCCATTGCCGTAAGCTCGGCGCCTGAGATGACGCCGAGCGCCAGCGCCCAGGAATTGACTGCCCATTTCGCTGCCGTCGCTTCCATCGCCACGTTGTCATGCAGCCGCCGTGCGAGTCGTGCCAGTAACGCCTCGCGCGGGAGTCCGGTGTCAACCGTGAGCAGATCTGCCGCTACGCGCTCTTCCGCTGCACTCACAAGTACCGCGATCTCGCGGCGGTACGCGGCGCAATAATCCCGCAGCAACCCCTCACAGCGGCGCGGTTCGACCGCCACGGAGCGGCCATGCCGGGCGATGATCTCGATCAATTTCTGTCGTGGTAAATCGTTCATCAACTCTGTTCTACAACCTGCCCGGTATCCTTGCCAGGAGTGGCTTCAGCCAATTCGATGGGGGGTGATAGTGGTTGCGCGCCTGCATCCGTCAGGGCCGAATCGGCAGGCTCAGTTTTTTTCAGGGCGTCCATGCGGCAGATGATGCCCAGAGTGCAGTCATCGCCGCTCCCCATCCGGGTCGCTTCTTCGAGCCACGCTTTGACGCTATGGTTCACGGCGTCAAAGCCGTCCGTGCGGAGCATCTCAAGAATGTCGCTGCCGACTTTGAGAAACCCGGCGGCGTCAGCGAATGAGTTGGCGTACCCATCAGTAGTCATCAGGATGAGCGCAGGGGGCGGGTCAGTGAGTCGCCGGAAAGCAAAACGGAAATCCTGAGCCGCCGTGTCCGAGCAGAGCGAAGTCGTCTCGTTGGCGAGCAGGCGTTCGTCTTCGGGCAGCGGCTTCGAGACTTCTCCCGACTCCGAGACGGTAATGATTTCGCCGTCGCCGAGTTGCAGGTAAATCACGGACGACTGAGTCAGTGCGACGGTCAGTGTGGTGGCGCCGTATGCCAGTGACGGGTGAGACTCGACAGCCTGCCTGGCTCCCGCACCGTCTTTCGACTCCAGCAAATCAAGCTCTTCTTTCGTCAGCGGCTCACGTTCAAGATCTGTTTCTACAATCTTCTTCCACCTCCGCGCGAATTCAACAGGCAATGATTCTCTAACTCCGCTCTCAACCTGAGAAACATCGGAATCACTCCGCTTGTCATTCAGGGTCTCTCGCATCAACTCTGTGCCGACGCCGACTGCGAAGCGCGAACCGCGGTCACTGCGAAAGCACTTATCGCTGCCGTGACCGTCGGAGATCGAGAGAATGAGTGGTAACCCGACGCTTGACTCGCGCACCTGGAGGATTGCATCCTGGTTCGGCTTCCCGGCACGCAGGTGTGACGCGCCGCGGACAGTCTCTCCAATGATCCTCCACTCCCGCGAGGCCGTGTCGGCCCTCAGGTTAGTTTCGACAGCCGCAGTCAGGGCCGCCGTCTCGCCCGTTGCGCTCATCCCTTCAGCCATCCCTGCCACCTCTACCACACGTCTTCAATCTGAGGTTGATTGGCAGCAGGATCAACTCCCGGAGCGGCAGACGTGGCTGTAGGCTGGGCGGGAGCCGCAGTCGGAACGGGCACGCCCGCCGGTGTGGCCGCCGAGGCCGGTGACGCTTCGGGGTGGTCAGTCCCTTGTGCTGCCGGGGATGACGCGGATTTCAGGACCGCTGTCGAAGCCCACTTGATGTGTTTGACCAGTGCTTCAGGACTGTTTGCGGCGAGTGGCTTGAGTTCCGGGTGCCCGATGAACTTTTGCAGCACCTCGTTATCAGCGTCCTGCCCGATGGCGATGGCAATGCGCACGGCTTTTTTGCCCCACGGCTGCTCCATCAGAGCTTTCAGTCCGGCGTCAAAATCGTCAGTCGGCTGGCCGTCAGAGATCAGCACCAGCACGGGCGGCAGTGCCCGGTCCGACATCGGCGGCATCTTCAACTGCTCCGCGACGAGCGAGAGGGCCTTGCCCATGTCAGTCTCGCCATCGGCAGGCAGATCCTGCCACGCGAAATCAGCGACGGGTGTGGGCTGCGAGATGTGCCACTGCGCGCCGTTGGAGAACTTGACCGCGCGGACCAGCACCTGCGCATTCGGATTATCCTCAGCGACTTTGCGCATGTGCGGGATGGCTTCACGGATCGCGGTGTTCAGGGCCTGGATCTTCCCGTCCTGTTGCATGGAACCGGAACTGTCGGCGATCCAGATAAAGTGCAAAGGTCGTGAGGCGAGTTCGCCCCCGGGTCGTCTGTTCATAATTGATTTCTCCTCGCGTGAAATTAAATTGCCGCAACTCAGGCCGGAATGTGGCCCTCCATCTCGCGGCTCCAATGGAGGTGCTGCGCGATTGCGTTGATGAATTCCGTTGCAACTTTTCCGACCTGACCATTACTAATGAGTTCTGGTCACCCTTAATACGTTATCCCTGATTAGTGGTCAGGTATTGCTCAGCGCCATCTTCGCTGAACTTCTCCAGGTCATTTACCTTCCTGTTATTACCTTCCAGCTTGTCTTTTTTGCTTTTAGCCATTTTGATGAATTATTGATTAGTCTCCGGGAAAGTTCTTCTACAGTGCGGGTGAACGTGACAGGACAGATTGCTGAATGACAATAAGGCTGCACGCCGACTGCTGAATAAACCGGTTGAGCCGGGCGCCACAAAAGATGGTGAGAGTTTCACCGCGTAATTGGTGTTTGATTCGCTGACCATCAAAGCCTGTCAAACCATTCGGGGTCGGGTGAACCTGATACTGCCGAGACCCCTCCGGACGAACCAACGTATATTGCGGAATACCCGATTGAAGTGATCAGGTATAACGCACAGCAAGCCGCGCCGACTGTGAGGCGACGCGGCACTGTAAGGGCAAATATGACCAGTTCTTCTCGCCACACCTAGCGGGCGCTTGAGCGTTTCTGCTCTCCCTTCCGGAACTGCTGTTTCGCGGCTTCGAGTTCACGGCCGAGTTGTTCGAGCTGCGAGCGGTCGAAGAGTTTCTTCACCTTCGGAAACATCTCGTCCTCCTCTTCCTCGACGTGGTGTTCGACGTTCTCGCCCATCACCTTGAGCTTGGCGTCAAAGCGCTCACTGCCTTTGCTCAATCCCTCGATCTCACGGATGAGCGTCTTGACCTGCTTATGTTCCTCCAGGGCTTCAAGCACCATGTCCTTCAACTCTTCGCGCTGTTGCAGAGCCGGATAGAGGATGGTCTCTTCAATGTGCGTGTGTGTTTCGAGTTCAGTTTTGATCTGCGCGAAAAGCTGCTGGTGTTCCTTCTCTTCCCCGGTCGCTTCTACCTGGTCGAATAATTCAGCCACTTTCCGGTGATCCTGTTTCAGTAGTTCCAGTGCGTCCATTTCGTTATTGCTCCATTGCTGAGGTTAAGCCATGTCATTGACCCTCAGACGGTCCGCCTTGTGGTCCCGCCACGCAGCGCGTGATAAATGACAAGGAACAGCACAGCGCCGATGACGGCCACGAGCAGGCTCCAGAGATTCAGCCCTGTTACACCTGCCATCCCGAAGGTGTTGAATAACCAGCCGCCGAAAATTGCGCCGACGATTCCCAATACGATGTCGAGCAGGACACCTTCTCCCGTTTTGTTGACTATCTTGCTGCCGATGAAACCGGCAATCAGACCCAGCACGATCCAAGCGAAAATTGACATAACCTACTCCTTTGTTTTGATCACTGTTTAGGGCGGTGCATCAATTTTCACCGCGACTTGTATGCCGTCCGTACAACAGATCGGCCTCGTCACTATCAAGGCAAGAGAGAGGCCAGTAATTGCTACTCTGCCTGGCTCGGATGATTAACCTTCAGACCGGAATACAGATTGCTGAAGATGCTGGCCCTGCCAACTTGTGTATCGGTCAGTGATCATTCAGTAGCAGGTGTCAGATCCTCGAATCAGAAGGAAGAATAGTGCGTTGACGGCCGCTCAGGGAAGCTGCTCCAAGCCGCGAATTCCCGAACCGCGCCCGCCTTTCTGGTGGCTGCGGTGGGCTCCGGTCATTGTCAGCGTTGTCCTCATCCTCGAATCGCTTTGCGTCGTCGGGAGGGTGGCACTCGTGCCGGTGCTGGCGTCGTTCGCGCTCGCATACATGCTCCCCGCTCGTATCGGGGTTGGAAAAGTGCGGCCTCTCCCGCCCCGTAGCGGCAATCAGTACTCTCCTGCTCGTGACACCGGCGGTCACTGCACTTCTGAAATTCGTCGTTCCCGACCTGCTGGAAGAGGGCCCGGACCGGCGGCGGAAGTGGAGAGCCCGGGCTGGTGACGCCCTCCCTCCTGATCCCGGTAATGCGCACCCCGGTGAGTCCGGCGACAGCCGCTTTTTGCTTCCCCTGTGAAGACGGGCTCCGGCCTCCTCATTCGATTGTCGGACTCTCTTTCGCTTCAATCATGATGACCCGCAGTTAATTGACTAAGGCGGCCGGCAGAGGTATACAGGGGTCAGTTTTCGACAGACAGGTGGCGGTTTTTGAGCAGTCCCGTTACTCCCTCCAGCCACGCTGTACCAGCGTTAGAGCAGATGTTCCAAGAGACCGGAAAAAACCGGGGGAGATTCTTCGCGAGGTAGTAAAATGCCACAATGCAAGGGGATTCAGAGCCCGCCACCTGTCAGCTCAGAGTTGTACTGGTCGGCATCAGCCCGCTCGTCTGGCGCCGGTTACTTGTGCCCGGCCGCACCTCGCTTGCTGACCTGCACGACATCCTTCAGATCGCCTTCGGCTGGACGGATGATTACCTGCACCGCTTTCTGATCCACGGCAGATCGTTCGGCCTGTCTCGCGAGGGCGGCATCCTTTTCCGTGACGACCCACACCGGGTCAGGCTCGCCGACTTCGCTTTCCGACCCGGCGAGAAGTTCTTTTACGAATACAACTTCTTCTCGAACTGACGGCACCTGGTCGGGGTCGAAGCTGTCCGGCAACCGGAGGCCAGCCGCCCTGTTTGTACTGGCGGCAAACGCGCCGCACCGCCTGAGGACTGTGGCGGGCCGGAAGCCTTCATCGATCTCCAACGGCCTCACCCGCAGGCGTCTCTGATTCTGCGACTCGCTGAACTGCTGCTGCAGCCAGACATTCACGACCACATCCGGGAACTGGCCGAAATCCACCGCCGGTTACAACCAGATCACTTCGACCGCCGCGCTGTCAACCAGAGGCTGAAGGAACTCTCCGCCGGAACCGAAAAATCGGACAGGAGATGAACAGGAGGGGGAAATGAAGATCAGAATTCAACTCGTCATCGAGTCGGATGGCGGCGAGTGTGTTCAGGAGGTCGCCCGCATTGACCGCGGCGAACTGAAGCCGGAGGCGCTCGGCCTGACGCTGGCCGAAGCGAAAGAGGTGCTGCAGGGTGTCCAGCATAGTCTGGTCGAGCAGCAGACCGCGGAGTATCTGGCCGGTCAGGCCTGCTGCCCGGAGTGCGGGAAGAAGCGCCGGCGCAAGGGCGGACACGAAATCGCATGACCTACTCTGTTCGGCAGGCTGCGGCTCACAAGCCCGCGCCTCTTCCACTGCGAGTGTTTCTCGCACGAGACCGGCAGCTTCAGCCCGCTCGCCCTGCTGTTGCCGGAGCGGACCTCGCCGGAGCTGCTCTATCTGGAGACGAAGTTCGCCTCGCTGATGTCATACGGGCTGAGCCTCAAAGTGCTGGCAGAGGCACTGCCGATCGGGGCAGAACTCAACGCGGCCACCATGCGCAATCACCTGTTGGGAGTCGGCCAGTGGCTGGAGGAGGAACTCGGCGAAGAGAGGATGTGTTTCATTGAGGGCTGCGAAAGGGACTGGGAAGATCTGCCCCGCCCGGACCTCCCGCTGACGGTCGGGCTCGACGGCGGGTATGTCCACAGCAACGAGCAGCCGTCCCGCAATGAGGGCTGGTTCGAGGTGATCGTCGGCAAGAGCCTGACGGCAGAAAAGGAGTCCCGGTGCTTCGCTTTCGTCAACAGTATCGATGAGAAGCCAAAGCGGCGGCTGTTCGAGGTACTCAAAGCGCAGGGGATGCAGATGAACCAGCAGGTGACCTTCATGTCCGACGGCGGCGACACGGTTCGTGAGTTGCAGCTGTATTTGAATCCGCAGGCGGAACACCTGCTTGACTGGTTCCATCTCGCGATGAAGCTGACGGTGATGACGCAGGTGGCCAGAGGGATCGGGGCGGAGGGTTCCGAGACTCGAACAGCGGCGTTGAAGGAGCTGGAGCGGATCAAGTGGTATTTGTGGCACGGCAACACTGTCCTGGCTCTGCAGACGATCGAGGGTCTGCAGGATGAGCTGGAACCCGAAAATGATGAGGCCGAAGAGGAAAGCGCGGGGAAATTACGCAAGGCGCTTGAAGAGTTCCGGAACTATGTCGAAAACAACAGGAAGATGATTGCGAACTACGGTGAGCGGTGGCGTGCCGGGGAGCGGATCTCGACCGGGTTTGTCGAATCGGCGGTCAATCAGGTGGTCAGCAAACGGATGGTCAAAAAGCAGCAGATGAGATGGGGTAAAAAAGGAGCGCATCTGTTGCTGCAGGTGCGGACGAGGGTCCTGGACGAATAATTACGGGACGTCTTCCACGGCTGGTACCCCAGGTTTGCAGCGGAAGCCGAGGGGCAGTAGCTCCCCCCGGTTTTTTCCGGTCTCCGCGATCACGCAGGCGCTTGATCAGGGCTTGTCCTCTCGGCAGGTCCGGATGATGAGCGGGCACGCCGATCTGAAGACCGTTATGCGTTACGATCATCATCGCGACAACCTCGATCAGAACGCGATCAATTTCCTCAGCTACAACGAACCACAGACCTTGCCGACAGGCGGGGGGGAGAAATAGCAACGGCCGGTTGCCGCTGCGCCGGCAGTTCACTCAAGAACAGCCACGCGCGTGGCCTGATTGTCTTTAACAGAAGAACAAATGGCTTTACATAAATCGGGATCGTTCTGAACGGCGTCACCGGGCGCCTGGGAATGAACCAACACCTCCCTCCTACCCGATCTATTCATTTAAGGCTTGAACGGATTGTCTGCGCTGTTGCGTTTTATTTCTGAAGGTTTGATTGTCCCGGGCTTCCAGTTGCGCGCCATTTCAATATCGCTCGCAACTTTTGTTGTGAGTGCCGGAATATCAACGTAGCCGACGCGATTCAAAAGCTGCGGTTTGTATTGCGCTCCATAAACTGCCGCGTAAGACTTCCAATGAGCGAGCGCCGATTCAAGATGGCGAATCGCCTCAGCCTTATCTTCAGCTTTGCCATTCAAATCATAAAGCGCCAAGGCCGTTGCCCCGCGAATCTTCTCGGCATAATAATTTCCCAGATGCGCCATCGCTTCCATATCACCGAGCGTCAATCGCAACTCTTTGCTTTGTCCCTGCTGTGCGCGTAGCGCAGACAATTCACGCAACGTCGCTTGTGCGTAACCTGCCAACTCATCGGCAACCTGCAATGGTGTGGTCTGATTCATAGCCTGCTTTGCCGCTACGCGCTCGCGGTATTCGAGGATGTTGAAGATGCCGCTTTCAGGCATCGTCTGGCCTTCGATGAAATGACGCACATTGAACCAACCTCTATAATTCGGATGGCTCAAACCAGCTTCAGGAAACCACCGCAAATCAATATCGCCCCAGAAAAAGCGTGTGATCAGCGGCATGACGTTTGACGATTCAGACCAGGTAGCCATGAGCTTATCGGCTGCAATGTCAGGGAAACGCTGTGCAATCGTGCGCTGAAACAAGGCATCCGGCAAATCAGGGTCGTAGCTCAATCGTCCCCAGAGCATAAAGCTGTACCACTGCTTCTTCATCACCAGTTCGCGCGGAGTGTCAGGCTCAGTGCTTAGAAATTCACGTCCCCAGATATAACCATCAGCCCCCATATAAAATCCGGCGACTTTGTCTGAACCGGGAATGTTGCGAATAAACTCACGCGCATAACTCGGATTGCCCCAACGAAAGCTGTAAATATCGTCGTTGCGCACTGTCAGCCACGAACGCAACTTTGGCGAAAGGAAAGGCAGCGCAGCCTGTATAAACGGCGGCTTTGGTGAAGAGTACATATGTGCGATGGCATATTTGAAGCTCAGATCGAACGGGCCGGGATAGTCTTTGAATTCGGTCAGAATCTCCTGCTGCGCGGTTTGATGAAAGCGATGGATCAACCTGAATTTGCGCTCAGGTTGCAGCTTCAAAGCGTCACGAATGCCTTCGCCGTACGTCTTCCAAAGCCACTTCTCTTTTGAAAATTCATCCTGCCGATTTTCCATCTGCTCGCCTGCCGTGATGCCAATGCCATCGAGCAGCGGATACGTCAGCACGGTTTCACGAACGCTGGCGCGAAAGTAAGCAATCGTTTGCGGATTGTTCTGTGCGGGCGTGATGCCGTATTTGCCTTCAGCGCCAAAGGTGAAGATGTTCCAGGTGAACCAATAAACAGCGATGCCGCGATTGTGGGCGGACTGCATTACGTCGCGCCAGAACTGAATCTTTTCGCTCATCGTCATCTTTTTGACGACTTCGAGATTCTTCAGCAATTCGGGCCTGACCATATCGCGCCCGCTATGCGAGAACGTATCGTCATAGCCTTTGGTCGCGCGCGTCACGTTGGTCAGAGCGACGTCAGGAAACTGAGGCACACGGACGATGGATGGAAATGGATGCAGGTTCCAAAGCGTGAGTACGTTATAGCGATGACGCGCCATCTCGTCCAGCATCTCGCGCCAGAAATCCAGGCTCCACATCTCAGGGATGTTGTTTTGCGCTGAGTCGCTGTTATCCGAATAGCTCGGCGTGCGAGCATCAAGCGGAATGTTGAATTTGATGCCACGCTCGGCGATATGCGGCCAGTGGTCGGCGTCTTTCAATTCCGCGAGCGTGCCGAGTCGGATCGCTTCGGCCAAATCAAAGCCGCCATACATAGCACCCGCCGCATCCGCACCTAACACTACAGACAAATTCTTTTTGACGCGAATGGCATAGGCTTGTTCATTTGATGTACTGAGCGGCTTGAGGCCAAGCTGTGAGGCTAATTGCCGCGAATCATGCGCACCTGCGGCGATGACAAATGCGGTCGCATCAGATTGCGGGTTGAATTCGCTCAAACCACGCTCGACAAGCTGACCGTTCCTGGCCGCAACCGCAGCGCGAATCTCACTGGCGGCAAATTGCAATTGCGGTGTTTCGTGGTTGTAGTAGACCGTTGTCCGGCTGGTCTGCGCCCAGGAACTGCTTGAAGCAATCATCAAGCACAACCAGGCAGGAGTGAGAAAAGAAACGGACCGTCTGAAAGAGTAAGTGTTCACAGGATTTCAGTCCCCCATGTTCTACCGGCGGTTTCTTACCATTCCGCTACTGATCCATCCGCATGGAAGGCGCGCGCCATCGGCTTCGTTCCCCCGAACGGATACTTCGCAAGCGCCTTCTCATCCAGGTCGAAGCCAAGTCCCGGCTTTTCGGGAAGCGGGAAGCGTCCGTTGACCATGCGCATGGCGGGAAAGCCAAACCATTCTTCCCAGACCTTTTCCTTCATCTGTGGTGTGACGCCGCTACAGGTTTCCTGAACCAGGAAGTTCGAACTTGCTGCGTCGACGTGAAGAGTGGCAAGGCCTCCGATTGGGCCTTCGCAGGCGTGAGGCGCCATCGAAACACCGGACAGCGCCGCCATCTGCCCCACTTTCCACAAGGCTGTGATTCCGCCCACGTGGTTGATGTCGGTTTGCAGGATGTCGATCACCCCCATTTCGATGAGTTCACGGCAGCCATAGTGGGCCACAAGGCGCTCCCCTGTGGCAATCGGTGTCGTTGAGCGCCTGGCGATTCGCGCCATGGCGGCCACGTTTTCCGGCGGGCACGGCTCTTCGATGAAGAGGAGCTTCAATGGCTCCACTTCCTTCACGATGATCGCCGCCACGCTCGGGCTTGTCTTCGCATGGAAGTCTATGCCGATGTCTATGTCGGATCCGAGACCTTCGCGCATAAGCTGAATCTGGCGTATGACCCGGTCTATCTTCTCGTGGGTTTCGATCCACTCGTAATAGCCGGGAATGCCGCCCTTGACGCAAGTAACGCCGAGTTTCCCGGCGCTTTCCCTCACGCTTTGCAATTGCTCCCTGCTCCCTGCCTGCACGTGATAATAGCCGCGCACCCCTCGCGGATCGGTGGGGCCGCCGAGAATCTTGTAAACGGGCATGCCGAGCGCTTTGCCGCGGATGTCCCACAGCGCCTGGTCAATACCGGAGATCGCGGAGCCGATGACCGGGCCGGCGCGGTAGAAGCTGTGGACGTACATGGACTGCCAGTGATGCTCTACCTGCATCGGGTCTTTGCCGATGAGAAATTCGCGGAAATCCTCGATGCAGGCGATGACGGCGGCGGCCTTCCCTTCCAACGTGCCTTCGCCCCAGCCGATGACGCCCTGATTGGTTTCGAGCCTCACGAATACGTACGGACGGTCCGAGTCAGGCGTGAGCGAGACGCCGAAGACCTTCATGCCGGTGATCTTCACGCCGGATGAGACAGGCTCCCAGTCGGAATTGTCGGACCGCGTGGCGACTGCCTGCTCGAAAAGAGAGCAACCACAGAGGTCAGCCGCCCTGGATCGAGAAGTCACGGCTCCCGCCGCGAGTGCGCTACCGAGGAAATGACGTCTTTTCATATTGAAGTCTCCTTGTACTTTTCGAGAGCGGATTCGTTGACGGTGATGCCGAGGCCAGGCTTGACCGGCAAGGACAGGTAGCCGTCGCGGACAGTCTCAATCGGCTCTGCAACAAGATCGGCCCGCATTCTGCGGTCGCGTTCGTCCCGCGGCCGGGGGACGCTTTGGATGAAGAAATTCGGCAGACTGGCGGCGAGTTGCAGCGCGGCTGCCGTGCCTATGGGACCGCCTTCATGGTTGGGAGCGACGGCTACGTAATAGGTCTCTGCCAGCGCGGCGACCTGCCGCACGCGTGTAATTCCGTCACGCTGGATGCTGGGGCGGAGAATGTCCGCCAAGCCTTCTCGAAGCAGGTCCTGATAGATGCTCGGGGTTGCGATGTCACCACCGAATCCGAGCGGCGTAACGGTTTCTTCCGCAATTTTTTTAATCGTGCGGAGATTGGTGGCAGGGCACGGCTCATCGAACCAGAGCAGATGGAAGCGTTCCAGCGAGGATGCGATCACTGCGGCGTCGCCCGCCATGAGCGTGCCATTGCCGCGGAGAACAAAATTTGCATTCTGCGGCCCGGCGGAGCGCAAACCCTCCATTCTGGCACGCGCCGCTTTGTCGAAGGCCTGTCCTTGATTGCGCCAGTTGATGCCGGGAATGGGAACATCGAAGGATTGGTAGCCTGCTTTCGCGAGCGTGTTCATGGATTCGGTCAGTTCGCGGTCCGTAGTGCCGGACAATGAGGCGAGGGCGCGGGCTTTGAATCGGGTCGGGCCGCCGAGTACGCGATAGATGGGCGCGGATGCCGCTTTCCCGGTGATATCGAGCATGGCGCAGTTGATGGCCGCGTCGAGGGGCGTTTCGGTAGTGGTGATCGCGTATGCAGTTGCGGGTCTTCCGATCAGCCGCGACCTGGCTCTTTCCACATCCGCCGCGCTGACACGCCCGGCTTCTCCCCAGCCGACAAGGCCGCTCTGTGTGCGCAGCCGGACAATCGTGTAACTGCGACCGGAAGTCGGCTCGCGCACGGGACAGGCTCGCAGCTCGACGATGTCGTGCTTGTCCCTGGGCATTGCGGCGGCCGTTTGCATCGCCATAAATTCGGATAGTTTGTTTTTTCGGGTACTCATTGCGCTCTCCTGATTTTAGAAGGTCAGCCTCAAGGCATGTTGAAGCTGGCGATTGGACCGAAAGGTGCTTGTGATCGTGCCTGTGTTGCCCGATCCAACGTTGGAAACGGGCAATCCGAACTGGTGATGGTTGAAGGTCGCGGTCTGCACCTTCTGCCACACACTACTTTCTGTCAGCCTCTCCTTCGGCGGCAAGGCGAAGGAGAGAACGTTGCTGCCAGCGGCGATGACAACATACTGTCGGTTGTTTGCCACGCAGGTCATTGGCGAACCTTTTAGATTCTGGTGCGTTTCGAAATGCCAGAGGGCGCGGCGTGTGTGTTCCGACAGTGACTTCTCAAAGAAGTCGTCGGCCTTCCGGTAATCGAACTGTTCCCGTGCCGGTCGAGAAGAAGAACCGGGAATCAGGCTCTGCGCGCGGTCAGCCATCGGAAGGAATCTCTGGATTTCAGTTGATTTCAACAGGAAAACGCCCGGAATTGTATCAGAAACCGGGAGACAGGCCACGCCTGTGATGCCGAAAATCACGATTATCAGAAATACCATCGTGAAAGGCGTGGAACATGACGATTCTGT
The DNA here is from genome assembly GCA_035652435.1 of Blastocatellia bacterium. Lineage (GTDB taxonomy): Bacteria > Acidobacteriota > Blastocatellia > RBC074 > RBC074 > DASRDU01. The sequence goes on from DASRDU010000104.1 coordinate 18,225, forward strand.
TTTTCTCTTCTGGAAATCCGCATTTCGCGACCAGAACAAGCGAATCAACAGACATTGCCGGAAGGCAGGCCTGAATTTGAGGGACGCGATTTTGAAGAGGAAAAGAGCGGGTAGTATCCGGCGACGAAACGCGGGAATGTTTACCAGTGAACGATTCGGCTGAAAACGACTAAAATTGTTCCGTTGCCAAACAATGGCCATGATGGCAAATCGCCGACGTCATACTCCTTCAACATCGGCATCCAGAAAAAAATGCCGCTCGATGCCGTACTCGATATTTCCTGCGTCGGCACCCCGGGTGTGCATCTCCTGCAACGGCGCAACATCAACGCCCCAGCCTACGGCGCGGCGTATGTGGCGGCGAATCAGGATCCGACGCTGGCCCCCAGCACGACGGGCGCCTCGGCGCTGCCGCGTGACTTCCTGCGCCCCTGTCAGGGCTTCGGGGACATCTCGTATATCGAACCGGCTTCCAGTTCGAACTATCATTCGCTGCAAACCTCGCTCAATCGGCGCTTCAGTAAAGGGTTGCTGTTGGGCGTCACCTACACCTGGAGCAAGGCGCTGGGAGCCCAGCAACAAGACCTGCCGGGCATCAACAGCTTTGGCGCGCCGCGCATTGACAACAATAACCGCCTGGCCAATTACGCGCCGCAGGATTTCGACCGGCGGCACAACGTCAACTGGGTCTACGAACTGCCCAAAGCGACCAGCAGCCATGCGCTCGGTTACGCGCTCAACAACTGGCAGATTTCCGGCATCTACCGCTACCAGACGCGCGCGCCTTACAACGTCGGCTTCTCGATTCCCGGCCTCTCGGGCAATGGGGTGACGGGGACGCAGCAGATCGAAGGCGGGCGGATTGTCATCATCGGCGATCCGGGCAGTGGCACCAGCGACGATCCATACCGGCAGTTCAACGTCGCGGCTTTCACCACGCCGGGACTGGGCAGCAAAGGCTTGGAATCGGGACGTAACTTCCTGTATCGTGTTCCGATCAATAGCTGGGATCTGTCGCTGTCGAAGGAGTTCAGGATCAAGGAGAGGGCGAAGTTCGAAATCCGCCTGGACGCCTTCAATGCGCTCAACCACACGCAGTTCGACACTATTAACTCGACGTTGAACGTGACGAGTCTGACCAATCCGACGCCGACCAACCTCGCTTCAGAAACGGGGAACAAAACCGGCTTCGGCGCGGTCACTGCGGTGCGTCCGCCGCGCAACATGCAGCTCTCGGCGCGCTTCCAGTTCTAGTGCGCTGAGTACAGGACAACTGGCCGGAGACTGCGCTGTCAGCTTCCGGCCAGTCTTTTACTAACTGACTATCTCAAAACTGAAAGTGACAACAAAATGTTGTAGTTATCAGCATTGAACTGAACTGTCTCTTCAGGCACGCCATGCGCTATCCTTCCTGTGAGTCCAAGCACAAGGAGGAATAACTACATGGCGCACCTG
>DASRDU010000105.1:0-22119 GCA_035652435.1 Blastocatellia bacterium
GTGGGGCGTGGTGGCTGGAAGAGAATGTCCCCAAAATGCTGGCGTTGCGCGTCACCCGGGCCAACGGAGAGTGGCAATCATACTGGCAGCAATACAGTCAAGCGACAGCTTGATTTTGAGTCGCACTTTCAATCACACCCGGTTTCCCGGCCTTTCCTTTCCGCCGTGAGAGTTTCAGCCCGATGCGCAAAAAAGCCGGTTCCCGTCAGCATTGACAGCCCTGGGGGTGGTTGGTAGACTGCCGAGCCTTCACTCATGGTTGTCTGCCACTTAAGTCCGCCGAGAACCTGTAATACAAATCCGGTCTTACAGGGCTGATACAATTGTGGCCTGCGACTATGACTGCGCCCCGAAATGTTGATGCTTCATCCTGAACACGAGGTGATTCACTCTTATGCCCGCATTTAATGGACTCGCGACACCGACCGACGGAAGCCCGATCAAGGTGAGGGACGGTCAGCTTCAGGTTCCTGACAATCCTATCATCCCCTTCATCGAAGGCGACGGCACAGGCCCGGACATCTGGCGCGCTTCCGAGCGCGTTTTCGACGCCGCGGTCGAGAAGGCTTACGGCGGCACACGGAAGGTTCACTGGTACGAAATCTTCGCCGGCGAAAAGGCATTCAAAAGATTCAACGAGTGGCTGCCCAAGGGCACGCTCGACGCGATTCAGCATTTCGTCGTGGCCATCAAGGGGCCTCTGACCACTCCCGTCGGCGGCGGCATTCGTTCACTCAACGTGACGCTCAGGCAGGTGCTTGATCTGTACGCCTGCGTCCGGCCGGTGCGTTATTTCAACGGCGTGCCCGCGCCGGTCAAACGCCCTGAGCTGCTGAACGTGGTCATCTTCCGCGAGAACACCGAAGACGTTTACGCCGGGATCGAATTTCAGGAAGGCTCGGATCGCGCCCGCAAGCTGCTTGAGTTCCTTGACGGCTTTGGTTACAAGATCAACACGGATTCAGGCATCGGCATCAAGCCGATCTCGATTAGTGCCACGCACAACCTGGTGCGGCGCGCGATCAAATACGCCATCGCCCATAACCGCAAGGTCGTCACCCTCGTCCACAAGGGCAACATCATGAAATACACCGAGGGCGCCTTCCGGGACTGGGGGTATCAGCTTGCCAAAACCGAATTCCGTAATCAGATCGTGACTGAGGACGAACTCTGGAAGGATCACAACGGCAATGTGCCGGAAGGCAAAATCCTCATCAACGACCGCATCGCCGACGCGATGTTCCAGCAGGTGCTGCTCCGCCCGGATGAGTACAGCGTGATCGCGACGCCGAATCTCAACGGCGATTACCTCTCGGACGCCTGCGCCGCGCAGGTCGGCGGGCTCGGGCTGGCCCCGGGCGCGAACATCGGCGACAACGCCGCAGTCTTCGAGGCCACGCACGGCACCGCGCCAAAATACGCCGATAAGGATGTCATCAACCCCGGCTCGGTGATTCTGTCGGGCGTGATGATGTTTGAGCATCTGGGCTGGGAGGAAGCTGGCGGGCTGATCATCAACGGCATCGTCAAAACGATTGACCAGAAGCGCGTCACTTACGATCTGGAGCGCCAGATGGAAGGCGCGACGAAGCTCAAAACCAGTGAATTTGCCAGCGCAATCATTGAAAACATGCAATAGGGGGACTTGACAGGCATGGCTCGCAAGAAAATTACAGTTGTCGGGGCGGGAAATGTCGGTGCGACCACGGCGCACTGGCTGGTTTCAAAGGAACTGGGCGATGTCGTCCTGCTGGACATCATCGAAGGCATGCCGCAGGGCAAGGCGCTCGACCTCGCTCAGGCGGGCCCGATTGAAGGCTATGACAGCCGGCTCGTCGGGACCAACGGCTACCGCGAAACAGCGAACTCCGACATCGTGGTCATCACTTCGGGGATTGCCCGCAAGCCCGGCATGAGCCGCGATGACCTGCTCAACACCAACGCCGGGATCGTCGGCAGCGTGGCGGAGGAAATCGCAAAGACTTCACCGAACGCGATCCTCATCGTGGTTTCCAATCCGCTCGACGCGATGGCGCAGGTGGCTTGGAAGAAGTCGGGCTTCCCGAAACACCGCGTGATGGGCATGGCCGGCATCCTCGATTCGGCGCGGATGCGGACGTTCCTGGCTGAGGCGCTGAATGTCTCGGTCGAAAACGTGACGGCCTTCGTGCTGGGTGGTCACGGCGACACGATGGTTCCACTGCCTCGTTACTCGACCTGCGCGGGCATCCCGGTCACGGAACTGCTGCCGAAGGACGTGGTGGACAAGATCGTGAATCGCACGGCCAACGGCGGAGCCGAAATCGTCAGCCTGCTCAAGACCGGTTCGGCTTACTATGCGCCGTCCTCGGCGGCGGTCGAAATGGTCGAAGCGATCATCAAAGACAAGAAGAAGATCCTGCCCTGCGCCGTTTACCTCGAAGGCGAATACGGCATCAACGGCCTGTTCGTCGGCGTGCCGATCAAGATTGGCGCGAAGGGCGTCGAAGAGATCATTCAGATCAACCTGACTACGGAAGAGCGCGCGGCGCTGCAGAAGTCCGCCGCCGCCGTTCAGGAACTGGTCACGACACTGAAGCTGTAAGAACAGCGCGGAGCGGGAAGCGGGAAGATAAGCTTTTTACTTCCCACCCATCTGTGATAGCTTTTCCTTACTGCCGCAGCCTCGATTCGCAAGGAGCGACGAGTTTGCGGCAGTCGCGTTTTTCATGTCATCGGTTTTTGTTGTGAAAGGATCAGAAGCTGTGGGTACAGAGGAGAAAGAGCTAACCGGCAAGGAAAAGATTCTGGCCGAACTGCGCCAGCTCGAGTATGAGCTGAATATCGAACTGCCGCGCGCCCTGAGGACGGCAGCCGCGCTCGGCGACCTGTCGGAGAATGCCGAATACAAGTCTGCGCGCGAACGTCAGGATTACGTCCGCGCGCGCGTGCGCCAGCTGCAGCAGCAGCTGGCCAAACTGTCGAGCATAGACCTGAGCCGCCTGCCGCGCGACCGTGCCTCTTACGGCTCCACGCTTGTCCTGCGCGACATTGATCGTGGCACGGAAGTCACCTACCGGCTGGTGACACCCGAAGAATCAAACATCGATCAGGGATTGATTTCGACCTCTTCGCCGATTGGCAAAAGCCTCCTCAACAAGGAGGAGGGCGACGAAGTGAAAGTCACGACCCCGGCGGGCGTTCGTAACTTCGAGATCATCAGCCTGACGACCATCCATGATGAGGAAAAATAACGGCACGGGTTGAATCCAGCAGGCCCCCTGGCGGCGGGAGAGGGCTTCAGCTCCCGGTCTCGGGTCTTTACCGCTGACACCCGATTTGAAGCCCCTCGAAGATAGTGTTAGACTGCCGCATCCAATAACCGTTGGAGGGTTTCCGGATTGTTATCCCCAATCAGCTTTATTACAGTTTTGAAGCGCCTGCTGACTATAGCCGTGCTGGTCGCGGCTTTTTTCCTGAGCGCGGGTCTGGTGATTTATCTCGCCTACGGCGGGCGCGAGGTCAAAGTGCCGGAACTGATCGGCAGGACTCAGGCCGAGGCGCGAAGCCAGCTTGAAGGGCTCGGGCTGAGGATGCGGGTGACAGCCAGCGCCCCCAGTGACAAGATCGAAGTGGACAAGGTCAGTGAGCAGGATCCGCGGCCGGGGCTGACCGTCAAGACCGGGCAGAGCGTGCGCGTGATCGTCAGTTCCGGCGCGCCCACTGCGGCCTCGCCTGCGCCAAAACCGACTCCGAAACTCACGTCGGCCTCTCCCGAAGCGGGAACGTCTGAGACGAGAAAGCCGGAAGACCGAAAAGGTGAAGAGAAGAAGCCTGTCAGGAAGCCGGAGAAGAACAACGCGAACAAACCTCCTGACGCCGGAAAGACCGGGGACGCCCGCAATCACAATTAAATGGCAGCCTCTTCGGCAACACGCGCCCGGGGCCTGCAATGACTGAGAAAAATAATATGGTTGAGATTGCCCCTTCAATTCTCTCAGCGGATTTTACGCGGCTCGGCGAGCAACTTGCGGCGGTCGAACTCGGAGGGGCGTCTTACATCCATGTGGACGTGATGGACGGACATTTTGTCCCCAACATCACGATCGGCCCTTTCATCGTTCAGGCCGTGCGCCGTGCGACGAAGCTGCCGATTGACACGCACCTGATGATCGAGCGCCCGGACAATTACATCGCCGATTTCGCCAAAGCGGGCGCCAATATGATTTCGGTCCACCCCGAAGCGACTTATCACCTGAATCGCACACTCAATTACATCCGCCAGGCCGGCTGCAAAGCCGGTCTGGTGCTTAACCCGGGGACGCCGCTTTCATATATTGAGGAAGTGATTGACGACCTTGATTACGTCCTGCTGATGTCGGTCAATCCGGGCTTCGGTGGTCAGAAATTCATCCCGTCATCACTCGACAAGGTGCGTCGTTTGCGCGCGCGGCTCGACAGTTTCGGCCACCGCGGCACGCGCGTGCGGATCGAGATTGATGGCGGCGTCGGTCTGGATAATGCGGCGGAAGTCGCCGCCGCAGGCGCTGAGATTTTTGTCGCGGGTTCGGCCGTCTTCGGCGCCCCCGACCCGGCTGAAGCGGTGCGGGAACTTTCCCGCCTCGGAAATGCCGCAAGCCGCGACAGTCAGCACGTTCAAGTCTGAGGAGTTATTCTTATGAAATTTCGTACTGCCCATCTTAAATTCCGTGCCGGCCTGCTGCCGGCCCTGGCTCTCCTGGCGCTGGTTGTCGCAAGCTGTGGCGGCGATAAGGCGAAGGATCGCGTCAAGAACGAAAACAAGGCGATCCCGGGCCGCGACAAGGAGCTTTACGAGGAGGCGACCAAGAAGCTTCGTAAAAGCCGTTACGACGAAGCGCGCCTGCTCTATAACGTCGTGATCACAACCTATCCTGACAGCGAATGGCTGCCGATGGCCAAACTGGCGATCGCGGATTCGTTCTATCTCGAAGGCGGGTCGAGCCAGCTTGAGCAGGCAATCGGCGGGTACAAGGATTTTGCCCAGTACTTCCCGACTCACCCGCTGACCTGCCAGGTCAAACTTAAAATCGCCGAAGCCTATATGCGGCAGATGAACGCCTACAACCGCGACTGGACGAAGGCCAAACAGGCTGAATTCCAGTTGAAGGCGTCACAGCAAAGCTGCCAGAACTCGCCGCTCCAGCCCGCCATTGAAGAGCGCCTCCGCCAAGTGCAGCAGATTCTCGGCCTGCACGAACTCGACATCGCGAACTTCTACTTCGATAATCGCAAGGCATATAAAGCGGCGGAAAGCCGTTACCGTGACATCGTTTCAATCTATCCTTGGTTCACCTACCGTGACGTAGCCCTCTTCAGGCTCGGGCAGGCACTGCTCGAACAGGAGCAGCCGGAAGAAGCTTCGCAGTACTTCACGATGCTGGTGCGCGACATTCCGAACAGTGAACTCAGCCCTAAAGCGAAAGAGTATCTGGAAAAACTCGGCAAGCCTGTTCCGGCCCCGAGCAACAACGATCCGGCCCCTGAACATTACGGCAAGGCAGACTGGGTGGGTCTGATCCTCGGGCGCAACGGCCTGACGGTTGACCGGGATGCGGTGCTGGTCAAGAAGGGCGGCAAGACTGATGAGGAGGCTGCCGAAAGCCTGCAAAAACCGACCGAGGCTTTAGGCAACGGGGAAATCAGGTCAACCAAGGCCAGCTCGGTTTTAGTTCCGAACGGTTCGGCCTCTCCGTCAACTGCGACCCCGACCGGGCAGGGTAACGCGAATTCGCCAAACGCTCAGGCCGATTCACAGAACCGCCCCGGGACTGTGAAGCCTGAGTCATCACCCACTGCCCCCGCCAGCAGCGACAAGACCAAACCGAATGAGAAGAAAAAGGAAAAGAAAGGACTCTTCGGTCGTATTTTCAAATAACCCGCAGGCAGTGAGCAGTCAGGACGACTGATTCCATAAACTGCTCACTGCCCACCGGTTGCAGATCATTTTCCCCACCTGATTTTCATGTTGTTTCTTTTTTTTGTTGATGTTACCCTTTCGGCCAGTCCCGCAGCCGATCACCAGCCACCAGTGAGCGGTCAAGTCCGGATTCAGTGCTGACTTAAGCCCTGACAAATGCTCTGACAGGCCCTGTGAGATAACTCAACCGAAAAGTCAGAAAAAATTTCCGGCGATAAGTCCCTTCGCCCTTTGCTGCCCGCAACACCTCAATGTTTTTTTCAGTCGGCTCGCAAGCTCCAGGCTCTTGCGCCAGTTCGCACCTCCGCTTGAATTCTCAGTGCCGGACATAAATTGTCTGGCCACAAGAACTCCCAGCGGCAGTGCTTAAGCTTTCGGAGATTCCTGTATGGGACACAAAATACTTCTCGCCGATGACAGTATTACGGTGCAGAAGATCGTCAAGCTGACCTTCTCGGATGAAGGGATCGAAGTGGTGGCCGTCGGCAACGGCGAACTGGCCTTGCAGCAGCTCACGGACTGGCAGCCTGATCTGGTCCTGGCTGATGTCTTCATGCCCGGCAGGGACGGCTATGAAGTCTGTCAGCACATCAAAACGCATTCTGAGTTATGCCACATTCCGGTGATCCTGCTGGTTCACGCCTTCGAGCCATTCGACCAGGCGCGCGCGGCCGAGGTCAGAGCTGATCAGCACCTGACCAAACCTTTCCATTCCATCCGCTCGCTCGTCACGACCGTCAAAGAGCTGATCCAGAGCAGGGCGAATTCCCAACCTGCCGCGGCACCTGTTCCGGCGGCATCCGTTCAGACCGCGTCTGCGTTTTCCACTGCCGCAGTCGTGACAGCCCTGCCGGCATCGGAATTGTCATCCATCAATGAACCTCCGGCGGCCTCGTTCAGTGCCGTGTCGCTGGCAGAGCCGGCACCATTGGCGATGCAATCGGAAGTCGGATTCGGTGAGGTCATGGAGCTGGAGCCACAGCCCGAAGTGAAGTCGTCACAGCCGGTCGGATTTGCGCCTCCGGGTAATCAGGTGACTCAGACGGGCGAATACGATTTTTCAGAGTCAGGCCAGCTTCTGGCTTTCGGCGGCGCAGACGGCTTCGGCCACGCTCCCGGAAACTTCCCGCCGGACCCTGAAATACTTTCCGAACCGGAGACTATTCCGCTCGTGCCCGAAGCCACATTGCAGTACGCGGCGTCAGGTGACGTCCTCACGCCTGACCCTGTCTTCTCCAGTTCTCCTCCGGATCGCCGGACACAGACCGGCGCGGAGGTAATGATGTCTGCCGAGGTCGCAGTCCCGGCCGTTTTTGCCTCACCCGTAGTCGAGTATTCATCCGACGAAGTTCTTGATCTGGAAGAGGTGCTTCCGCAGATCCCGCTGGTTCAGGTCGGTGAGGTCGAATTTCTGTCAGAACCGCCGTCGGCTTTCGCCCTTACAGCCTCGGCTGTGGCGCCCCCGACAAACGTTGACTACTCACTGCCACTGGCAGAACCTGATGAACTCCCGATTCTCGCCGAGGTCGCTGACGAAGGCGGTGCTGGAGTGAACACGGTCAGCGACACAGTAGCCGATGCCGCTGCGACCAGAGATCTGATGAGCCGCTATTTCACCGGTGGAGATTCATCTTCAGACCTCCCGCCTGACACCAGCCCGCTGGATGCCCGTGCCGACGCGGCGCTGAACACGGCCCCTCTGGAAGAAGAAGTTTTCCCGATGTCCGCGTTCGGAGACATGCGGCAGGCTGATCCGGCTGATCTCACCGAAGTGATTCCCGTGCCAAGGAGTTCAGCGGCGGTGCCTGAAGCGACTCATTCAGCGTTCGCGCCGGAGGTGGTGCCGGTCAGCGGTTTTGAAATCCCTGCCGCGGATTCCGTTGCCACTCACCCGCCGGCGACGCCTTTGACAGGCGCGCAAAATTACGATTACGGGATGGGGCAGGTGATTGAAGAGCCGGAAATCATCGAGCCGGAAGTGATAAATACCATCCCGGCCGCCACCACCGTGGATCAGACTGTTGAAGTCAGCCTGGAGACTTCATTCATTCAGGAAATGCCTGTTAGCAGCCCCGTGGCTGGTTTTGTTTCACCTGCAGCCGAGTCTCAGGTGATGCCGACGCCGCCGGGCGAACATTGCAATGAAATGGATATGAAGCAGGATTCCGGAGTCGGTATCGCCGGTGTCCCCTCCGATAACACCGTCACCGGCGGGATGACGGCGCCGGCCGTTTCCCCGGCGCTGATTGACGAGATCGTCAATCGCGTGGTCGCGCGGATGTCGGAAAAGACCATTCAGGAAATCGCCTGGGAAGTCGTGCCGGAAATGGCCGAAATAATCATTCGCAAACAGCTGACGGAAAAGTCCCACTGACCCGGCCTGACGCCGCGCGCGATATTGACGAAGCGCAAAAGATTACTGATGATTGCTGACTAAACACTGAAGCCTGATTCGCACCAAGCGGTACGCCGTGCGCCAGAATTCAGTGGTCAGTCAGCTGATCATCAGTAATCTTTTTTGTTTTTGACTATGGAAATTCCGAAAGCTTACGAACCCAAGGAAGTCGAAGGGCGCTGGTATCCATTCTGGGAGGCCGGGAACTTCTTCGCGCCCGAACAACAAACCGACCCGAACGCGCCGATTTTTTCGATGGTCATCCCGCCGCCGAACGTGACGGGTTACCTGCACATGGGCCACGCGCTCAATCACTCGATTCAGGACGTGCTGGCGCGCTGGCGCCGGATGAGCGGCGACAGGGTGCTGTGGCTGCCCGGCACCGACCACGCGGGCATCTCCACGCAGATGATGGTCGAGAAGCAACTCACTAAGGAAGGAGTCCGTCGGCAGGAACTCGGGCGCGAAAAATTCGTCGAGCGCGTCTGGGAATGGAAAGAGCATTACGGCGGCACGATCCTCAAACAGATGCGCATCCTTGGCGAGTCGGTGGACTGGTCGCGCGAACGCTTCACGATGGATGAGGGCCTGTCGAATGCCGTGCGCGAAGTCTTTGTGCGCCTCTACGAGGACGGTCTGGTCTACCGCGGCGAATATCTGGTCAACTGGTCACCCACATTGCAGACGGCCATCTCTGACCTTGAAGTCGAGATGAAAGCCGTCAAGGGGAAACTCTGGCACATCGCCTACCCGGTCAGGAACGCCGATGGCAGCCTGCCCGAAGCGGCGGGACTCGCCGAAGCTTACGACGCGGCTAACGAAGGCGAGAAGAAATCAGGTCTGCTGCGCACGGATAAAGGTGATTTCGTTGTTGTCGCCACCACGCGGCCTGAGACGATGCTCGGTGATACGGCGGTGGCGATGAACCCTGAAGACGAACGCTATCGCGCGATCGCGGGCAGGCAGGTTGCGCTGCCCCTCGTCGGTCGCGAACTGCCTTTGATTGAAGATGAAGTCGTCGAGAAGGACTTCGGCACCGGCTTCGTCAAAGTCACTCCCGCGCACGATCCGAATGACTTTGCGATGGGCAAACGGCACGACCTGCAATTCATCTCCGTCATCGGCAAGGACGCGAAGATGACTGATGCCGCGCCGGGAAAATACCGCGGGCTGGATCGTTACGAGGCGCGCAAGGCCGTCGCCGCCGACCTGGAGGCGGCGGGCCTGCTCGTCAAAGTCGAAGACTATACGCACAACGTCGGCCACTCTCAGCGCAGCGGCGAAGTCGTCGAACCGCTGCTGTCAACGCAATGGTTCGTGCGAATGAAATCGCTCGCCGAGCCGGCGCTCGCAGCGGTGCGCGAGGGCCGCACGAAGTTCGTGCCGGAAAGCTTCACGAAGATTTATAACAACTGGCTGGAAAACATCGAGGACTGGTGCGTCTCGCGCCAGCTCTGGTGGGGCCACCGCATCCCCGCCTGGTATACGCCTGAAGGCGAGATCATCGTCGCGCGCGACGAGGCCGAAGCGCGCCGGCGGCTGGCCGCAGGCGGCAAGGACTCGACCGTCGCGCTGCGTCAGGATGAAGACGTGCTTGACACATGGTTCTCGTCGCAGCTCTGGCCCTTCTCCACGCTCGGCTGGCCCGGGCAGACGGAAGACTTGAAGACTTACTACCCGACTTCGGTCCTCGTGACCGCACAGGACATCATCTTCTTCTGGGTCGCGCGAATGATCATGATGGGCCTGAAATTCATAGGCGACGTGCCGTTCCGCACGGTCTACATTAACGGCCTCGTGCTTGATCCCGAAGGCCAGAAGATGTCGAAGACCAAAGGCAATGTGGTTGACCCGCTCGTGGTCTTTGACAAATACGGCACGGACGCGGTGCGCTATTCGCTGATCTCGGCGACGACGGCGGGCCTGAGCTTCGCGCTGCAGGAATCGAAGATGGAGTCGGCGCGCAACTTCGTCAACAAAATCTGGAACGCCGCGCGCTTCGTGCTGATGAATTGCGGCGAAGTGCTGGACGCAAATCAGCCTGTCGAGTGGGAGACGGAGCTTTCCCAGCCGACGCTCGCCGACACGTGGATTCTGAGCCGCTTCAACCGCGTCGCGCTCGAAATTTACGAAGCGTTCGCCGACTTCCGTTTCCACGAAGCCGCCGGGAAGCTTTATCACTTCTTCTGGAACGATTTCTGCGACTGGTACATCGAGCTGGCGAAACCTTACGTGACGGCGGCGGAGTTGTCGCCTGAAAACACGGCGGTGCGGCGGCGGATCATTTACATCCTCGAACGCAGCCTGCGCCTGCTGCACCCGCTGATGCCGTTCATCACGGAAGAGTTGTGGCAGCGGCTGCCGCACCGTGGCGAGACGATCTCGCTGGCGGAATTCCCGCGCCCCAATGCCGCCCAGGTTGATGAACACGCCGAGCGCGAAATGGAGACGGTGATCGAACTGGTGACGAAGCTCCGCAACATTCGCGCGACCTTCAACATTCCGCCGTCAACCCCGCTGCGCGCGGAGGTCGCGACGACTGACGAAACGGTCGGCGAAGTGATCTCGCGAATGGAAGATCAGATCAGGCGGCTCGCCCGCATGGCTGAAATCAAAGTGGTCGGCTCGCTCGGCGCCGGGCGCGGCGCGGCACGTGCGGTGATGGCCGGGGCTGAAATCGCCGTCCCGCTCGAAGGTCTGATTGATTTCGACAAGGAGCGCGAGCGGCTGATGACCACGCTCACAAAACTCTCCGGCGAATACGAGGGCCTGGAGAAGCGCCTGTCCAATCAGGATTTCATCAACCGCGCCGCGGCTGATGTAGTAGCGACGTCGCGCGAACGCGCGGCTGAGTTGCAGGATCAGATTGCTAAACTGACGGCAATGCTGGAGGCACTTTGATTCGGCGACGGATGATGAGATGCCTTGTCACCTGTCAACCATTACTGACCTATGATTACTCCTCTCGACCCCGAAATTATTTACGAAGCCGTGAATGCCGCGCTGGCCGAAGACATCGGGCGCGGCGACATCACCGCGCGTTCGACAGTGCGTCCGGGCCAGCGCGCGCGCGGCAGCTTCATGGCCAAACAGGATTTCGTGCTGGCCGGGCTTGAAGTGGCCGACACGGTCTTCGCCTCCTTCAATTTCAATCTCCAGATCGAGTCATCCGTCGTTGACGGCGAGCAGATGGAGCCGGGCAAGGTCTTCGCGCGGGTCACCGGTGACGCGCAGATTCTGCTGGCCGCCGAACGTGTCGCGCTCAACTTCCTGCAGCGCCTCTCCGGCATCGCCACCATCACGCACCGTTACGTTGACGCGATTGCCGGGACGGAGGCGAAGATCGTGGACACGCGCAAGACGACGCCGGGATTGCGCCTGCTCGAAAAATACGCCGTCACCGTCGGCGGCGGAAAAAACCATCGCCTCGGGCTCGATGACGGCGTGCTGATCAAGGACAATCACATCGCGCTCTCGGGCGGCGTGACCGAGGCCGTGCGCCGCGCCCGCGAAGTCGCGGGCCATCTGCACAAGATTGAAGTCGAGGTCGCGAATTTCGACCAACTCGGGGAAGCGCTGAGGGCCGGGGCTGACATCATTATGCTCGACAACATGACGCCGGAGATGGTGCGTCAGGCGGTCGGGATCGTGAATAACGCTGAGAAGGACAAACGCCGCACGCTACTCGAAGCTTCCGGCGGCATCACGCTCGACAACGTGCGAGCTTACGCCGAAGCCGGGGCCGACCTCATCTCCATCGGTGCGCTCACACATTCCGCGCCGGCCGTGGACATCAGCTTCAAAATCAAACCCGCCTGATTTGATAGCGGAATATCAAATCCCTGATTTCCATCATGCCCGAGAAATCACAAGCCGACTCACCGGAAACAATCCGCAATCCGCAATCCGCAATCCGCAATCAAATCATCCATCGCCCGCCTTTCATCATTCATCATTTCGCCACGCTCGGCTCGACCAACGATCAGTTGAAGCAGATGACCGACGCGCCGGAACTCACCTGCGTCGTGGCTGATGAACAGACGGCGGGGCGCGGGCGGCGTGACCGCGCGTGGCACTCAACGCCGGGCGACGGGCTTTATCTTTCGGTGCTGCTGCGGCCGGCGCTGCCCTCCGAAAAGATTCCGTTGCTCAGCCTGATGTGTGCAGTCGTGGTTGCGGAAGCCGTCGGGGGTTTCCATCCTGCCGGGATTGACATCAAGTGGCCGAACGACGTTCTCGTCAATGAACGCAAGCTCGGCGGCATCCTCATCGAAGGCGCGAGCGTCGGGGCTGACGCGCCGCGCCTCATCGCCGGCATCGGCGTCAACCTGAATCACCGCAGCTTCCCGTCTGAATTGAGCAAGACCGCAACGTCACTCGCGATTGAATGCGGCCATCAACTTAACCTCCCGGAATTTCGCGATCAGCTGCTTGTCACTTTCGCAGAGTGGTATGAAAGGCTACGTCACGGCGGGCGTTTGATCATCGGCCGCTGGCAGCAACTGTCCAGTTACGCGATCGGCAAACCTGTCGTCGTCACACTTGATGACGAGCAGTTCACCGGCGTGACTGACGGGCTGACTGAAACAGGGGCGTTGCGCCTGCGCACGGCTTCCGGCGAAACACGCACGATCATCGCCGGTGAAGTCAGCAGGTTGAGAAGCGGCGTTGATTAAAAACCATTCTCATTCGTCATCGTCATTCACTTTTTCCATTCATCGCTTGGAAGTGTGAAGTGTCGGCGTTAAGATGACTCGCGTTCATCTCTTCCTTCTTTTTCTGAAGTTGCGTTTGAAAATCCGCGCTCTCTCTGATCGGGCGGCGGGTCATCACTCTCACAGCGACTTATGCTTTTAGTCATTGACATCGGCAACACCAACACGGTGATTGGCGTTTACGAAGGCGCGAAGCTCGCGACCAGCTGGCGGCTGACCACGGAGCGCAATCGCACGGTGGATGAATACGGAGTCCTCTTCCGCAACCTCTTCATGCTTGCCGGGATGGATTCGAGCGGCATTGACGCAATAGCAATTTCGTCAGTCGTGCCGCCACTCAACTTCACGCTCGAAAAAATGTCGCAGGTTTATTTCGGTCACGCGCCTTTGTTCGTGGACCACTCGATTGACACCGGCATGCCGATCCGTTATTCGCCGGCGACCGACGTCGGCGCCGACCGCATCGTCAACAGCGTCGCGGCGATTGCGCGTTACGGCGCGCCGTGCATCATCGTTGATTTCGGGACGGCGACGACCTTCGACGCGGTCACGGCGGATCGTGAATACATCGGCGGGGTGATCACGCCCGGCATCACCATTTCAGCCGAAGCCCTCTTCCAGCGCGCGGCGCGGCTCTACCGCGTTGAGATCAGGCGGCCCGAACAGATCATCGGGCAGACGACGATCAGCAGCGTGCAATCGGGTTTGTATTACGGCTACATCGGACTGGTTGACGGAATCCTCAGGCGGATGATTGCGGAACTCGGCGGCCACCCGCGCGTGATCGCGACGGGGGGGCTGGCGAAGCTGATCGGGCGGGGCTCCGAATTCATCGAAGAGATTGACGACAACCTCACGCTCGAAGGCCTGCGCCTGATTTACGAGAGGAATAAAAAATAGCGGGCGCCGGCCACTGACCACTGCGTTGAATTACTTCAATTACTTCACCGAAATCGAGGAAGAGTTCGTCAAGCGGCGCGGCAGCCACATCCTGGTTTCTCCGCTCGACTGGTCGCTGATTGAAACCTGGCAGCAGCGCGGCATCCCGCTGCACGTGGTGTTGCGCGGCATTAATACGTCGTTCGATTCGTACGACCCCGGGGCGCGGCGCGGGCGCCGGATCAATTCGCTCTTTTACTGCCAGCAGGAAGTCGAGGCCGGCTTTCTGGAGTATTGTGAATCGCGCGTCGGCGGCAACCGCACTGCTGACGAGTCCAACGGCGACGGCCTGCAGAAGGCGAAGGGCATCAGCGATCAGGGCGCGCCCTTTTCGCG
This sequence comes from Blastocatellia bacterium, assembly GCA_035652435.1. Lineage (GTDB taxonomy): Bacteria > Acidobacteriota > Blastocatellia > RBC074 > RBC074 > DASRDU01. The sequence goes on from DASRDU010000105.1 coordinate 14,324, forward strand.
CGAATCAATCATCGCGTATCTGGCCGAGCAGCGCGGGATACTCACGCGACTCTGCGAGGTTCACGAGGCTGACCCCGCGCTGGCGGAAGCGTCCAATCGCGCGGTGCGGCGACTCGACGAAATCATTTCCGATCTGCGGGCATCGGCGGTCGTTATGCACGAACGGATTGAAACTGACCTGACGATGATCGAAGAACTGCTGCTCCAGGGCCTGCGGCAGAGCGCCGGGGCAGACGTTCTCGAAGAATTGAAACGCGAGGGCGACCAGCAGTTGCGCGCTTACCGTAAAGGGATGGAGGCGGAAGTTTACGAACAGACGCGCAACAATTTCGTCGCCCGCAAACTGCGCGACCGTTATCGCGTCCCGCGTCTCAGCCTGTTCTATCTCTGACGTGCAGGTCGCGGGTTGAAAGATAACAATCGTCCGCGAATCCACAGTCTTCGGTGAAAGAAATTTATGAGTACTGCGACTCAGGCAGAAATATTCACTCAGGCGAACAAGAGCAACGCTCAGGTTGCCGTCGGCGAATTGCACGAGGTCACGATTGAAAAACTCGTGTACGGCGGCGACGGTCTGGCGCACGTCGGCACGCAGGCGGTCTTCGTGCCCTTCTCCGCCGTCGGCGATCAGTTGCGCGTGCGGATCACGGAAGTCGAGCGCAATTACGCGCGCGGCGTGATCGAAGAAGTCATCGCGCCCTCGCCGACGCGCCGTACTCCGCCGTGCCCTCATTTCGGCGTCTGTGGCGGCTGCCAGTTGCAGCACCTCGATTATCCGGCACAGCTCGAATCCAAAGTCGCCTTCGTCCGCGAATCGCTGCGCCGCCTCGGGCGTATTGATTGGGACGGCGAGATCCCGATTCGCGCGGCTGATGAATTCGCTTACCGTTCGCGCGCCGAAATCAAAATCGCGCGTGACCGCGAAGGCCGCTCTCACACGGGTTATTTCCGCGCCGGCACTCACGAGGTGTGCGAAGTCACCGAATGCCCCATCCTGCTGCCCGCGGCGAACCGCGAACTGCAACGCATGCACTCGGAGCCCTGCCTCATCCCCGGCGATGCCACGCGGGTTTTCCTGACCGTCGGTGATGATGAGGTGATCGTGACTCCGGGAACCGGGGAAAATTGCCGGGCGGCGGAACTGGACGCGCTCGGCACGGCGCATCAGCGCATCGGCGGGACTGATTACGGCTTCGGCGTCCGATCCTTCTTCCAGGCCAATCGCCTGCTGGTCGAGGAACTGGTGAACGTGGCGGTCGGTGACACTCGCGGTAAAACGGCAGTTGACCTCTACGCCGGCGCGGGCCTGTTCACGCTGCAACTGGCCGGGCGTTTCGAGCAGGTCTGTGCGGTCGAAGGCAACCGTCTGGCCGCCAGTCACGGCATGGAGAATGCCCGCGCCAACAACATCGGCAACGTGCGTTACGAAGCGATTTCGGTTGAGGCGTGGTTGAAATACAAAGCGGCTGCGCTTCCCCGACCTGACCTGCTGCTGCTCGACCCGCCGCGGGCCGGCGCCGGCGCGCAGGTGATCGAACGCATCGCCGCCATCGCGCCGCCGCAAATCACTTATGTCTCCTGCGACCCGGCCACGCTGGCGCGCGACCTGCGACTGCTCCTGAATCAAGGCTATGAGCTGGCTTCACTCACTGCGCTCGACATGTTCCCTCAGACTTTCCATGTCGAAACGGTAGCGAAACTCACGAGAGATCAGGGATGAAGAACGAATAAAAACCAGCCGTCACGTTTTTTCATCCTTTATCCCCCGGGCCTTTATCCTCACTATTATGCCCCGTCGCCTCAGCTTCACGCGGCTGAGTCCTGAACAGCAGCCGCTGATCTTTCTCGCCTCATCTTTCATTGGCGGCTTACTGACCGCTGCAAAATTCTCCCTCTCAATCCGAGTCTGGCTGGCCACCGCGGTTGCGCTGTGGGCTGTGGCGCTGGTGTGCTGGCTCGTTCATGCTGATGGCAGGCTGGTGACGGCGATGCTGCTGGTCGGATCTGTTGCGTGTGGCGGGACTCTCTGGTCTCTCAATGCGACAGGTGTGAGTGAAACCAGCTTCAGAAAGCTGATTGAGCGCGGTGAACTCAGCGCAACTGAACCGGTGGAAATATGGGGCATGCTGAAGGCGGCGCCGGAACTGGCGCCTGATCGGATTTATCTGACCGTCGAAACCGAGCGGGTTGCCTCATTGATGCGTGAGCGCATAACAAATGGCGTTGTTCAGATCGTGGTGCCTTTTACTGACGCTGAAGCCCGCGCGGAATACGACGAGCTGGCCCTGGATTACGGAAGGCGGGTGAGGGTGCTGGCGAACCTGATGAATGTGCATGGCTACCGCAATCCGGGCGCGCCGGATTTTGACGAGATGCTTGAGCAGCGCGGCTTTGACGCTTCGGCTTCGGTCAAAAGCCCGCTGCTGATCGAAAGGCTGAACGACGGGAAGCCGGAAACGCTGGCGGCGCGTCTTTACGGTCTGCTCTACCGGTCGCGGGCACGCGCGGTCACCGCGATCATTCGCGGCTTCACGCAGCCGACCTCGGGCGTGCTGGCGGCGGCCCTGTTCGGCAACCGGCATTTCCTTTCGCGCGACACGGCGGAAGCTTTTCGCGAAGGCGGCACGTTTCACCTGCTCGTGATTTCGGGCCTGCACGTGGCGATGATTGCCGCAGTCGTGCTGTGGCTGTCGCAGTGGTTGACCCGTTCGCGCCTGCTGCGCTACGGCGCGGTGATTCTGCTGATGTGGTGTTACGCGCTGATGGTCGGCGCGCAGCCCGCGGTGACGCGCTCGGTCGTGATGCTCACGGTCGTCCTCTTCGCGCACCTGATCTTTCGTGAATCGGCGGGGGCAAACACGCTGGCCGCGGCGGCGCTCGCGCTGCTTGCGTGGCAGCCGCGTGACCTCTTCAGTGCCGGATTCCAGCTCTCCTTCCTGACGGTGCTGATGATCGTGACGGCGGCGGTGCCCCTCGCGACGCGGCTCAGACACATCGGGGAGTGGCAGCCGTCGGCGCTCACGCCCTTTCCGCCGCGCTGTTCCGCGCCGGTGCGATGGCTCTCGGAACTGCTCTTCTGGAATGAGGGAGAATTTCGCAAAGAGATGCGGCGCGGCCCTATTCGATACCGGCTGGAAAAGGCCCGCGCCGCCCGCTGGTTGAGCAGTTCGCGCGCGGGCCGCGCGGCGCAATGGTGTCTGGCCTCAATCGGCGGGACGTTGCTCGTGACAACCTGTGTGCAGGTGGGATTGCTGCCGCTGATGATCAGCCACTTTCATCGCTTCTCGGTCGTCTCGCCCCTGGCGAATGTGATTGAAAGCCTGCTGATGTTCGCGCTGATGATTGGGGGTGCTATTTACCTGTTCGTTTACGCCGTCAGCGCGAGCCTTGCGGCAAAGCTCGCAATTGCCATCAATGCGCTCGGAGTATTTTCAGCGAGGGCGGCGAACCCGCTATCGCAGTGGCGCGGCGCGAGCGTGCGCGTGCCGGATTACAGCGCGACGGCATCGGTCATCATCTACTCAGCCTGCTTTGCGCTTATCCTGATCCTGATCATTGCGCTCAACTGGTGGAACCCGTTCGCGAAGCGGACGGACGCGAAAGGAAAAAGGCGGAAGGCCGCCGGGCGCGTGCTGGTTTACGCTTCGGCAATCTGCCTGGCGGTTCTGCTCGTGCTGATCGTCCGGCACCCAGTCGCGCACCAGTACGAGGAGGGCCGGTTGAGTGTGACGTTTCTGGATGTCGGGCAGGGCGACGCGATAGTCATCAGCTTTCCGTGCGGCGCCATGATGCTGCTCGACAGCGGCGGGCGCCCGCCGCTCGGGCACACGGCTGACGAGAATGAAGCGGAGGAAGTTTTCGTTGAGGATCGCATCGGGATCGGCGAAGCTGCGGTGGCGCCTTACCTCTGGAGTCGCGGCATCAAACGCCTCGACCTGATTGCCGCGAGTCACGGGCATACGGATCACACGCAGGGTTTCACCGACCTCGCCCGCAGCTTTGACATCGGCGCGGCGCTCACCGGCGTCATTCCTGCGTCGGACGGGCAGTTCGATATTTTCAGGCGGGCCGCGACGGAAGCCCATGCGCCGCTGCGCGCAATAATGCGTGGCGGCGGGTTTGAACTCGACGGCGTGCGGGTTGAAGCGCTCGCGCCTTTCCCGGATGAGGCGGGGGCGCCGTCGAGCGCCAACAACCAGTCGCTGGTCCTGCGACTCACGTTCGGCAACCGGACTTTCCTGCTCACCGGGGACATCGAACGCGAAGCCGAAGAGCGGTTGCTGGCCGCCGGGGACGTGCTGCATGCGGACGTTCTTAAGGTCGCGCATCACGGCTCGCGCACCTCTTCGACGGAAGAATTTATCAAAAGCGTCGCCCCGCAATACGCCGTCATCTCCGTCGCCGCGCCGAGCCCGTTCGGCCACCCGCACCCGGAGATTCTGGAGCGGTTGCAGAGGTCGGCCGCGCGGGTGCTGCAAACCAGCGCGTGCGGCGCAATTACGATTTCGACTGACGGGAGTGATCTGCGGGTGGGGACTTTTGTCAAGTGCGAATCAGGTGAACGATCCGGCGGTACAGCTTCGCGTTCATCCGGTGAACGATGATGATCTCCTGCGGGCGTTTGAACGGCCCGTGTTTGCGGCGGTACTCAACGATCCGCACGGCGATGGTCGGGCCGATTCCGGGCAGACGCATCAGTTCTTCGGCTGACGCCGTGTTGATGTTGACGCGCTCATCCGGCTGAGCCCCGACGACCGGGACCAACAGGTAAAACAAAAGGCAGAAGTGAAGAAGCCAGCTCCGCACTCCTCCCCTCTGCCCTATACTTTCTGCCATCGTTCTTTCACTTCGTCTTGAAGCGAACCTCAAAGAGTTTCGGCCAGAGTTTGCCGGTGACGAAAATTCTTTCGCCCTTTTCGTCGTAGGCAATGCCGTTGAGGACCGCGTCGGTTTCGTCGGCGCGTTTGCCCGGCAGCAGGCCGGTCATGTCAATGATGCCGAGAATCTTCCCATTCTTCGGGTCAACCCGGATGATCTCATCCGTCTGCCAGACGTTGGCGTAAATCTCACCCCTGATGTATTCCAGCTCGTTGATTTCGGTCAGAGGCTTCCCCTGGTAGACCACGCTGATCACGCGTTCGACTTTGAAGGTGTCGGGGTTGAGGAAGCGAATCTGATTCGTGCCGTCGCTCATAATCAGCGACTGGTCGTCGTGCGTGAGGCCCCAGCCTTCGCCCGTGTAAGCGAATTCGCCGATCTTCTGAAAGCTCTCCGGGTTGTAAATGAACCCCTTCTGGTGCGTCCACGTCAGCTGAAAGAGGCGACTTTTGAAGATCGTCATGCCCTCGGCGAAATACTCGCCCGGGACAGGGACCTTCTTCAGCACCTTGCCGGTCTGCAGATCAACCTTGCGCAGGCTCGACCGCCCGTACTGGCCGGCGCTTTCGTACAGCACGCCGTCCTGATAAATCAGCCCCTGCGTGTACGACTCCGTGTCGTGCGGCCAGGTGTTGACGACTTCGTAAGTCCAGACCGGCGCCGAGGCGTCAGCTGCCGGACTCGCAGCGCGCCCGCCGGCCTCAGGCGACGGGGGCGGGGCTGAAACTGTCGGGGCGCTGTTGCACCCGATGAATAATGAAAGCAGGAATATCAGCCAGGGCATCATTTGCTTGGGTCTCATGTGATTTCGGGTTTTTTCGGCTCTCCGGTTCTCGGGTTTGAATACTCCAGTTTGACCCGGCTGAAAAATTATCACAAGCCTGAATCCGGCCACTGGAATGCCCAGGCCGCCCCTTCACCGCAGCCCGTAAATTTTCAGGCGGAACTCGTGGTTGGCAATCACCGGGCCTTCGGGGGCGCGGCGGGCAAAATTCATCGCCTCATCAAAGATCATCGGGATGCCGCCGCGCGTCGTCGGCAATCCGTAATGACGGTTGGTGAAGACGGCTTTGAGGCGCGGATTCGGCGCGCCAGACACGCCGTACCGCAGCGAGATGATCGGCAGTTCGAGCATCCGCGCCGGATTGATGAATTCGATACTGTCATCATAAATGTTGATGCGCGCATGGCTCGCGTGCCTGCTCCAGTCGCGGTGGACCAGCGAATTGGTCAGGGCCTCGATGATGACGCCGCGCAGGTAATTGGCCCGCGCGACGGAAAACTGAGGGTCCGTTTCCGCCCCCTGTTGCTGCAGTGCCCGGCGGGTCGGGCGCTCGTCCCACAGGTCGGCGTAGCGGCGGATAAAGTTCAGCGCGCCTTCAAAGAGCCGGAACAGGTTGCCCTGACAATGCAGGCGCTCGATCACCGCATGACTGGTGGGCTGAGTGTGTGAAGACGCCGGCCCGCTGAAGCGCGTCAGCACGACTTCGGCGCGCGGCAGCATTTCCGCGACCCGGTCGCCGAGGCCGAACAGCAGCATCCCGCCCAGCGTCGGGATCACTTCCTCCCCAAAGTTCACCGCCATCCCCATGTCACGCATCACGTAATCAGTCGGGAAGCCTCTGGCCGTTTCGCCCCAGTAGCCCGGATTGACTCCGCGCACATAGCTCCAGAAGAGCGATTCGTCAATATCTTCAATCTGCGCCCTGAAAACCGGGACCTGCTCGAAGTGCGTCACCTGAGCTTCGTCGTAAAGGCCCGATAACTCTTCGCGCGAGGCTTCGCGCTTGCTTGAGCCTTCGCGCAGATAAAACCTGTCATCCAGCGTGCGGTGCGGGCGGTTGTGCGAATCCACTTCGAGGACGACGATGCGGCGGCCGTTGTCGAAAGCGACTTTGTTGATGTAGGGGAAAACCGGCGGCTGAATCTGGTGCGCGCAGATGTCGCGCAGATTCTCTTCGACACTCTCGGGGTCTTCCACACCTTCGATCCGCAACTGATCGTTGACGCCGAAAATCATCGAACCGCCGTCGGTGTTCGCGAGCGCAATGATCTCCGCGGTGATCTTTTCGACGTTGCTGAATCTGACCTTGAGTTCGAGGTAGGTGTCCTCGCCGCCGCGCAGCATGCGGACAAGTTCTGTCCGCGTGGTGACGGGGGCGGGGGCGGAGAGCAGATATTCCTGATATGAACGTTCGGAGCCGGGCGACTGGCGCTGGCGGCGTGAACTGTGCGTGCGCTTGCGAGCCATGGCGGTTAGTGCAGGCTGTCAGCCGTCAGCACGCGCTGGCGACGGCTTGACCAATGGTTCGCCCGGCCAGGCTTGAAGGGACTTTTGCTGACCCTGGGTCTACCGGGATACGGGGGATTGCAAAGAACAGACCTTGGTGATTGAGGTCATTGCAAACGACTCTGGTGATTAACCGGAGCCGCGCGTTCTTCACGCGAAGGGCATGACACGGGTGGCTAAGGGACAAACAACCTAAGCCGCTTTGGTCTTATCTTCGCCTTCGTCCTTATCCTCGTTAACCGCCTTCTTGAAGTTCTTCACACTCTCGCCGAGGCCTTTGGCGAGTTGCGGGAGACGCGTGCCGCCGAAGAGTAAAAGCAGGATGACAAGAATGATGACCAGCTCCTGCCCGCCGAAACCAATTAACAGGAAGTTATTCATAACGATCTCCTTATGACGGGCATTGTAGCGGTTGAATAGTCAGTTGTCCATTGCCCATTTGCCGGGCAGAAGGTTGTCTTGGGGGAGCGCACGCAGGAGCCGCTGACGGGTGTGATTGAAAGTGCGACTCAAAATCAAGCTGTCGCTTGACTGTATTGCTGCCAGTATGATTGCCACTCTCCGTTGGCCCGGGTGACGCGCAACGCCAGCATTTTGGGGACATTCTCTTCCAGCCACCACGCCCCAC
>DASRDU010000106.1:0-2896 GCA_035652435.1 Blastocatellia bacterium
ACCTTTGATGGCCTCCAGCGCGATCTTCGCTTTGAGATCAGCGCTCCAGGTTTTCCGCTGCTTCTTCATTTGTTCCTCCGGGGTGGGCAGCAGCGATTTTACATCTTAAACCGTGGTCTGAAATTCGGGGTACATCATAGAGTTTATTGAGCGCGTCGAGCAAGAAGCGGCAATGAATGAGAAGTTCAAGGTCAGCCTGTCTGTAGTCAGGAATCCGAATATGAGTGAGGATATTCAGCGACGGATAGCAAGCGCCATTCGAGGCGATGCGAACCAAACAAAATGATTGCCTTGTTTATCGCAAGCAAAGACACTGGTATCAGAATAAATTTATGCCGAAAGCCACAGTTTTGACAGCAACCATAGTACTGATTCTTTCAATGGGCATTCTCTCTTTGAAAAAAGATGCGCCTCACTCTGCTAAATCTTATACAGCCGAACAGATTCTTGACCTGACTGATTCCGTGAGATACCCAGAGGCCAAGTGCCAACTTCACGGAATCGCGCTTCAAACAGATATCGTTCCCATCGGCTACGGGTTGTTAATGGCTGACCCTCTGATAAACGGGAAAGAGTTCCCATATTCAAACAGGTGGTATCCGGGTGGCTGCATCGCTGATGTGAATCGTCCCGTTGCGAAAGTTTACTTCTGCCCCAAATGCCGAAGAGCAGAGATTTGGTGGAAGGTCAGAAGTTTCATTCCTTGCCTGTTGAGTAACTGTGCCAACTAATCATCCCTCACGGTCGAGCTTCTGACACCTTCGATCTTCTTCGTCACTCATTGCCGTACCTGATTTCCATGTGTCGGATTCGCCGGCCCGCAAGGATCAGCACGAGTGCGGTCACGATCAGCATACCGGGCACGGCCGCCCAGGCGGGCGTCGGGTCGCCGACGATGGCCATCGGGCCTTCCGAGATCGGCACCGGCTGGAGCGAGTGGATGTAATGAATGATGCTGATCTTTTTGAGGAACGGCGGCAGCAGGAAGTTGATCCACTCCCAGCCGTAGGCCATCAGCGCCGGGATGATCGGGTTGCGGAAGAAAAGACCGATGACCATAAACACGGCCCCGTAACCGACGCAGGCCAGCACCGTCATCCCGACGTAAGTCAGCGAGTGGCGGAGGCCGGGGCCGTCGAGCAGCGTCTCGATGCTCCCCGCATAGCCTTTGGGCAGGTAAAGAAAGAAGAGCGCGCCGACCGTGGTGCCGACAAACAGCATGCTCGAAGCGACCAGCCCGGAAAGGTATTTCCCGGCGACCAGCACTTCGCGGCGCACGGGCGCGAGGAAGTAATAATGCAGGCTCTTGTCAACGATCTCGCCGCGGAAGAGGTTCATAAACATCCACGCGCAGCCGAAGTAGATCGCGGTGCGCAGGATCAGCCCCTCGTAAATGTTCGCAAAGATTTCACTGGCCTGCGCGAAGTTGTAGCGGATGTCACGCCTCGCGCCCGCGTCGAAAGTCACGAGCGCCGCCATCAGCAGCACCGGCGCGACCGCCAGCAGGTAGAGCAGCAGCGCGCGGCGGCTCAGGAAATTCTTTCTGATCTCCAGCCGCAGGATCGCCAGCGCCTGATGAATCCAGAGCGACCAGTCCGATTGCGGACTGGGACTCTGGGATTGCGGATTGACGGCCGTTGATGTCTGCATCGCTTTCCTTCTGCCTTCTGTCTTCCGACTTCCGACTTCTGACTTCCCTCTACTGTCCGCCGCCTGATCCGATCAGGTACTGATAGACCGCGTTCAGGTCGTCATCAACCGTCTCGACCGATTCGACGTTCAGTTCGGCTTCGATCACGATCCGGTTGAGCGACGAGTAAAACTTGTCCAGATCGCGCGTCTTGACGAACAGGCCGTGCTGGTCTTCGTGAATCCTCGCCTCGACGACATGGTTTTCCTGGAAGAGCCTTGCCGCGAGCATCGCCGGCTGGTCGCAGCGCACCGCGATTTCCATCGGGTGTTCATGCATCTTCTCTTCGCGCACGCCGCTGACCTTGCCTTCGGCCACCACGTAGCCGTTATTCATCAGCACGACACAATCGGACATCGTGTCAACTTCGTGGAGGATGTGGCTCGAGATGATCAGGTGCAGGCCTTCGTCGGCGAGCTGGCGGAAGAGGGCAATCGCTTCGGCGCGGGCCATCGGGTCGAGGCCGTTGAGCGGCTCATCCAGAATCATCACCGCCGGCTGGTGCGCGATGGCCTGCGCGAGGCGGGCGCGCTGGCGCATGCCTTTGCTGTAACCGGCGACCTTGCGGTGCGCGGCCTCGGTCAGGCTGACGCGCTCAAGCGCCCTCCAGGCAAGTTCCTCGGCATCCTTCCGGCGGTAGCCGTGCAGCGTCAGGTACGACCTGATGAAATCGAAGCCGGTCATCCCCACTGGGAACGAATCGAACTGGCCGCAGTAGCCGACCTTGCGAAAGAGACGTTCCGGCTCGTCGGGCGGGATGCCGACGATGCTGATGCGCCCGCGCGTCGGCTGGATCAGCCCGGTCATCAGGTTCATGAGCGTCGTCTTGCCCGAGCCGTTCGGCCCGACGAGGCTCGTGATGCCCGGCGCGATGTTCAGGTTGACGCGATTGACGCCGAGGATCTCGCCGTAAAATTTCGAGACGTCGTCAAACGTGATCATCCGGTCAACGGCTTCGTCCGTTTTGTCGAGCGCTTTCGCCGGCGCGGCTTCCAGATCTTTATTGAGCGCAGCTTCCATAAATGTTTTACTGAGCGTCTCATTAATCGCTAAACTTTTTAGATAGCTAAGTAACTATCTCAAAACGCGAACTGGCTACAAAATGTTGTAGCTACAGATTGATAGAATATTTGATCAGGAGAAGACCAGCGCCGGATCTGACTCCCGACGATACCAGAGCAAGGCACAGGCGAACTGGAGTAGCCC
>DASRDU010000107.1:0-6017 GCA_035652435.1 Blastocatellia bacterium
CGATCATCGCCACGGCCCGCAAATTCCTGGGGATCATCTACCGGACGCTGAAGAACAACTGGGTGTTCGCTGATTTCCCCAACTTTGTCCTCGCCGAGGACTGAAAACCTTCACCTCGGAGTAGACATTCATCATAGGAGATGAGATATGAAATACGGAGCAGCTTTAGTTTCGCTTGCGCTCCTGGGGGGCGCTGCCATCTGGGCCCAGAACAGCAGCGGCAAAGTCAGGGGCGGAGAGAACGCAGTCGGGGCGCAACAAACGACACGCGCGGCCACGACTACGGCCGCGCCGAACGAGGTCAGAGCGGCGGTAGAGAAAGGCGCAAAGTGGCTCGCCACAGTCCAGGGTGCCGACGGCGGGTGGGGGCAGGACGGGGGCGCAACCTCGCATGTCCGACAGGGCGAACACCTGGAATCAGAGGGGAATGACGTGGCGAACACCGCGGTGGCGGCGCTCGCACTCCTGCGAGCCGGCAACCAGTACCGGCCCAACGTCGAACGCGCGGTGGACTTCATTCTGAAGAGGGTCGAGGCCAGCCCCACTGACGGCCTCTCAATCACCGACGTCAAACAGACGCAGATCCAGCGTAAGCTGGGGCCTTACATTGACACCTTCCTCGCCTCGATGCTGCTCGCCGAGGTGGACGGCACCATGGCGGGGGCAGGCAGGGCGCGCGTGCGGCGCGGCTTGGAAAAATGCGTGGCCAAGATTGAGCGCAATCAGCAGGGCGACGGGAGCTGGAATGTCGGCGGCGGCTGGGCGCCGGTACTCGGAACCTCGCTCGCCTCGCGCAGTTTGTACGAGGCCGGCCAGAAAGGTGTCAGGGTGAGCCAGGAGGTCATGGCGCGTGCGGACGGCTATACGGTGAAAAGCCAGAAGGAGCGGGATTCGGTCGGCGCTGGCAGCGGCGGCGGTGTCGGAGCCGGCATCGGCTCTGTCAGCGAAACGGTGACTGTCACCGCGGCAGGCGGGCCTGCGAAGTCCAGGTCTCTCCCGGCAGCCGCCGGAGTAGATCTGTACCAGGATGCGCAGGCCCTTGAGCAACTCAGCCGGACGGAAGAGGACCGGAAGAAGAACGCCCCGGAGATCGCCGCCATCAACCGCAAGCTTTCCGACGCGAAGTTCGTCGAAGGTTACGGCTCAATAGGCGGGGAGGAGTTCTTTTCATACCTCAACATCAGCGACGGCCTGAAGCGCTCGGGCGGCAAGGAGTGGCGCGAGTGGTATGCGAAGATCACCGGGAAGATTCTGAAGCTCCAGAACAACGACGGGACGTGGGCTGGACACCACTGCATTACCGGACGGGTCGCCGTGACCGGCGCGGCGATCCTCAACCTGACCCTCGAACGTGAGCATTGACCGGCGCACATTCCTGCTCGACGCGCTGGCCGCGGCCGGCATGGTCGCGACAGGCTGCTCGCGGTGGCGCGGGAGCGAGTCGCTCAGGAAGTCGGCGCAGTACCTGTGGGCGCAACAGTCCGACGACGGCGGGTTTCACAGCACGACCTACGGGCTGCTGCGCTCCGGACAGTCGCTGACTCCGTTCGTCCTCCTCGCCCTGCTGGGCGTGCCGGACGGCGCATCATTGACCCCGCGCGGCGCGGTCGAGCGCGCGCTCACGTTCATCAGGGCCAGGACGAATGCCGACGGCGCGCTCGGCCTGATGGACGACGCGGCCGCGGACTATCCGAACTACGCGACGGCTCTGGCCGTGTCCGCGCTGGTCAGGGCCCGCAGCCCCGGCTACGAGCGGGTCATCGCGCCGATGGTCGCACAGCTGCGCGCGCAGCAGTTCAGCGAGGCCAATGGCTGGGCGCCACCCGACGCACCTTATGGCGGATGGGGCATGGGCGGCCCGATTCACCGTCCTCCGGAAGCGGGGCACGTGGACCTGTCAATGACGCGACACGTGCTGGAGGCTTTGCGGCTTGCAGGCGTCCCGGCTTCCGACCCGGTGATGGCCCGCGCCCTCGCGTATCTGGAACGCTCGCAGAACCCCGACGGGGGATTCTACTTCTCCCCGGTCACTCCTGAAATCAACAAGGCCGGCCAGAGCAGTGACGGCCGCGTCGCGAGCTATGGCACGGCAACGGCGGACGGTGTTCTGGCCCTGCGGGCCGCCGGCATACCCGACGCGGATCCGCGCATCGCGAAAGCGCTCGGGTGGCTCAAGGGTAATCACCGGCCTGACCGGGCGCCGGGGTTCGACAAGGAAGCCGAACAATTCTGGGCAGTGGGGCTGCGCTTTTATTACGCGCACGCGATCTCCCGAGTCCTGCCCGCTTTGCCGGTCGAACTCCCGCCGCAGGCTGATGACGGCAGCTTCCGTAACCCGAACAACCTCGTCAAGGAGGACGACCCGTTGATCGCGACCGCTTTCGCCCTCTACGTGCTGGCTCGCTAGTGCCATACCTCCGAATCTAATCATCACCTGATTCGATTTTTTCCGGTCGCCGTGACTGTTCTGATCACGTCACCTCAGTGCGGGAAATCTGTACATCGCCAGGCGCGCGCCGGACGTGTTTTGCCGGCGGTTGCGGGCCGGGCACCGGCTTGACGTGAACTGTCCCCCCGGCTAACGTGTGCAGGATTTCGCCGATGTGAAATCCTGCGACCACTCGACCGTTGGGGGAGCCTCGATGAGACGAAGGCTGAGCCGCGGACGAAATTCGACAATGGACATTCAGAAAAGAATCGCTGAAATCATGGCGCGCGAGGCCGCGGCCATCGCTGCCGTCAGGGTCACGCCGGACTTTGAAAGGGCCGTCCTCGTGCTGCGCGACGCGCCGGGCAAGATCCTGACGACCGGCATCGGCAAGGCCGGTCTGATCGCCCGTAAATTCGCGGCGACGCTGTGTTCGACCGGCACGGCGGCGGCCTACCTGCACCCGGGCGAAGCGGCGCATGGCGATCTGGGATTGATCGAACATGACGACTGTATCGTCGCCTTCTCGACGAGCGGGAAATCGCGCGAGGTCCTGGAGACGCTGGAACTGAGCCGCCACCTCGGCCTGCGGACGATCATCGGCATCACCTCGCACCCGGACTCCCCGCTGCGCGAGCTGAGCGACATCGTGCTGGAGATGGGAGACGTTGAAGAAGCCTGCCCGTTCGGACTGACCCCGACCGCGAGCATCGCCGTGATGCTCGCCGTCAGCGACGGGCTCGCGCTGGCGCTGATGGAACTGAAGGAGGTCACGCGAGCGGACTTCGGATTGCGTCATCACGGCGGTTACCTCGGCAGAAAGGCGCGGACTGACAACCTGCCCGAGCGGCCCGACGACGTGAAGAGGCAAAGCTGATGATGAACATCAGGTTGATGCCGGGTTAATATTTCAGGCGGCTGTGACATGTGGTAGCATCAGCTGCCGCCACTGATGACCCGTCGTTACAAGCCTGGGAATCCTGGCTTGCAGCTGACAGGAGTAACCCGGGCGGTAATCACAGGCACCAGCAGGAAGCTGATTGCATTCGCAGCTTCTCACCTCTCGCCACAACTCGAAAAACGAACGGGCCGGAGAACCACCTCCGGGATTCTCTGTCCGCTCACTCGCTTGTCACAACTCTACAGGGAGAGATGAAAATGAATCGCATATTTGCCACAGGAATGACCCTGCTGCTCCTCACGTGTCTCGCGCAGGCACAGACGGAGCCCCAGCAACGCGGCGGTCGCGGCCGGGGCGCGGCGGAGCAACAGCCCCAGACAGCAACGCCCGCCGCAACGGGCCAGCAGGGACAGCAGCGCCCCGCGCCGCCGCCCGAGGAAAAAAGTTCGGTCACACACAGCAGCGCGCGTATTGGCGGACAGCAGATCAACTATACCGCGACCGCCGCCACCTATGTCATCAAGGCTGACGACGGCGCGCCGAAGGCGACCTTCTTTTTCGTGGCCTACACGAAAGATGACGTGCCGGATAAGGCGAAGCGCCCCTTGTCATTCGTCTACAACGGGGGCCCCGGCTCTGCCTCTTCCTATACCCACATGGGGCTCGGGCCGAAACGCATCGTGCTGACCGATGACGGGTCTGGGATGCCGGCGCCGTATTCGATCATCGAGAACGGCGACTCCTTTCTCGACGCGACCGATATGGTGTTTGTGGATGCGGTTTCGACCGGCTACAGTCGTCCCGCACCCGGTGAAAACACGGCGCAGTTTTACGGCGTCGTGCAGGACGCCACTTTCTTTGCCGATTTCATCTACCAGTACCTGACGCGCAACGAGCGCTGGGCCTCGCCAAAATTCCTGATCGGCGAAAGCTACGGCACGACGCGTTCCGCGCAACTCTCCTATGTTTTGCAGCGCCGCCATCAAATCTACCTGAACGGCATCGCGTTGTTATCTTCGGTGGGTTTTGGCAACTGGGGGGAAGATGACCGGACGATCTTCTTTCTGCCGACCCTGGTCACTTCGGCGTGGTATCACAAGCTGCTGCCGCCCGACCTGCAAAAACTGAGCATCGCCGAGGTCGCCCATCAGGCACGCCAATTCGCCCACGGCGAATATGCCGCGGCGCTCGAACGAGGCGACGAACTGCCCCCGGTCGAGTATCAGAAAGTGGTCAGAAACCTGGCGCGCCTGACGGGGCTTTCGCCGAAGTACATCGAGCAGACCAATCTGCGCATCAGCCCCCAGCGCTGGTTCAAGGAACTGCTGCGCGACAAACGCCAGACGGTGGGCCGCATAGACGCGCGCTTTCTGGGCATGGACGCGGACGCCGCTGGCGAGCGTGACGAATATGACCCGAGCCTCGCGTCCTACGATGGCTCTTACGTCGCGATGTTTCAGGACTACGTGCGCCGCGAGCTGAAGTGGAACACCGATATGTATTACACCCTCACCGCGCGCGTGCAACCCTGGGATCAGGGGCAGCCCGGCGCGCCCGCCGAAGCCCTGCGCTCAGCGATGACGCAGCAGGGCCATCTGAGGGTACTCGTACTCTGCGGCTATTACGACGTGGCCACGCCCTTCAACGGGATCGAACACACCATCTCGCACATGAGCCTTGAGCCGTCAATCCGCAAGAACATCAGCTTCGCGTATTACGAAGCCGGCCACATGATGTACATCGAGAAGAAATCGCGCGAGAAGCTGCACCGTGACGTGACGGCCTTCATCAACGGCGCGGCCAGAATCGAGGCGGCGGGCGGCGGACAATAACGCGCCAGCCAGCGAAAGCTGAAGTAAAACATAGAGCAAGGCAGCCGCTGTGCCTGTAGGTGGTTGCCTTGCTCTATTTCGGTACGCCAACGGATGCCAACATCGCAAGAAAGAGCATCTTGGTTCTTGCAACAGCGAATAGAGGTTGAAATGTACACCAAGCATGAGCATGTCAACACACCTTCCGACCGCACACCCATCTGGCGCTATATGAGTTTGGCGGCTTTCTGCGCTGTTTTGCTGGACCACGCCTTGTTCTTTTCGCAACTTGATCGTGTCGAGGATCCATAGGGTGGTCAGTTTCCGAAGCGTAGTTGCGACCCCGATGAGGTGGCTACGTTCTTCTCAGGCGATGGGAAAGTGGATCCATTCTTTCGAAGATTTGCCAAAATCGCTGCAGAGCATAACTCCGGTCATGAACTAGGGCGCGCTGCATATTGCGTCAGTTACTGGCACATGAATCAGTCTGAATCTGATGCGATGTGGAAGCTCTATTCTCTCTTGGGCCAAGGCATCGCCATCAGATCAAATGTTGGCCGTCTTAAGCGAGCCTTCGTTAAGGCTGAGCAGAAGGTCTTTATCGGGCGTGTCAATTACTATGACTACGACGATGTCCTAATAGAGTTGTTGCGATAAAAAGAAATCAGCGTAATCCATTGATTTCACAAGAGCTTGTCGCCGGGAGCGCCAAATGCTACTGAGCGTCTCATAATTTGCTAAGTAACTATCTCAAAACGCGAACTGGCTACAAAATGTTGTAGCTACAGATTGATAGAATATTTGATCAGGAGAAGACCAGCGCCGGATCTGACTCCCGACGATACCAGAGCAAGGCACAGGCGAACTGGAGTAGCCC
>DASRDU010000108.1:0-18487 GCA_035652435.1 Blastocatellia bacterium
GGTTAGCGGCTGAGCAGTCTCCTTTACGTGGTCACGAGCCACATTCAGACATTCAACCTCTAACCTACCTACTCCAGCGACTCATTGCTTCGTCGCCAGAGTTTACCGCCGCTTCACCTCTTCATCATGCCGTCTCCTTTCGATCCAGCCGCCGGGAAAAGATCCCGGGAAATGGTTTGCACTGCCCTGAGAACGAGCGGCTGACTGAAAGTTGCAAATAATCTTCCCGGCGATGAGAAACGGCGGCAGACTGACGGTATTTGATGGGTCTGAAAAGTTCCGCAGCACGCCCCGAAGGGCCGCGGGTCAATAGCCTTGGGCGCAACCCACAGGCTGCCGAGGCCACCGCCCCGCCCCTGACAGGGTCGCAGTGGCGCGCATAGAACCCTTGCCTGATGCCGGCGGCCTCGGTCTGGTACCTTGCGTTTGCGCATAGTTTCTCCGGCAGAAGACCTGCCGGAGTGCTGAGCGGCCCGGGTGGAATGTCAGGGGAGAGGGATGCCACGGCGATCAGGAGAGAGCTGATGGCGTGACGCGCGGGAGACTTTGCCGTGGTCTCCCGCGCGTCGCGAGCATGGGTTCTTACCTGACGTGAATCCTGACGTGATTGGCCTCGCGCCCATCCGCCGTCAGCACCAGATCAAGTTCGCCGCGCCCGCTCAGGCTGCGCGGCAGTCGCACGTTGATCTGATCAAGGCCGACGAAATATTGCTGCGGCCCGGCGTATAGTACCGGCGCTTCCACCCCGCCGATCCTGACGCTGACTGATGACAACCCCTGGTGATGCCGCAGCCCCGTGGCGAACAGGACCAGGAAGACCTCATCGGCCGCGGTGTTCAGGTCGAGCGGCTGAGGGACAAAACGTCCCTGCGCTGAATCGAACCGGGCGACCGGTTCGTAGCTCTGCTGCCCGTTCGCCCTGACGCGCAACGCCGCCGCCGCCGGCACGCCCCCACCGTCGCCGTTGGCTGAGAAGAGCCCTGGAGCCACGGCGGCAATCTGCGCCGTTCCGACCGAGGGCGTGCCGTCGCCGCTCGTGACCGCGACAGTGGCCGTGCCCGCCGCCGTGCCCGCCGGGATCAGGTAATTGACCTGACCGGGTGAGACGAAGAAGAGCGGGGCCGGTCGTTCGGTTCCGGCGCTGTCTTTCACCAGGACTCTGGTCCCGGCCAGTTCCGTCGGCAGGCAGTTCGGGCAGTCAGGTGTGCCCGAGGCTGTCATCACGGATGTGGCCAGGCGCGTCCCGAAGGCCGCTGCGATGGCTTCGCTCGCCAGCCCGCCGGCGCTGTAGCTGGCCGCCGAGACGCTCACCACCCTGCCCTGTGTCGGACCGGAACCGCCATTGACCGTGGCTGTGATCCTGAAGGTGGACGGGCCCGGACCGTAATTCACAACCATGAGGTAATAGACGCCTGCCTGCAACGCCGGCGAACTCCCGGGCGTGATGGTGATGGATTCACTATAGTCGTCCGATACCGATTTGAAATCGGCCACCACAAAGCCGTTTTGAAGCGCGACACGGCTGCCGAATCGCGCGTAGAGATCCAGGTCAGTATTCGCGCTCAGATTGACCTTGAGTTCGGTCGCGCCGCTCGGCACCTGGATCGTGTACTGGGTTCCGAAGGCCTTGCCGGCTGGCGATGATGCAGCCGTATAGCCGTCCTGCGGCGCGCCTGAAGCGAGCGCCACAGTGTCGGGGCCGGGCGTCGGCGTGGGAATGGGCGTCGGGGTTGGTGGCGGCGTGGGAACCCCGATGGAGACGAGGGCGCGGATCATGGCGTTGGCAGCCCTGCCCTGATAAAACGCAGAGAGGAGTGCATAGCCCTCGCCGTTGGTGCTCGAATAGAAACTGCGACTCTCTGCCGAGCCGCCAAAATCAACGGCGAATCCCACGCCCTGGCGCGGCGTCGGGGCCTGATAGCCGACGAAAAAATCGCCGGAGCTGATCGTCGGGCCGTCGGGGATCGGGAATTCAAGAAAGAGGTCGGCGCTGGCGCTGGGCACGGTCGTCTCGATGCGCCTGAACTGCGCGCCCGGCGGCGGCTGGCCGTTCGGGTTGTTCTGCGTGCCGATCAACAGCGTGATCGGCCTGCCCGCCGGATCGGGCTCGTTCTGGAGAAGTGGAATAAGGATGCGCAGCTTGCGCAATGTCGCCGGGTAACTGGGCGGCGTCAGCCGGTTGACGATGAGCGCCCCGTCGCGGAGCGCGCCAGTGTCCATCGTCCCCTCATCGAGCTTCAGCTCGGCCTCCCGCGCACTGGGCAGCGGGTTCATGCGATAGCCGATCCGCTCGAACGCCTCGATATCATTGGCGGTCATTTCATAGTGAAGCCCTCGTGCAAAGGTCGGACTCATAATACCAATGTAGCGTCCGGTGAAAAGCTCATCCTTCCAATGCCCGGCCTGCTGACCATCGCCGCCCGTATAGTTAGACCGCCCCGTGGAGAGCGCCAGTTCCGGCCCTCCGCCGAAAAAGACGTGTTCGCCGCCCGACGACAGGGTGCGTGGCGCAGCAGCAAAAGTCTCGAGCCCGACGCCGGGGCGGAAGCGGAACAGATCCAGTATGTCCGGCGACGGCGGCGAACCGGGGAACTCTTCCGTGTAACCGACGCTCGAAAAAAATCCGAGCGCGTGGCCGATCTCGTGTAAAGCGGCCGCCTGGAAATCAACTCTCTTGGGCTTGATGCCGTCGCTCGGATCGAAGTCGAAGCTGTATGCTGAATTGAAGGCAATGCCTGGCGGCAGCCCCAGGTTCTCCCGCTCCGGATCTGCCACAGGCTGATACGCTCCCAGCGCGCGCAGCGGCGCGACGTGATAGATCACTCGCGTCGCCGCGCCAAGGTCAGTTGGCAGTTGCTCTGCCGGCAGCGCGTTGTAAAGCGCGGCTTCCTGCGGGCTGCCCGCGCTGCGCATCAGAATGGAGCGCAGCGTGGGATAGTAATTTGCTGCGAAGCCCCGCTGAAATCTCGTGTAACCGTACTGATTCTCCCCGAACGGGCCGACGAAGCTCGTCGGCCCGAAGTCCACATCAATCACTACCGTGATGGGATTCTGGATCAGTGACTCCCACGTGCGGGCGGCGCGCAGGAAGGCCGCTTTGGCTTCGGGGTATTGTTCGAGTTGCGCCGTGCCGCGCAGGATGATCTTCAAGCCATTCCGCACCGGTTCCGGCGAAGCGGCTGCGAGAGCCTCTTCGCTGAGGGCATGTAGCTCCTGATGGGGATCGCGTTGCATCGTCTGCGCTTCCTCTGCGGTCGCGGCGCGGCAGGACATCTGCCCGTCGCGCAATTCGAGTACCGTCCCGCCTTCGAGCGGCGTAAATTGCAACTGACCCTGTGACTGTGCGGCAGGTCGTGGCGCATCGGCCCGCAGTTCCTGAATCAGCGGGGCGTCAGTCTGAGGCGCGGCGTGACGTGCGGCGGACGCCGGTCGCACGTCACCGCCCGCCAGACCTGCGGCCAGCAGACAGCCCGCCACGATCAATAACAACAGGGAACGCATGCCTGTTCCGGGATGACGCAGCTTGCTTTTCATAGTCTCCTCCTTCATCCAGTTTATCGGCCGGCCCTGAAGCCTGTGCGGCATGACCGCCTTGCGCCTCAGGACAGGTTTGAACCTTTCGCATTCGGGAAGTTTCCGGAGTGCCCTTACGGCTGTTTCAGCCAGAAATCGTAGAAGCCTTTTCCGCTCCAGGCGTAGACACGCCAGATGTAATATCCGGGGCCGCCGTACCAGGAAATCTCTTCCGTCGAGGTACTGCCTTCGGCGCTGGCGACGACCACCCATTGCGTGCCGTCCCAGCGCCAGAGATAGAGGTCGAAATCGGCTCCGGCAGGCCCGCGCAGCCAGCCCTTGTGATACCCGAAGGAATTGTTGAGATAAAAAGTGCCGTTCGGCTCGAAGGCGGCCTCACCCGTCCGGGTCATCAGACCGGTGTAATGCTCGCAACTGGTGCAGGGCGCGCCGCCGTTGTTGCCGAACTGCGAGAAGAGCAGCAGGTTGGGCGAGCCCGGCCCGATGTCGCTCACCTGGTTGGCGCTGGCGCTGTCGAGCAGGGCGCGGTTGACCGCCGCCGGCGTGGCGGCGGGATTGCTTTCCAGGTAAAGAGCCGCCGCGCCCGTCACGTGTGGGGTGGCCATTGAGGTGCCGCTCATGACAGCGGTGGCGTAATCATTCGCGATGCCCGCGCTGGTGATCGCGAAGCCGGGGGCGAAGATGTTGACGCAAGTGCCGTAGTTGGAGAACGAGGCACGACCGTCGGAGCTGGTCGTTGCTCCGACCGTGATGGTGTTCTCGGCGCGCGCGGGTGATTTGCTGCACGCATCCTGGTTTTCATTCCCGGCAGCCACGATATAAGTCACCCCGGCCGCGATGGAGTTTTTCACCGCATCGTCAAGCGCCTGGGACGCAGGCCCGCCAAGGCTCATGTTAGCTACTGCGGGTTTGACGTGATGGGCCGTGACCCAGTCCACACCCGCAATGACCACTGAGTCACTGCTATCGCCACTGCAGCCGAACACGCGCACGGCGTACAGGCGCACGTCTTTGGCCGCGCCGTAAACAGCCCCGCCAATCGTGGCGGCGACGTGGGTGCCGTGCCCGTGGCAGTCGTTTGTGTTCTGCCCATCACCCATCGCGTCGAAGGCAGCAAAGGCGCGACCTTGAAATTCCTGGTGCGTGCGCCGAATCCCGCTGTCTATGACGTAGACGTTCACGCCCCGCCCCGCGGCGTTGTACGTGTAGCGGTTGTCCAGCGGAAGCTCGCGCTGATCTATGCGGTCGAGACCCCAGGTCGGGTTGTTCTCCGTCGAGTTCTCCTGCGCGTTGTTCTGAGACCTGACCGGCTCGACGCTGACCTCGGCATCCTCCTCAACGTACGCGACACGCTGATCCCGGCTGAGCGCCAGGGCCTGCGCCTCGCTCATCTCCATCGCATAGCCCTTGAGCGCGTGTGTATATGTCCGCTCGATCTGCGCGCTGTAGGCGGCGGCGAGTGAGTCGCCGATTTCAGCAACCGCCTCGTCGCGGGCAACGGAACTGACCGCGTCATGACGGAGGACGACGATGTAGCGGTTGGCAATGGTTCTGGCACTGGCGTGTCTGATGAATTTTTCTGATGCCTGTTGTGGCTCCTGGGCGCTGGTCAGGTCCGGCCGGATCAGGCCGGCCATCAGGAACGTTCCCGCGATCAGCAGGAGGCTGGTCACCGGGCCTGGTTTGTGTGAGCTGAAAAATGTGTTGTTCATATTCTTTCCTTTCTATGCCCCTTCTTTCCTTCCCGTTCGCAGTCAGTAAGTCCGGAGACAGACTTCACCCGTATCGGTAACCGGACCTGACCTGCTCTCACCCCAGACTGGCGAAAGATCGAAAAACATCACACGAGAATTTTTCCCGGGCAAAAAAAAGATTCGGGCGTCAGGACTCAGGCGGAATGCCCGATGGTGGTGGGACGGCAGGAGGCCGGTGGCCGTGGCTTCAGGTTTGCGAGGTTTTCAGCGCCGGCTGTGCGGGAGGCTTATGGATTCAGACAATAATTATCATCCAGAGATCCGACTTCATCTGCTTCGTACCTTCGCGGTGGGGATAGTCGTATCTCAGCCTGCAATTGATCAGCGTGGGAAACCCGGCGTCTTCATTACCCGCTGCGCCTGCGCCAGATGCCTGCGTTCGTGCGCGACAATGAGGCGGCAGGCGTCGAGCAGGCTGTAAGTGATCAAACTGACGAAGGGCGAAGTCATCACAATCCGCGCCGCATCCAGGCGTTCCAGCCCCTTTATTCTTTCGGCTATTTCGCGTTGCTGCGTCACGAATCGGTTGACGATCTGTGCGTCAATGGCGCTGGCGGCAGGCGTGGCAGTCGGCGGCGCTTTCAATTTCTGTTTGAAACCGGGCGACACTATTTTGACCATCAACCTGCCGAACAAGCCCGGCAGCACGGGCAGGCGCTCGACAAACGTTGCGCGCCTTGTGCCCGCAAGAGCTTTGTCAATGGCCGGGAACATCGCGCGATTGGCCGCCATCAAATGCTCCAGACATTGCGCGACGCTCCACGAATCGGCGCCAGGCTTCCAATTGAGTTGTTGGACATTCAAGTGGCCGAAGTCTCGTTGCGCATCAGCGGCAACCGCTTCGGTTTCGGCCAGCATTTCTGACAACGACAGTCCGGTGAAAACAGTGATCACTGATCCCTCCGTAAAAGACTGCTCTCTGTAAAATTCCGGCAAGTGTCCGGCGCCACGAAGAGACGAAGCAGACAAAGCAGGCCTTAAATATCTTCGATCTCTTCGTTACTCCGCGGTTCTATTTTTCCGGCCAGCTATTCAAGCATCAGGCCCCGACCGCAGCCGGGCTGGAAATTCTCTGCGTCGGGCGCAGTCATTCGCATCGGTTGCAGGCCCCCGTAAGTCAGCGAACGCCAGACCCACTCGGCGGGCCCGAAGCGGAAGCGCCTGAGCCACCACACGCTCGCCGGGACCTGCGCCGACCAGACCGCGAGCGCCAGCAGGACGCCCAGGGATGGAGTGACTCTGCCGAAAAGGCCGAATCCGATGCACACGGGGACAATGATCGCCGCCTGCGATAAATAGTTGGTGAGCGCCATCCTGCCGACTGCGCCGAGCGGCGCAAGTCGTCGCTGCCACGAACGCTTTTGCAGGAGCAGCAGCAGGGATGAGGCGTAGAAGGCCGCCAGACCCCACGCATGTGCGCTCCAGAGGAGCCCCAGAGTCAGGTGCTGCCCAAAAGAAGGAGCGGAACTCGCCCACCGCAGGAGAAGCAACTCCCTGCCTGCCCATGCGAGAGCGCCGACGCCGAGGCCCGTGATGAGCAATTGCCGGAGCCCTCTGCGGTGGGCGGCGACGTTTTCAAAGAAGCGCCGCCTGCCCGCGTACAGGCCGCACAAAAACATAGGCAGTGAAGCGGGCCAGGAAGTGATCGCGGTGGAGTACCAATACCGCACCCAGGCGAAGTTCTCGGCGAGGTAGCCCGCGCCTTCCGTTTCGGGCCGCTGCGGGAAAGGCACACCCGTCAGACCCCATGCGCCGCGAGCCAGGTAAGGGTAAAGGAGTCCGACGACCGCCCCGACGGCGAGCGTCCTGTTCGAGGCGTTGCGGAAGAGGAGAAGCAGGAATCCCATCACCGCGTACGGGACGAGGATGTCGCCGTTGCGGAGCAACAGCGCATGCGCCAGACCGATCAGGAGCAGCGCCAGCAGCCTGCGGCAATATGCCCGAACAATGCTCGTGCCGCGGGCCTCGGCGCGCGCGAGCTGGATCGAGAAGCCCAGCCCGAAGAGGAAGGCGAACAGTGTATAAGCCTTCGTGTCAACCAGTACCGACAGCGCCTGGTTGATCAGGCGGTCGGCCCGGCTGTAGTCTGACTCAGGCGGGCTGCCCAGATTCCAGAGCGTATAGGCGAGCAGCACGCCGAAGAGCGCGAAACCACGCACGACGTCGAGCGCGGGGATGCGCTCGCCCGGCCCAACGGGCTGGAGCGGGGTCACCGCGTTTTGGACGGACGGGTCATCATTCAGCATTTCGTGTCAGCCTCCGGCGCCCTCGCTCATCCGGGCGCCCTTGTCCTGAACCTTTTTCCATCTCTCAGAAGAGATCACTGCAGCAGGGTCGTGCGACCAGCCATTCAGGTCAAGCGTAAATGTGCCTTCCTGAAACGGCAGAGAATCAATGACCGGCCGGCGGTCAGATTGCGCTCTGGTGATCTCAACGTTGAAGATGAGTCGCATCTTTTTGTCATGGTGCGTCAGCGTGACTTCGGTGAGACGCATTGCGCAGGCTGCACTATTGATGAACTGCAGGGACGGCACTTTCTTCCCCTTCGCCCAGTCAACAGATTCCGGCCAGTAAAAAGTCCTGCCATCATCTGCGATGGAAGCCTCGCCGACATAAACCCGCGCCTCGCCGATGGACTCCGGCAATTGTTCGGAGACTGATTTCAACGCCGCCTCAGTCAGCGCCTTGCCGTCCTCATCACGGACGATGTAGCTGACCACTGCCGGGTTACAGGACTGCGCGTGAGCCGGGCTGCCGGGTGCAAGAGTCACTAGGACGAGCAGCCCGACAAAAAAACCGACGTTTATTCCTGCCCAGAGATTCGCGCCGCGAATATGGGTGATCAAAGACATGATCTTCATACTGATCTTCTCCATGTGTGAATGCGAGTCGCAGATGCCGACTCAGATCTGTTTTTCACCCTGTAGTGGCTGCGAATCAGAAAACATCACACGGGATCACATCGAGTTGCTGAAAATTCCGGGTCGCGCCGAGTGGCCGGCCTGACGCGGGATGAGGCGGGAAAGAGACAGAACAGGCCGGGCATCATTCCTTCAGCACGCTGAAATAGTAGTAGCGCACGTCCTCGGTTTTTTGATCATTAATCACCCCTTTGAGCGTCAGCTCATATTCGCCCGCACCGAAGACGCTGCCGGGGATGGCCAGATTTATGATGCGGCCCCCGCGCGATTGCCGCGGGCGCAAATGATCCCGTGTCCAGACCTCCTGCCCCGCCGCGGTTCTGATCTCAACCCGGAAGCTTTTGAACTCGTCCTCGCGCGCAAGTCCGATCTGCAGGCGGGCGAGCCGCGTCGCCCGCGGGACAACCAGTTTCGGTCGTTCAGCGCCGCCGCGTGAAATGCCCGGCGGCAGGAACAGCGAAGCGATGAATGACGATCCGGCAGACTTTTCCCGCTGTTCGCGCCCGAGCCTGCGGGCCAGTTCTTCGCTGCGCTCGCGCTGCCCTCGTTCGCGTTCGAGCCGGGAGGCCAGATCTTCGCTGCGCGCGCGCGCGCTGGCGGCCTCCTGCCGCAGAATTTCATCCTGACGCTGCCGCGTCTGCTGATCGGCCTGAAGCTGCGCGACCTGCGTGCGCAGCCGCCCGGTCTCTGCGATCAGCCACGAAACGCCGAGCAGCAGAATCAAAGAGGCAGCCGCCATCGAAAACCCGAACGCCGGATTCAGGCCCCGCAGGAAGGCGGTCAAAGCGTCCCGCCAGGGAATCGCAGCCGGCTGCGCAACCTCTTCAGTCGCAGTCGCGGAGACGACCCGCGCCAATGCCCTGGCGAATTCCACCTTCCGCCTGCGCCCGGCTGAGGCGAAAAAGCGCCGCTCGAACTGCCGGCGCCGGGCTTCGGAGAGTTCTCCCCGCACGTATTCGTCAATCAGGTCGCTTTCAACGGCCACGATGCGTCGCCTGCACTCACGATCCGAAAAGGCGAGGTCTTCCAGCCGGGACTGCTCCTCTTCCGGCAAGTCGCCCAGCAGGTAGCGGGCGATCAGTTCTTCATTTAACGATCTGGTTTCCATGCCTGAGATGTCAGCTTTCACACCATAGTGACCGAATCAGCGAATCCATCACACTTCACTTTTGCAGACAATTCTCGACGCAGGCCAGCAGTTTCTCCCTCAGCCTGAGCGCCCGCATCCGCAGCGTATTGATCGGGACCCTGAAGCGGTCGGTCAGCTTCTTCCTGTTCTCGATCTTTGCGCCTTTCTCGCCCTGATAATATTGCAGGATCAATTCGCGGTTTTCCGCGGAGAGGCCGGCGAGGCAGCGCATCAGGCACTCGACGCGCGGCTCCACGTCTTCAAATTCGTATGGCGTGGCCTCCGGGCCTGTCAGCTCGCCGAGCGCACGCCACTCCCTCGCGCGCCCCTTGTGGATTTCGAGCAGCAGCATCCGCGCCACGCCGATGGAATACTGCGCAGGGTCACGAATCGCCTCGCCCTCGCTGATTCTTCTGGCAACCCGGTTGATCGTCTCATCGGCGTGTTCCTCGGGGAACGGGCAGCCCCGCCATTCAAAGAATCGGGCGAGGTTGCCGCGCATCTCCAGGTATTTCACGCCCGCCTTGTCCCGGTCAGTGTCTAAAGAGGCGAGCAGTTCATCAAAGGCCTCCTGCGTCAGGGCCCATTTGCGGCGCGGAGCCGCGGCGGAGTGAGGGCCGACGCCCGGGCTTTCCGCGTCGGCGTCGCCGCGAACTTCCACAAACACATTTTCCCGCGCGATCACTTCCATTCGCCCTGTAAGGTAAATGCGGCCCAGTTATCAGGCGACTGCCATCGCCTGTCCTTCCACATCGAAATCTGAGCGGCTCTGAGCGCCGCCGCAGGTCGCAGCCCCTGCCCGAGCATCCCCTCGTAGAATCGCTTCATCACCTCCGCCGTCGCCCGATCATCCACCCGCCATAAGCTCGCCACCACGCGCGGCGCCCCGGCGTACATAAAGCCGCGCACGAGCCCGACCAGCCCCTCCCCTCTGAACTCTTTGCCGAGCGCCGTCTGACACGCGCTCAACACGACCAGGTCTGCCCCCAGCCTCAGGTTGTAGATTTCGTAGAGTCGCAGAAATCCATTCTGCGGGCGGCCCTGTTCGTCCACGAGCGACAACACGATGCCTGACAATCCGGGGTGGAGATTATTGATCAGCCCGTGTGTGGCGAAATGCACGATGCGGTACTGGCCGAGTTCTGCGCCCACAGCCAGCGCGCGGCTGGCCGCGAAATCAAGGGCCTCGAGCTTGTCAGCCACGAGGCGCGTGATCTCGTCGGCCTCCTGACGGCTGAAGCGCAACCTGACGAGGTCTGCGAGCCCTGACTCGCCGGCCGATCTTTTCGCGTCCGCCGGCAGAGACGCCACTTCAACCGCTGCCGCCAGGCTCTCGCCCGACCTCGCAACGCGCGGGTCGTCGCTCGAAAAGACCGGATCGGCCAGCACGGCCAGAGTCCTGCTCGCAGGCTTGCGTCCGGCGGTTTCCTGCCTCAGCGCCGCCACGACCGATGCCGACGGCAGACTCACGACCTCATGATCCGCGACCAGCGGCCGCGAGTCCGCCGCCGGAGCCGGCAGCGCCGCGAATGGCACGTATTGCAGCAGGCCGTCGCTCACAATCAGCAATCGTTTGTTCCCGAGCCCGGCGGCGACCTGCCCTAATAACATCCGGCTGAGTGTGGCCGCGACTTTCGGGTATTCCGCGTCGGCCTGCTCCAGGCGCTGACGCCTGCGCTCCGGCGTTTCATTCGGAATATGCTGATTGCGCGCACTCAGCAACTCACAGACCCGCCTCGCCACAGTTTCAATTTCCGCGCGCTTCGGCAGTTCAAAGCTCTCGACAGAAGTCGGCGTCACGGCCCAGAGGTAGCTCTTTTCTTCGCCGAGCGCATATTCGAGCAACAGCGTGTCCGGGTCGAGCGCCCCGGCCCGGATCTCTTTGAGGTTGAGCGGCACGGGCTGCGTCAGCGCGGCGTAACGCGGGCTGGTCTGCCTGATCTGCGCCTGAACCTGTTCGTACTCGGCCGCCAGAGCTTCTATCTCTCTGGCCGCGGCGGCGGCCTGCTCGGCGGTGTGTTTGACGCCGAGGAGCCGCGTCTGCGCTGTCGCTTTGGCGTCGAGCGATTGCTGGAGCGCCCGCTCCCGTTCGAGCAGTTCCGGGGAGACGCCCTGCCGAATGTCGGCGCGGTTTTCGGCGAGCAGTTCGAGCAGGCCGCGGGCGCGGGCGCGCTCGCTCATCTGCAGGGCGGCGGCGGCGAACCCGTCCGCCGGCCGCTCCCTGTGGAGCCGCATCAGCAGGTCAATGCCGAGTCCGTAGTAACTCTGAATGGAAGCGAGATACGAAGTGCGCAGCCCCTGGCTGGCGATACCGGTGCGCAGCGATTCGACGATGGCGAGCGCGGCTTCAATCTGCGCGCGCGCTTCGGCGAGATGGTTGAGGCCGCGCCGGGTGCGCGCGATGTTGTAGCGCGTCACGGCCTCACTGCTGCGATCACTCATGGCCTGCTGCAGCCGCAACGCCTGATCGTAGAAGCCGAGCGCCCGCTCGTATTCACCCAGCCCGTGATAAGCCCGTCCGACGTTGGTGAGCGCCACGGCCTCGCCCCGGCGGTCGCCGATCTCCCGTCTGAGCGACAGAGTCTGGTCGTAGTAATCCAGCGCCTGGCGGTGATCACCCGAATCGTCGTAAGTCTTGCCGATGTTGTTGAGCGTGGTGGCCTCGAGCGACCGCGCGCCGGCGGCCCGGCTGAGCGGCAGGGCCTGCCGGTAGTAATCCAGCGACTTCTGCCGCTCGCCCAGGCAGGCCCAGGCGACGCCGATGTTGTTGAGCGTGGTGGCCTCTTCGACGCGGTTGCCCGCGGCGCGCTTGATCTGCAGCACCTCTTCCAGAAACTCCAGCGCCTTGCGATACTCGCCTAATTCACTGTAGAGGGTGCCGATGTTATTGAGCGTGGTGGCCTCTCCCGAACGATAGTTGATGGCCCGATAAACAGGGAGCGCCTGGTGATAGAACTCCAGAGCCTTCTGATGCTCACCCAGATGGCAGTGGACCAGGCCGATGTTATTGAGCAGGGTGGCCTCTCCGTAGGGATCACCGACAGCCCGCTTGAGCAACAGTGACTGGTTGAAGAACTCCAGAGCCTTCTGCTGCTCGCCCAGATCGCTGTAAATTACACCCATATTACCGAGCGTGGCGGCCTCCATAGACTGATTGCCAATGGCTCGGTTGATTGACAGCGCCTGCTGGTAGGAGTCGAGGGCCTGCTGAGGCTTGCCTGAATTACCGTAGACCGCACCGATATTATAGAGCGCCAGAGCTTCACCGCCGCGGTCACCAGTGGCCTGCCTGAGCAGCAGCGCCCTGTCATAGTAATCGAGCGCCTGCTCGTACTCACCCAGATTACCGTGGCAATACCCGATCGCGGTGAGTGTATATGCCTCCTGCTGACGGTCACCCAGGGTATGCCATAAGAGAGTTACTTCCCGGTACTTCTCTATCGCATTCCGCAGCGATTCCGCCGTCATCTGGCCGCCGACTATGGTCGCCTCCGCGAACGCCCGCTCAGCCACGACACGTGCCTTGTCTTCTGGCGTGGCCGTCCGCAGTTCCTGGACCTTCAACTCGTAGCGCCCTCTGGGGGCGTTCGGCTGCCACGCCCGCACCTCCAGCCGGTAACCGCCTGAAGTCTCCGCGACGAGTGAAACCGGCTCAGCCCCCTGGGCGCCGACGGGGCTGTCGAGATCGCAAATCTTCCTGCCGTCGGGGCCGTAGAGGGTAAGGAGCAGATTGACGCCCTGCTGGTCAACCACCGCGCGGAAAAACTGGCCCGTATCAAGCATGATCCGGTACGAATGCGCCTGCCCCCCGCCAAGTTCACGTTTGATTGATCTGCCCGGCTCAGGAACGGCGCACTGTTCGTCCTGCGCCCTGCTGCTCCCACCAGCCGCCATGCGCGCTGACGCCGTTGTCAGCGCCCCTGCCAGGGAGAGCAGACTCGCCACAATGATGGCGCCACGATGAACGGGCCTGCTGCTTCGTCTGACAAGAAAGAGCGGCGTGGAGGCATCCATAGCACCTGCCGGGGTGCTGGGGACTGACCCTGCTGACCCGTCCCTGTCGCACCCTGTCGCACAGGGCTTTGCCTGAAGTGAGGCCGGGGGCGCTCCGGTTTCGGGCGTGTTGTGGCACCTGGTCATGGTTTCTCTCCCCCGGGGTTGAACGGGAGCGTCGGGATGCTTTCCCTGAAGGCGACGGTCTGAACCAGCAGGTAATTCCCTTTCGCCCGGTTGAATCTGTCAGCGACCTCCTGCGCGTTGCGGCCCGAGAGTTCGGCCAGGATCTCAATCGTCACTTCCGAGAGCGCGCTCACTTCGGCGCCGAGTTGCAACACCAGTGGCAGCAGGTCTGAGCCTTTAAGCTGCCTCCTGAGGCTGGCCGGCAGGTCCCAGGGTTTCGGTTTCTCAGCCATTGGTTTTCCCTTCTCTTCAGTTGATCCCCCGGACAAATATCGAATGAAGCAGCCGGCGCGGGCATCCCGCCCCACCCGTTCCGTCGCCGGCGGTCATTACTTGCCACTCACTAACGCGGAATCCCGGCCGGGAATGAATCACCGGCCGAAAATAATTTCCGCCCGTGTGTTGCGTCAGTGCCGCGCAACTTTTTCTGACTTCCCGCAGCGTGCCGGACGTGAACTGCCGGAGTTTGCCGTTTCCCTCCTTTGTAGTAATGCAAGAGGGGTAGTGGCACAAGAAAGGGCGGGCCGTTTCCGGCCCGCCCTGGGCGGTTTGCGCTTCTGTGACCGAGTCGTTCGTCATGTCGAAACGACTTTTACAAGAGGTCTAATATTCCGCAAGGGCGTCGTCCGGGTAGCAGTACAGCCAGCGCTCACCGGGTTCGGCCGAGGCGATCACGGGATGCCCGCTCGCTCGCGCGTGCCCGCTGGCGTGGCGGTGAGGTGAGCTGTCGCAGCACAGTGTCGTGCCGCACTCCTGACACGTCCGCAGATGGACCCATCGCGCGCCGATCTTCACGCACTCGGCGCACTCCCGCCGTTTCGCATGTTTGACGCTCGTAATCGCGTCGAGATGAGAGCAGGTTGTCTCGGACATCATCGCCTCCCTTTCATTCGTGCAGCACCTGATGGACGAAGGCGACTGCAATTGATCCTTCACCGACTGCCGACGCCACGCGCTTGAGGCTGCCCCCGCGGACGTCGCCGACCGCGAACACTCCGGGCAGACTCGTTTCCAGCAGATGAGGGGCACGGGCGAGCGGCCAGTGTGCCGTGGCCAGATCGTCCGGCGACAGATCCGCCCCCGTTTTGATGAACCCATTCGCGTCAAGCGCGACGCACCCGTTGAGCCAGTGTGTGTTGGGGATGGCCCCCGCCATGACGAAGACGTGGCGGATGTCCCGGGCCTCGACCTTCCCGGCGTGATTGTCCCGCCAGCGGACGCGCTCGAGATGATTACCGCCTTCCAGGGCCACGATTTCTGTTTGCGGTCGCAGGGAGATGGCCGGACTCTGTTCGATGCGACGAATCAGGTAGCGCGACATGGTCTCTGCCAGTCCGTCCGACCGGACGAGCAGATGCACGTGTCTGGCGGTCTGCGCGAGAAACACGGCGGCCTGGCCCGCGGAGTTTCCCCCGCCCACCACAACGACCTCTTCATCACGGCACAACTGCGCCTCGAGGAATGTCGCGCCGTAGTAGACGCCCGCGCCTTCAAACTGCGACGGGTTTTCCAGTGACAGCCTCCGATATTCTGCGCCGGTCGCGATGATGATCGTGCGCGCCGGCACGCGCGGCCCGTTGTCTATCTCAACGGCGTATGGCTTCCGGTCGCACGACAGATGTCTGGCGCCCTTCGCGATGATCAGTTCCGCCCCGAACTTCTGCGCCTGTGTGTAAGCGCGCGCCGCGAGTTCCTGACCCGAAACGCCCGTCGGGAAGCCGAGATAGTTCTCGATCCTGGAACTCGAACCCGCCTGTCCCCCCGGCGCGTTCGACTCCAGCACCAGCACATCAAGTCCTTCAGATGAGCCGTACACAGCCGCCGCGAGGCCCGAGGGGCCGGCGCCAACAATGACCAGGTCGCGGATCTGCGTCTGGTCAATCGCGTCATTGAAGCCAAGGCAGTCGGCGATCTGCTGATTGGTCGGGTTGCGAAGCACCACTTCGCCGCGGCAGATCAGAACGGGCACGTCCTTGACAGCGATGTGGAAATGATCCAGCAGCTCCTGAACGCTCGCGTCACGGTCGAGATCAATGGATGAATACGGATGGCCGTTGCGCGTCAGGAACTCCCTGATGCGAAGAGTTTCCGCGCAATGGCTCGACCCGACCAGCACGACGTCGCCGAACCCATGCGCGATCAGTTCCACCCTGCGGAGGATGAAGGCCCGCATGAGGGTGTCGCTCAAATCGCTGTCGGTCTGCACGAGCGCCAGCAGATGTTCGCGATTGACTTCGATCACTTCGCCCGCCTCGCCCGCCCGAATCTGAGCCAGCCCGCGGCGTCCCGAAAGCAGGTTGACTTCGCCGGTGAACATACCCGGGCCGTAGACTGCCAGGAGTTCCTCGGTTGCGCCTGACGGGCGGACGATTTCGATCTGCCCCGCGGTGACGACGAAGAATCGGGCAGTGGGCTCACCGGCTTCGACCAGCACTTCGCCGCGCCGCACCTGCCGCCTGCGACCGTGCGCCGCGACCCGCTCGACCTGAGCCGCGGTCAGCGTTGGCACTATCTCGTCAGCGCGCGAGGTCGTGGCCGATGGGATGATTGGAGTTTTATCGGTCATCGCGATGTGTGGACCTCCGGCGTTTGCGACTGGCGTTTGCCTTCTGATCATCATCGGCCTGCTCCTGCCCTGGGAGCAACGGCCTTTGTTATTATGGCCTCTTTCTTTGGTGAAGTCTTCTCTCAGAAGATATATCCGGACAGCTCTTACCAGAGACATGTCCGGCTGAGCGGCCGTAGTATTTTTCAGCCCCGGAGCCTGATGTTTGCGTACGATTATGCCGCCCCGCCCGGTCGTCATTGCAATATCAGTTCCGGGCTGATGGCACAGGGAGTGCGGAGCGGAGGGACAATTGTCGCTGCCATGCCCCTCCGCTATTAACGGCCTGTACTTGTGCGAAGCCGCCATCCGCAGACAATTCTGTTCCCCATGATGTAGCTGCCCGGGCTGCATGCGGGGGTGCCACCATCGTGGTATCCGGGGATTACCCGGTGCCGAAAGATAATCGGATGCGATCGGACGGGGGCGCGGAAGGGGAGACTGTCTGCCGTGAGTTGCCAAAAGCACCAGGCACGGGAACAGGCAGGGATCTGTTCAATCGGGACTCACACAGAATCCTCCGGGCCTTGCGACTCGCCCGCCATTTCTTCAGTTGCAGCAGGGCGGCGCGGCACGACGAGCCTGGCGGTAAGAACCTGCACCACTTCTCCGCGCTGATTGCGCGTCTCGCTGCGCACGGTGACCATCCCGCGATCGGGGCGAGAGCGCGAGGGCGTGACCTCCAGGACTTCGCTCTCGACCTGGAGCGTGTCACCCGGACGTGTGGGCCGCGGCCAGCGGATCTCTCCACCGGCTCCGACGATCCCGCCAGCGAGCGGCAATCCTGCCTCGACCTGCAACCGCATGGTGATCGCCGCCGTGTGCCAGCCGCTCGCCGCCAGGCCGGCGAACAGGGTGGCTTTCGCCGCCTCGTCGTCAAGATGGAAGCGCTGAGGGTCGAACTCCTTCGCGAAGGCTTTGATCTGCGCTTCATCAACCGTCTGCGATCCGCTCCTGAATCGCTGACCGGGGTGAAGGTCTTCGAGATAGAATCGCTCGTTCCCGCCGCGCTCGTTTGAATCTGTCATGACCCGGGGCCTTCCTTTCCACCGCCTTCAGGCATAGGGCAGTTACAGTAGCAGCGTCTCAACGCGATGCGCGTGTACCATCGCTTCACACGGCGACCACGCGAAGACCGTGTAGCGCCCGTCCTGTGACGCCACAAGGGCCATCGAGTCCTGCTGATCACGGACGAACTGTGCCGCCGAGAGGTGCCGCGTGCCGCCAAATTCCACCGGGTGGACGACCGAGGCTGCGCCGCCGACAACCGGTTCCGTCACCACCATCTGTTCGACCTGTGCGCCACCCCGGCGGCGGATCTTCGCGCCGAACGCGAGCAGTTCGTACCGGTCGCTGATCACCGTTGCGCCGTCCACCGCCGTCAGGCCCGCCACGGCCTCGACCGCATCAATGAATGACTCCTGCCACAGACGCTGATTCCGCTCTTCCGGAGCCTGCCGCATGAGGTCGGCCAGTTCGGAATATGAGGGCGCCACGGAGTACTCGACTGGCCGCACAATTGACTCCCGCCACCCGTCGGAGCCCTGCGGGACGACGAGCAGCGAGCCGCCGCGCCCGTGGGCCCGCATCGAGACGGCCAGTTGCAGCAGTACGTTCACCGGGTCATTGACATGGGCGGGCGAGCCGAAACTGAGCAGTGAGGTGAGCAGGGCCGGGCAGTCGGGCAGGCTGGTGCCCTTTTCGTCCACCTCCTTGATCTGGTCGCCCTTGAGGACCACGACGTTGACGTACTTGCCGGTCTCCTGGCCGCGGCGATATTTGACGACCAGCAGGCCGGGTTCGACGACCTCCAGCACGAAGCAGAGCCGCGGGACGGTGCGTGTGGTCCCCCACACGCTGAACTGGTCCGCACTCGTCCAGACGCCGAGGTGGATGCCGGGGCGCTCGACCGCCGGCGCGAGCCGCGAGAGAGCGGCCGGGGTGAGCGGGAGCGGTCGCTCGAACCTGAGCGGCTGCCCCGCCTGTTCGGGCGGGAGGAAGGCGAGGGAAATCTTCGGCGAGTCACCTTCCTCGCGCCGGAGGCTCGCCCAGAACGCGGCGTCTATGATCGCCTCGATGATTTGAGCATCCGGTTGTGGCGCCAGTTTCTCCGGGCCGTGCTGGCGCGCCGCCGCATGCTGGCGGGCGAAATGTCCCTGCACCGCCCCGGCGACGGCCCGGGCGGCAGGGTAGGCTGGTCCTGTCACAGCGTGGTTGATCCCGGCTCAGTGCTGTCCCATATGAAGTAAGGAAATGAAAGCAGCGAATCCTCCCGTGCGCCAGTACAATGGCGCTGGGAAATGAACAAACAAGGAGGATTCGCTCAATGCAGTCTATCACAGTCATTACTCTGCTGTTGCAGGCC
>DASRDU010000109.1:0-23256 GCA_035652435.1 Blastocatellia bacterium
GGCCTGCAACAGCAGAGTAATGACTGTGATAGACTGCATTGAGCGAATCCTCCTTGTTTGTTCATTTCCCAGCGCCATTGTACTGGCGCACGGGAGGATTCGCTGCTTTCATTTCCTTACTTCATATGGGACAGCACTGACACATACTGCATCTTCAGCTTTTTCAAAGATCGCTCTCCACGGTTCTTTGGTGCGGATGGAGGAAATGGCTCAGCAGAAGTCGCGCTATCTCACACGAAGGAGATATGCGGTTTTAACCCGGTGACCGATGTTGATTGGATTACAATCAATTCCGGTACCGTAAATGATTTTGGTATTGGCTCTTTTTCTTTCACCGTTGCGCCAAATCTTAGCGACCAGACCAGAGTCGGAACGATCTCCGTAGGGCTGGCTCCCATCAAGATCGTCCAGACGCCTCGAATAGCCAGCGTGTCGGCTGCCAGTTACAACGGGGAGTCACTGGCCTCCGGGTCAATCGCTGCCGCCTTTGGCCCAAATTTCTCCAGTCGCATTGAAGCTGCCGATTTCCTCCCGCTGTCCGTCACTCTGGCCGGCACTCAGGTCCAAATCACAGACAGCACCGGGGCAGAATTTTTCGCCCCGCTGTTTTTTGCCTCCCCGTATCAGATCAATTTCCATATCCCACCGGAGGTCGCCCCCGGGCTGGCAACCTTGAGGATTACCGGCGAGAATGGCGCCACCTCGGTCATCAACGCAAAAATCACACCCGTGGCGGCCGGCCTCTTTTCCGCCGAAGGCAACGGGCAGGGCCTGGCGGCGGCCCTGGTGTTTCGGGTCAAAGCAGACGGCAGTCAGAGTTATGAGCCGGTTGCTGAATACGATCCCACTCAGCAACGGGTTGTGCCCCGACCCATTGATTTAGGCCCGGAGACGGATCAGGTGTACCTCATTTGCTTCGGGACCGGAATTCGCAATCGCACTTCGCAGCAAATGGTGGCCGCAGCCATCCGCGGGAAATACGCGGAGGTTCTGTACGCGGGGCCGCAGGGGGATCTCGTCGGTCTCGATCAGATCAACCTCAAAGTGCCGCAAAGTTTAAGAGGCGTGGGTGAGGCAATGATAGACCTGAGAGTGAATGGTCAGGAATCCAATCAGGTAAAAGTATACTTTCGCTGACGACTACTTTTACTCAGCAGGGTGGCCGGACGCGCACCACCGCAAAGTCAGGAGACCCGTTGTGAAAGGAGAGTTCACCGCGGAGGCGCAGAGAACGCTGAGGCAGCGCAGAGAAAAACAGAAGCCTCTGCGTGGTCTCTCTGTCCTCTGTGCCTCCGCGGTAAAGTAA
This sequence comes from Blastocatellia bacterium, assembly GCA_035652435.1. Taxonomy (GTDB): domain Bacteria; phylum Acidobacteriota; class Blastocatellia; order RBC074; family RBC074; genus DASRDU01. Next base: position 1,307 of record DASRDU010000109.1, read on the forward strand.
AGCTCTCACAACACATCCTTTGATGTTGCGCCAGGCTGAACACGCTCGTCATCGTCTATTTCATTGTCACACTCATTCCGTAAGATCATCTGATTCCCAAGGCAGATCCCACTCTCATTAGCACCAGCCGACATCCGGACAGAAATAATGCTTGACTCTCACCCCGACTTCGCGTATTTTGCACGCTAAGCATAGCGTCATTGAGACGCTGTGACTGAAAAGGAGGAACCGATGGACTTCCGAGTGCTGCCTTACCGACACAGTCTGGCGCTGTTTACTGACCTCTACCAGTTGACGATGGGGCAGGTCTACCACGCCGAGGGGATGGCCGAGTGGGAAGGTGTGTTTCATTACTTCTACCGCTCGAACCCGTTCGGCGGGGGCTACACGGTGGCCGGCGGGCTGGAGCTGGTGGTTGATTATCTGAACGGCCTGCGGTTCGACCGCGACGATCTGGCTTACCTGGCGACGATCCCGGGCAACGACGGGAAGCCGATCTTCAGGGCCGAATACCTTGATTACCTCGGCCGGCTGGAATTCAGCTGCGACGTGGATGCGGTGCCGGAAGGGACGGTGATGTTCCCGCACGAGCCGATGATCCGCGTCAGAGGGCCGCTCGTTCAGGCGCAGATGGTCGAGACGGCGCTCTTAACGCTCGCGAATTACTCGACGGCGATTGCGACCGAGGCGTCGCGCATCTGTTACGCCGCGGGCGACATCCCGGTGATTGATTTCAGCGCGCGCCGGGCGCCCGGCATTGACGGCGCGCTGACGGCGACCCGCAGCGCGTACATCGGCGGTTTTGTCGGGACTTCAAACGTCTGGGCGGCGCGCCACCTCGGGCTCCCGCCCGCCGCGATCAAAGGCACGATGGCGCACAGTCTGGTGATGAGCTTCGACACGGAGCTTGAAGCCTTTCTCGCTTACGCGCGGACGATGCCGAACAACTGCCTCTTCCTCGTTGACACGTACGGCACGATTGAGGGCGTGCGCAACGCGATCACGGTCGGCCGGGAGCTGCGCGCGAATGGCTTCGAGATGCTGGGCATCCGCCTCGATTCCGGCGATCTGGCGCAACTGAGCCGCCGCGCCCGCCGGATGCTCGACCAGGCCGGCTTCACCAAAGCCGCAATCGTTGCGACCAACGACCTGAACGAATTTCTGATCCAGAGCCTGCGCGCGCAGAACGCGGCCGTCACGGTCTGCGGCGTCGGCACGAAGCTGATGGTCCCCGCCCTCTCCGGCGTCTACAAACTCGCCGCGCTGCGACAACCGGGGGGCGAGTGGGAGTCGAAGATCAAGCTGTCGGATCAACCGATCAAGGTTTCGATCCCGGGCATCCAGCAGGTCATCCGTTACCGGAAGAATGGCCTCAACCTGGCTGACTGCATTTACGACGAGCGAACCGACCTGTCGGCGGGCGGCGTGATGGTCAGCCTGAAAGATCAGACCAGACAGACGCGATTGCCTGCTGACGCGACTTCGCACAACCTGCTCAAGCCCGTGATGCGGCAGGGGCGGCTGGTTGCCGAGCTGCCGACGCTCGAACAGATTCGCCAGCACCGCACCAGTGAAATGCAGTTTGTTTCCGAAGCAACGAAGCGCTTTGACAACCCTGATGAGTATCGCGTCGGCATCGAGAAATCGCTGTTCATCGAGCGCGATAGTCTGATGATCGAACAGCGTGGCATCAGCGAGTGGGAAGACGAGGCGGCCTGAATGCTTACGCCGAATGACTGAAATCAGTCGGAGAGTGCGGAATGTCTTTCAGCTACGAATACGAGCGGCCCGGCCTGACGGTTGACTGCGTCATCTTCGGACTTGATCTGGACGAAGAGAGTCTGAAGGTGATGCTGATCGAGCGCGACCTCAAGCCATTCGAGGGCCGGTGGGCGATCCCCGGCGGCTTCGTGCGGCGCGGCGAATCGCTCGAAGAGGCTGCATTGCGCGAACTGAAGGAAGAGACCGGCATCACGAATGTTTTCCTCGAACAGCTCTACACCTTCGGCGACCCGAAGCGCGACCCGCGCGGCTGGGTGGTGTCGGTGGCCTATTACGCGCTGGTTTCGCCCGAGCAGCACCACATCGTGGCGGCGACCGACGCGCGCCGCGCCGAATGGTTCCCGGTGACAAAGCTGCCCGCGCTCGCCTTCGATCACGACGAAATCATGCGCGTCGCCCTGGAGCGCGTGCGCGGCAAGCTGACCTACGCGCCGATAGGTTTCGAGCTACTGCCCGAAAAGTTCAGCATCAAGCAGCTCCAGAAGGTCTATGAAATCGTGCTGGGCCGGAGACTCGACAATCGCAACTTCCGCAAGAAGATTTTCGGCATGGAAGTGCTGCGCGAGCTGAACGAGGTGCAGCAGGGCGTGCCGCACCGCGCCGCGCGCCTATACAAATTCGACGAGCGCAAATACAAACAGCTGACCCGGGCGGGCCAGAACTTTGAGATATAGCAGTTGAAGACGATGAACAACAGAGAGGTAAAAATCAGTAAGTTCCTGAGTCTGGTGCTGCGACACCAGCCGCAGAAGATCGGCCTGACACCTGACAAGGCCGGATGGATCGGCGCGGATGAACTGCTTGCCGCCTGTCAGGCGCACGGATTTCCGCTCACACTCGAAGAGCTGAACTCAGTGGTTCGCAACAACGACAAGCAGCGCTTTGCCTTCAGCGAAGACGGTCGGCAGATCAGAGCCAGTCAGGGGCATTCGATTGAAGTCGAACTTGATTACCAGCCCGCCGTGCCGCCAGCTGTTCTTTATCACGGCACGCCGGAGAGGTTTCTTGATTCGATCAGGGCAAAGGGGCTGGTCAGAGGCAGGCGGCATCACGTCCACTTGTCGGCTGATGCTGTGACGGCTGTTGCGGTAGGCGAGCGACGTGGCAGGCCTGTCGTGCTGGAAATCCTGAGCGGGCAGATGCACCGGGATGGCTATCAGTTCTTTCAATCGGCGAATGGCGTGTGGCTGACTGAGCATGTGCCAGCACAATACATTGTGATTTGAATTGCTCTGTTCCCGAAGAAGGCCGAAAAAGTGATGAAGGCGGAAGTTGTAAAAGGCGATCTTCTTGATCAACCGGTAGAGGTCATCGTCAATGCCTGGAACCGGAACATCATCCCGTGCTGGCTGCTTCTTCCTCAGGGAGTATCGGGTGCAATCAAGCGGCGCGCCGGGTGGCAGCCTTTCAGGGAACTCGCCCGGCGCGGCCCGATCCCGCTGGGGCAGGCCGTGCTGACATCGGCCGGGAGGCTGCCGTTTCGGGGGATCATCCACGTTGCCGGAATCAATATGCTCTGGCGGGCGTCAGAGTATTCAGTGCGGACCTCGGTTCAAAGCGCCATGCGTCTGGTGAGCGAGAAGAACTTCTCATCTGTGGCGTTCCCAATCATTGGCTCCGGATCTGGCGGGTTCAGTCAATCGAAAGCACTGAAGATTATGCTGGATGAGCTGGCATCAATTCAGTCAGTCGCAGGGGTGATACTGGTCGAATATCAAAGATAGAAAGACAGCTGACTGCTCAGGTCAGCTGTCTGAGCCAACGGAGAAATCAGGAATGACGACGACCATCAAATTTTATCGGGTGCAGGATGATTACGGCTGCTTCTCCAACTTCTCGCCACACGCGATCAGACTGGGTGGCCTTCTCTGGCCGACCAGCGAGCATTATTTTCAGGCGCAGAAGTTCCTGGATGAAGCCCACCGCGAAGCGATCAGGGCGCAGAAGTCGCCGATGATTGCGGCGCGGATGGGGCGCGACCGGAAGAAGAAGCTGCGCAGGGACTGGGAAGCAGCCAAGGATGACATTATGCTCAAAGCCGTCAGGGCGAAATTCAACCAGCACGCGAGCATTCGTAAAATTCTGCTCTCGACCGGCGATGCACGGCTGGTCGAGCATACAGCAAATGACCGCTACTGGGGCGACGGCGGCGACGGCAGTGGGCGGAACCGGCTGGGCGAAATCCTGATGAAAGTTCGTGAGGAATTACGCAACAGCCGGGATGAATGATGATTATGCGGCCCAAAAATTTTTACCCAAACCACTTAGCGTATCTTCAACGTTAAGCATAACCAGAGGAGAAAGATTATGAGCAAGAGAGTCGAAGTTCTGATCATTGACCCGCAGGTTGATTTCTGTGACCCGCAGAAAGGCGCGCTCTACGTGCCGGGCGCGGAACACGATATGAAACGGCTGGCGCAGATGATCCGGCGCCTGAAGGACAAGATTGATGACGTTCACGTCACGCTCGATTCGCACCACTTCATCCACATCGCGCACCCGATCTTCTGGAAGGACAGTCACGGCCAGCACCCGCCGGTTTTCTCGCGGATCACGCGCGCGGAGGTCGAGCAGGGAGTGTGGACGACGACACAACCGGGGCTCTACCGGCGCGCGCTCGACTACGTGCGCAAGCTCGAACAGAACGGCCGTTATGAGCTGACGATCTGGCCGCCGCATTGTCTGATCGGCAGCCCCGGCCACGCGGTCTTCCCCGAATTGTTCGCGGCCCTGCAGGAGTGGGAGCAGCGCTTCGCCTTCGTGGATTTCGTGACGAAGGGCAGCAACCTCATGACCGAGCATTATTCCGCCGTGCAGGCCGACGTGCCCGACCCGAGCGACGTCGGGACGCAGATCAACACGCGGCTGATTCAGACGCTCGAGCAGGCGGACATCATCGCCGTCGCGGGCGAAGCGCGGACGCACTGTCTGGCGAACACGGTGCGCGACATCGCGAATAACTTCGGGAATGACTCTTACGTCTCGAAGCTCGTGCTGCTGACGGACGCTTCGAGCGACATCCCGGGCTTTGAGGCGCATGCGCAAAGCTTCCTCAGCGAAATGAAGGCGCGCGGGATGCAGCTTTCCACGACCACTGAATTTCTGAATTGAGAAAGGAATCAAAGTTATGCCAGTTCTGACCGATCTCACGCTTGAGCAGGTTGACCTGCCCAACAGTCATTACGGTTATTCCGCCACACGCATCGAAGACCTTGGCGCGACGGAATACACGGTTGTCACGATTGCCTGCGACGTCAGCGGCAGCACGGCGGCCTTCAGCATGGAGATGGAGGCTGCAATCAAGAAGATCGTGCAGGCCTGCAAATTCTCACCGCGGGCCGACAACCTGCTGCTCAGGCTCGTGCAGTTTGACGACCGGCTCGATGAGATTCATGGCTTCAAGCTGCTCGAAAACTGCCATGCGGCTGATTACAGCGGCGTGTTGCGTTCGGGCGGGATGACGGCGCTCTTCGATGCGACGGAGAACGCCGTCTCCGCGACAGTCAGCTATGGGAAGCAGCTCGCGGCCGGGGATTTCTCCGCCAACGCCATTGTGTTCGTGATCACTGACGGCGCCGACAACACTTCAAAGCTGTCGGTGAAGAAAGTCAGGAAAGCATTCACTCAGGCGATCACGGGCGAGGCGCTGGAATCCGTCGTCTCGATCCTGATCGGCGTGAACGTGCAGGATCAGAGCATCAGCCAGTGTCTGCGGCAGTTCCACCAGGACGCGGGCTTCACGCAATACATCGAACTCGAACAGGCCGACGCGCAGACGCTGGCGAAGCTGGCCGAATTCGTCTCGCGCAGCATCAGCGCGCAATCGCAGTCGCTCGGCACGGGCGGGCCGTCGCAATCACTGATTTTCTGACCAGGATGAACTCCAACAGCGCATTCACCATCGGCAGGACCCACGACGTGTGTCAGGACTACGCCGTCGCAGGCAGCAGCCGTGAGCCTTACGTCATTGTCTCGGACGGATGTTCGTCATCGCCCGACACTGACATCGGCTCGCGGCTGCTGGCCAGGGCAGCGGAACGATTGCTGCGTTCGGCAGGCAATCCCGCGGCGGTTGCGATGCAGGAACTGTACGAGCAGGCCGCGCGGAAGGCGCTCAGGCGGGCGCGCGGGATGGGGCTGGGTCCGGGTTGCGTTGATGCCACGCTGCTGACGATTCACGTCTACGGCGATGAATTCGTCGCCGCCTGTTACGGCGATGGGGTGATTGCGCTCGAGCGGCGCGACGGGCGGATGGATGTTTATTCGATCAACTTTGCCGAGAGTTACCCGTGCTACCCGGCTTACGCGCACCAGCCGGAGCGCCTGAGGCTGATCGAGGAGCGCAGCGGCAACGTCAAAGAAGTCGCGCACTATCACCGTGCCGGTCGCGATGATGAGTTGCGATTGAGTGAACGAATCGTCAGCGACAATTGTGTGGAAACTTTTTCAGGCAGCGTCGCCGATTACGCATTCGTCGCCGTGATGACCGACGGGGTTCACTCATTCGCCGAAGCAGTCAGAACTGATACGGCCAGAAGAGTCGAACCGGTCGGGATGAGCCGCGTGCTTCGGGAGCTGCTGGCTTTCAAGAACACGAACGGGGCTTTCGTGCAGCGAAGGCTCAATAAATTCTCGGGCGAATGCCGGCAGCGCGGCTGGCAGCATCACGACGACCTCGGAATCGGGGCGGTGTATTTCTGATGTCGAAGTATTACGTACAGAGCAAAGGCGAAATCATCCTGACTCAGGCGGAATTCAAGGCGCAGGGCGGGCAGGGGGCGGTTTACGTCAAGGGAGGCACCGCTTACAAAATCTATTTCGACCTGCGCCAGATGATTCCGACGGCGAAGATTCAGGAGCTGTCAGCCCTCACCGTTTCCAACATCATTCGCCCGCTGGATGTGCTGCTCGACGGCGGCAACAGGGTGGTCGGCTACTCGATGCGACACGTCGAGAACGCTTACACGCTCTGCCAGCTCTTCCCACGGTCGTTCCGCCAGCGCGCGAATCTGACGCCCGACGTGGCGCTCGAACTGGTGCGAAAACTTCAGGCCGGGGTCAGTCACGTTCATTCAAAGAACATGCTGATCGTTGATCTCAACGAGATGAACTTTCTGGTCGCGGATGATTTCGGTGAGGTCTTCTTTCTCGACGTGGACAGCTGGCAGACGCGCTCGTTCCCGGCGACGGCGCTGATGGAAAGCGTGCGCGACCGGCACGCGACAAAGTTCGATGAGCGGTCGGACTGGTTTTCTTTCGCCGTCGTCTCGTTTCAGATGTTCGTCGGCATCCACCCGTTCAAGGGCACATATCCGCCTTTTCAGAAACTGAAGGATAAAACCCAGCTGCTCGACGCGCGGATGCGCGCGAACATTTCCGTGCTGCACCCGGGCGTCGCGGTGCCCGCCGCCTGCCTGCCCTTTGACGTAATTCCCGAAGTCTGGCGCGACTGGTACAAAGCCGTGTTTGAAGACGGGCAGCGCGTGCCGCCGCCCGAAGAAGTCACGGCAGTCATCATTCCGGCCGCTTTGCAGATTCAGAAACATTCCGGCAGCGATCATTTCGAGATCACTGAATTTCATGAATTCGACAGCGCGGTTGTGGCGCACGACGGCAACGTCACTATCACGGAGCAGAGTGTTTACATCAGCGGACGGAAATACGCCGATCTGCCGCGCGGGGAGGCGGTCTTTGCCACGACCCCGCGCCAGCGTCACGTCATCCTCGCCCGGCTTGAAGGCGGTCGGGTCTTCTTCCGTGATCTGACGGGCGGGCAGGATTTGAAGGCGGACGTGACAGGTCAGGCGTTGCTTGCGAGCGGCGGGCGCATTTACATCAAATCGGGCTCGAACCTGCTGGAAGCCGATTTCGTCGAACTGTCGGGCAACACGCTGGTCGGCACGAAAGCGGTGGGGAGCGTGCTGCCGAACGCGGCACAGGTCTTTGACGGCGTAGTCATTCAGAACCTGCTCGGCGCGTATTACGCCTCATTTCTGCCGTCATCCGGCGTCTGCCATCAGGCGCGGCTCGGGGAACTCGACGGGTATCAGATCGTCGAAGCCGTCGCCGCGCGCAACGTGCTGATGGTGGTTGCGGCGAAAGGCGGCACATTCGACAAATTCATCTACCGCTTCACAGATGATTTCGATGCTTATGACCTGCGCGTGATTTCTGACGTGACGCTGACGGGCATCAATTTCGTCGTTCTTGACAGCGGCGTCTGTCTGCACCTGACCGACCGCGATGAACTCGAGCTGTTCTCGCGCCGCAAGGGGTCAGCGGACATGAAAGTCATCAGCGACCCGGCGATTCGTGGGGATGTGAGGCTGTTCCATTCGGGCGCGCAGGCGCTCGTCGCGCGCGGCAACAAACTCTGCCGGATCACGATGCGGAACAGATGACTGATCGGATCGGAGGATGATGATTCGGTGAGGGAATTTCTGAGGGATCAGCTTTTGTCCCCGGCAGGGGACATATTCAATAGCCGTGGGTAAAACCCACGGGGTGCGGGCCACCAGATGTGCCGACCCTGAAGGGGTCGTAGAATCTGCCCAACTACAACCCTTTCAGGGTTGAAACGCATGCCGCTCGGTCTCCGTGGGTTGCACCCACGGCTATTGAATCCGGCCCCTTCAGGGCCAGGGGCGGAACTTTTCAGAAACACTCTGGAAGGATCCTGGCCACGCGATTACTCAGCCGTAATCGTCTCCGCGATCTTTCTGACTATGGGCATCAGCGTCGGCGGGTCATAATTCCCCATCACCGCAATCGTATAGCCAAGCTCGGGGAAGATCCTTAGTTCGGCCGCAATCCCCGGCGCGCCGCCGTTGTGGCCGAAGAAACGTTTGCCGTTCACCATGCTGTCACCGAATCCGTAGCCGTACCCGCCCCGGCCGGTCTGGGTCTTGGCCGTCGTGATGAGTTCCAGCGACTTCGCGCTGATCAGTTTGCCCGCGCGCAACGCGATGCTGAATTTCAGCAGGTCTTCGACCGTCGAATAGCCACCCCCGGCGGGGCCGCCGCGATTGGGGCGAGTGTCAGTGTTTTCGCGGCGCTGCCCCGACGAAGGCCCTTCTCCATCGCCCGTCGTGTAGCCCATCGCCAGATTGTTAACCTTCTCGCCGATCTCGTAACAGTCAGTGTTCGTCATCCCCGCCGGTTTGTAGATGTGTTCGCGCACGTAATCGTAATAACTCTGCCCCGACACCTTCTCAATGATTGCGCCGAGGACGATGAAACCGGCGTTGCTGTACTCGAAGCGCGCGCCCGGCTCGAAGCGGAGCGGGTCGTCAACGAACAACGAGAGGTAATCGGCGACCGTTCTGATGCTGCCTTTCTTCTCGTCAAACTTCGCGTTCCAGAACGAACCGAGACCCGAGGTGTGCGTGAGCAGGTGATGAATGGTGACGTTTTCGGCGACGGCCCGGTTCGGGTAATCGGGCAGGTGTTTGCCGACCTTGTCATCGAAGGAGAGCTTGCCCTGTTCGGCGAGCTGCGCGATGGCGACGGAGGTGAACATCTTGTTCATCGAGCCGAGATTGAATTTTGTGTCCACCCGGTTCGCGGCCTTCGCGCTTTTGTCGGCCATGCCGTAAGCCTTTTTGAAGATCGGCTTGTCACCTTTCGCCACCAGCACGGCGCCGGAAAACCGATCCGCGGCGGCCTGTTTTTCGAGGTAAGACTCAAGCTCGCTGACGATCTCGGCTTCGCTCAGTTTCTTTCCTCCGGCCGGGGCCGCCTCTGATTTTTCGGTCGGCGCGCCCTTTGCCGGCGTCGCGGGTGGAGGCGCTGAAGCCGGATGGATGAGAACGCGGGCGATGCGGGGCGGCGCGCCCGGCTCAACTTCGATTGAGAAGCTGAGCCAGTCGCCATCACTCTTCTGCTGCGCCAGCACTTCGATCTCGGTCTCGGTCGCGCGCGTCACGCTGTGAACCTTCAGCCCGCCGCTCTGTTTGTATAAACCCATATCCTTATCGGCGTTCTCCGGATTGCCGCCATGTTCCTGATGAAAGCGGCGCATCGTTTCGGCATTGCCGGTGTTGAGTGCTTTGATGAATTCGCCGAGCGTTTTCCCGGCGGGCGTGGCGGGCAGCGCAATCCCCTGCTCCGCCGGCTGGGCCGCCGCGGACTGCGCGGGGGCCGGTGACCTCATCTCGTCCAGTTCCCTTTGCACCGATTCGATGAGGTTCTTCAACTGGCCGGCCAGCTGCGGGTCAGTGGCCTTCGACTGCACGCTTTTGAGCGCGGCCAGGTGCGCGGTCTTCAGCGCCTGTGCGGCCGGCACTTCAACGTCGGGAGTGACGCCGGTGCCTTCCCAGTTCGTCTTCGTGATCGGGTTGATGGCGCGGGCGAACGGGACGCCGATTGTGAAATATTCGTTGATCCGGTGGGGCCTCACCGGGTGCGCGCCGCCGCCGGTCACTTCGCCGATGATCGTGGCGCGCTTCAGGTTTTTGAGGTTGTAGGTGAATTCCTCGGCGCCCGAAAAAGTCCACCGGCTCGTCAGCACGTAAACCGGCTTGTCGCCGCCGAAGCGTTTGCCGGGCACCCACTCCTTCGTCCAGAACTCCTGCGTGTGATCATCAGCCCGCGAGTAAATGTCGTTGAGGTGCGTCCGCTTGTCGAAAAGATAACTCGACAGCAGCGCGACCATCTCGGGCTGCCCGCCGCCGTTCTGCCGCAGGTCAACGATCAGCGCGTCGGTGTTGGCCAGAAAAGTCATCGCCGCCGCAGCCGTCTCGCCCGCCAGTTCCGCGTCCTCGAAGCCGCGCAGGTCGAGGTAGCCGATGTTGCCATTCAGACGTTCCACCTTCTCGAAGCCGTAGTTCCGTTTGCTCGCCATCGCGCGGTATCGGTCGCGATCCGCCACCGGATGCGGGGTCGCGCCGCCCGTGAAAAACACGCCCAGATGTTTGTCGTGGCTGACCTCACGCAGATTCGCGGTGAGCATGCTGGCAAACGCGGCGGGGCTGGTGATGTTGTCGTATTCCTTTTTCCGCAGCCGCTCGCGCAACGCGGCTTCTATCTTCTTCGCCGTCTCGGGGAAGACGTAATTTTCGTTGAGGTATTTGATCGCGCCTTCGATGACCGCCTGCCGGGCGGCGGCATCAATCGTCAGGTCGGGTTGCCGAACAGGCCCCTGAGCCAGGGCGGTGACTGAACAGGCTAAAGCAAGAGTGATGGCCAGGATTCGCATGGATGGTTTTCTCCTTTTTCCTCACTTACTGAAAACGCGGGAAAGAGTTCCATTAATCTCCGGGCCGTGGCTCCTGCCCGACTGATTCATCCGGGCCTGCCGACCTTTCATCCGAAATTTCTGCCTTTCATCAGACAACGGAAGCCGGGAGGACTAAAGCTCATCTATCTTCCCCGTTACCGGAAAGGTCTGTTCTCTGGAAAGGGGGAAAGCTGATGGCACGCAAACTGACGATTGAAGCAAACGCACTCAGGGCAACATTCGGGTTGACGCTCTTTCTGCTCGCCTCGGGCGGGGCAGCAATCACACCGGCACAGACTTCGCGCGCCGCCACGTCCGCTTCGTACATCGAGCGCGGCAGGGCGTGGGTGGATAAAGGTGAACTCTCGCGGGCCATTTCCGACCTTGATCTGGCTGTCGCTTCAGACCCGAATTCCGCCGCCGCTTATTACAGCCGCGGCGTCATCCATTCGCTCAATAAAAACCCCGAGGCCGCGCTCCGTGATTTCGACCGCGCCATCCGGCTCGACCAGCGAATGGCGGAAGCCTGGGTGAGGCGGGGTGAAATTCGCCGCGCCAGGGGCAATCTGGATGGCGCGATCAGCGATTGCACGAAAGCCCTGGAGATCAACCCTGGGCTGGCCGACGCCTGGCTCGGTCGCGGGATCGCCCGCCGGGAGCTAAGGGACTTTGACGGGGCGGTGGCTGACTTCGATCAGGCCGTCAGGCTCAACCCCAAATCCGCCGAAACCCGGCATCATCGCGCGGCGGCACTCTATCTGATGGGGAAACTCGACGAAGCCATCGCTGACCTCAACGCCGCAATCAGGCTCAAACCTGATCTGGCGATGGCTTATAATGACCGCGGCGTAGCACGGCACAGGCTGGGCGACGTTGACGGGGCGGTGGCTGATTACGATCAGGCGCTCAGGCTCAGGCCACAACTAGCCAGCGCCCACCTCAACCGCGGGGTCGCGCGGCGGGAGCAGGGCCGATTGGCAGAAGCGGATCAGGATTTCGCCGAATGCATCCGCCTCAACCCGAACCTCAAACCCGCCGTCGAGCAGCTGCTTCAGGCGCGAAAATAATCCTTCCCTGATGGTCAGGGGTCACTACGGCTGAAATTCTTATGGAACGTCACGGTCACTCACTCCTGAACCACCTGCGGGGGCGGCACCCCATCGTCGCCATGCACACGGGCGAGCGGTTTGACTGCCCCTGCCTGTTCGCCAGAGGCGTGGTCGAACGCTGGGGGTCGAGGGTAGTCCTGATCCTGGCGGCGACCATCGTCTCGCTGCTGCTGGAGATGTGGATCAACGGCGGGAAGCTTCATCATTCGCTGCCGGTCTGTTTCCTGCATTCGTTCATTTATTCGACCTCGATCGGGCTGCTGCTCATTTACTCGTTCTCGATCTTCTCGGCGCGGATTTCACGCCAGCCGTTCCCGCTCAACTGGCTGCTGCTCTTCCTGACCATCATCATCTCATCGGCGGCCGGGTGTCTGATCAGCAGCGTGTCGCTCTCTTACTTCGACCAGCACCCGCCCGAAGAGTTCATGCCCCTGACCATCCACAGCCTGCAAATCTCGCTGCTGCTCGGCCTGGTTTTTGGCACCAGTTTCTACCTCTATGACAATCTGAAGGGGCAGCTTGAGGCGACGACGCTCGAGCTGCGCACCAAACAGCTCGAAGAAGAGCGCGCCCGCAAACTGGCGATTGCCATGCAACTGGCTTCGCTCGAATCGCGCGTCCGGCCACACTTCCTCTTCAACACATTGAATTCGATCTCCGCGCTGACCCGCGAAGACCCGGCGCGCGCCGAGCGGATGGTCGAGCGGCTCTCCGCGCTGCTGCGCTTCTCGCTCGACTCGAACCATCACAGCACGGTGCCGCTGCGCGACGAGGTGAAGATCGTGACCGATTATCTGGAGATCGAGCGGGCCCGCTTCGGCCAGCGTCTGAGATTCAGCGTCGAAGTCCCGGGCGAACTGGGGACGGTCGAGGTGCTGCCGTTCTCGCTGCAAACGCTGGTCGAAAACAGCATCAAGTATTGCGTCGCGCCCCGGCGCGAGGGCGGCGAAATCCGGCTGCGGGCGAGGGCTGATAATGGCCTCGTCAGGCTGGAAGTCCACGACGACGGGCCGGGTTTCACGGCAGAAGAGATCCCCGCCGGGCACGGACTGGATAACCTGCAATCACGGCTCGCCGCGCTTTTTGCCGACAAGGCATCCTTCGGCATTCGCGCCGAAGGCAGGTTCACGGTCGCCACAGTTTCAATCCCCCGCTCGGCGGAATCAGAGGGGGCGCGGATATGAGTGCGCCCGCAACGCTGCGTGTTTTTCTGGTTGACGACGAGGAGCTGGCGCTCAAGCGCCTGTCGCGGCTGTTGCGCGAAACCGGTCGCGTCGAGATTGCGGGGCAGGAGACGGATCCCGAATCGGCGCTTAACAGACTCCCGGCGGAACGGATTGACGCGCTCTTCCTCGACATTCAGATGCCCGAGATGAACGGCTTCGAGCTGCTCACCAGACTCAGCGAGCAGCCGCTCGTCGTCTTCACGACCGCTTACGATGAATATGCGCTCCGCGCCTTCGAGGTGAATTCGATTGATTACCTCCTGAAGCCCGTCGAGGTTCCGCAGCTGGAACGCGCGCTCAACAAGATTGAGCGCGTGCGCAGCACGACGGAGCAGCCCGACTTTCGCGCTGTCGTCGAGCAGCTCGCCACGGCGATGCGTGCGCAGCCCAGAGTCCGGCCGACGCGCATCGCCTCCCGGCTCGGCGAGCGGGTCAGGTTCCTCGACCTCGCGCAGGTCACGCATTTTTTCTCGCAGGACAAACTGACTTATGCGGCGACGGCTGAAGGGAACTTCGTCGTGGACCGGGCCATTACCGAACTCGAACAGGAACTCGACCCGGACAAATTCATCCGCATCCACCGGGCGATCCTGCTCAACGCGGATTACGTTGACGAAGTGCATTCGTGGTTCGGCGGCCGGCTGCTCGTCCGCCTCAGGGACGCCAGCCGCACGGAACTGACCGTCGCGCGCGACCGCGTGAGGGCTCTCAAGGAGAGTCTGGGTTTTTAGCTGATTCTGGCGTTTACTTGTCTCTCGTATGTACAGAGTGTCAGTAGCCCGACCGCGAGGGAGGGCCTGCGTTGCGATGCTCAAGCCCTCCCTCGCGGTCGGGCTACTGACACTCTGCTCCGGTCAAAACAGAAAGGAATCCCGAAATGAACCGTCGCCAGTTTGCCAGGCTGGTCGGCTTTGCCAGCACGCTCGGACTGATCGAACCGCAAACGATCATCAGCGTTCTGGCCGACGGCAAACGTCAGATCGGATACCTCGCCAATCGCACTGCGGGCGCGGAAGGCGCGTGGGAACTGAAACGCATCGAGGGCAAAGTGCCGAAGGATTTGAACGGCACGCTTTACCGCGTGGCTCCGGGGCAGAAAGAGATTTTCGGCGTGCGGCTGCAACACCTGTTCGACGGCGACGCTTTCGTTTCGCGTTACAGCTTCCGCGAAGGGAAGGTCTCGCTGCGCGCCCGCTTCGTCGAAACACCGCAGCGGCTGGAAGAGATCAAAGCGGGTCGGATGCTCTACGGCGAATTCGGCACGCCCGCGCCGCCATTGCCTGAAGGCTACAAGCCCGCGCACGGTGGCAAGAACCAGCCGAGCGTGAACGTCATTCGCTGGGATGGACGATTGCTCGGGCTGTCAGAAGGCGGGCACCCGACCGCGATTGATCCGAATGACCTGTCGTATCAGGGCGAGTGGGATTTTTATGGCACGCTTCCCAAAGATATGTCCTTCACGGCGCACCCGAAATTCGATCCTCAGACCGGTGAGGGTTACGCTTACGGGATTCGCAAAGGGCCGGGGATGGCGCTGACCGTATGGCGCATGGGGCGCAACGGTAAGCTCGCGCAGTTACACGCGCTGCCGCAGAAGGGATTTTTTATGATCCACGACATGCTGCTCGCGCGCGAACATCTCGTCTTCGTGATCCCGCCGGTGCGCTACGAGGTTGGGCAGCTGATCTCAGGCAAAGTCACGCCGGCCGATGCCGTGCGTTACTTTGAAAACGAGCCAATGCGCCTTGTGATCCTGCGCAGGGACGGCACGGGTACACCCGTCACCATCGAACAGCCCGCCGGCATGGTCTTTCATCACGGCAACGCTTTTGAACATGACGGCAAACTGATTATTGATTCGATCCTGAGCCCCGACGGTTCGGTGCTGGAGGCGTTGCACGCTTTCTCGCAGGATCGCCTGCCTGCGACATCCCCCAACAAACTCACGCGTCTGATTCTTGACCCGGCCAAAGCCACAATTGAAAGCCGCACCGAAATGGAAGCCGAACAGGAATTCCCGCGCTTCGACGCGCGGCGCGGCGGTGCGGAAGCTCGATACCTTTACACCGCCGCATTTTCATCAACCGAGCCGTTCGCAACCCCGGCATTAGCGCGGCACGATCTGTTGCGCTGCAAAAGTCAGCGCATTGAGTCGGGCAAAGCGCGTGTCTTCGGTGAACCGGTTTTTGTGCCGCATCCGGGCAGGACAAGCGAAGAGCGCGGGTGGCTGCTGGCGCTCGGGTATGACGCGGATCGCGACGAGACATTTCTGGAGATCAGGGACGCGGGGACGCTGGATTTTCAGGCGAGGGTCTGGACGGGGCGGCATTTCCCGCTCGGGTTCCACGGCAACTTCTACGGCGCCTGAAGATCAGATGGCGGGAGTTGTCGAAAAATTGAGTTGGTCAACTTATGAAGTCCTGTTCACCGCAGAGGCGCGGAGATCGCTGAGGTCGCGCAGAGAGGAGGAGAAAACTCTGCGTTGTCTCCGCGCTCTCTGCGTCCCGGCGGTGAATATCTTTTTCTCAATCTGCAACTCTGCCTTCAAAGGCTCCAGCCCTTGCGATATTCTCGTTGCAGATACTGGTTGGCGGCGGCGTTGTTAGTGATGCGGCCCGCCTCGCCGTCGTAGGCAATCTTCTTACCCAGACCGACCTTGAGCGCGACCACGCCGAGCAGCATCGTCTCGGTCAGCCGGCTGGCGTACTCGAACGGGCACGAAATCTCTTCCTTACCTTTGATCGCGTTGACCCAGTTCATCCGGTGCAGCGCCTCATCGTTCGGACCCATCGGGATGCGCTTGTAAGTCTTCGGCACTTTCGCGGCCACCTCCTGCAACGACGCCGGGTAGACTTTCGGGTTCGCGCCGTAAGTCCTGTGTACCAGGATGCCCTTATCTCCGATGAAAATGACGCCGCCGCCCGGATCAAGCTGCACGTCGTCGGGCAGCACCTCGGGCCGCTCGGCCATCAACCCGCCGTCCACCCACGTCAGCGTGACCGGCGGCTGCGTACCGCGGGCCGCGAAGTGGTAGACGACTTTTGACGCCACCGGGTAGCTGGCCGGCTTGCCCTTGTCGTCGAGTCCGAAGGGAGTCGAGGTCGCCTCAACGCTTGTCGGGTAGCCAAGATTGAGCGCCCAGAACGGGTGGTCAATCAGGTGCGCGGCCATATCGCCGATCGCGCCCGTGCCCCAGTCAACCCAGCCGCGCCAGTTGAAGGGGTGATAGATCGGGTGGTATTCGATTTCGGGGCCGGGGCCGAGGAACAGATCCCAGTTGAGGCCCTGCGGCACCGAGCCGAGGTCGGACGCCATCGCCGTCGCCGCGATTTTGTTCAGGCGGCGCTGCGTCCAGTCCGAGCCGAAGCCCATCCCGGCGCCGGGCGCGTCAGCCGTGACCACGGCCTTGGCGGGGCGCGGCACGCCCTGCGGCCAGAAATTGACCGGGCGGTTCGTCCAGACCTGCACCTGCCTGACCGGGCCGATCACGCCGGCCTGAATCCACTCGTTGACGAGGCGCGCGCCTTCGCTCGAATGGCCCATGTTGCCCATCTGCGTGACGACGCCCTTGCGTTTCGCGGTCTCGCGCAGCACGCGCGCCTCGTGGATGGACCACGTCAGCGGCTTCTCGACGTAGACGTGCTTGCCGAGTTGCATCGCGGTGTTCCCAATGATGGCATGCGTGTGGTCGGGCGTGGCGACGACGACGCCGTCAATGTCCTTCTGCTGTTCGAGCATCTGGCGGAAGTCGGCGTAGCGTTTGGCCTTGTTGTAAGCCTCCTGCAGCTGCGCGAACCGCTGCTGCTGTTGCTGCTGCATCTGCGCGAACTGCGGGTTCTGGCCCGGGTTCGCGCCCGGATTCGGATTGCCGCCCGGGGTTTGATTCGCACTCGCATTCGGGTTGCCGCTCGCGTTCCGATTCGGGTTCCCGCCCTGCCGGCCCCTGACGCGGCGCGCAATCGCCGAATCCACGAAGCCGAAATCAACGTCGGCCATCGCCACCAGGTTCTGCCCCCCGACGACGAGTTCGACTGCGTCGGTCATCCCCTGTCCGCCGCAGCCGACGAGGGCAAAGTTGACCGTGTCGCTCGGCGCCTGGTAGCCGGGGCCGCCGAGTACGTGACGCGGCACGATCATGGCGCCGAAGGCGGCCCCGGTCGTCCCGGCAACAAAACGTCGTCGTGTGATTTTGTTCTTTCGCATTTCTTCTCCTCTTAATTTAGTTGGTAATTCAATCACCGCCAGGGCGCCCGTCACGCCAGGGCGTCCCT
Source organism: Blastocatellia bacterium (assembly GCA_035652435.1). Classification (GTDB taxonomy): domain Bacteria; phylum Acidobacteriota; class Blastocatellia; order RBC074; family RBC074; genus DASRDU01. Next base: position 18,912 of record DASRDU010000109.1, read on the forward strand.
GATGTACTGGAAGCACTTCCTGACTTCGGCCACTGCGTCTTCGCCGCGGTATTCGTATTCGATGTTGGCGGGGATATCGTACTTCTTCCGCTTCAATAATTGAAGTACCTGTTTGATCGGCGTGTCGCCCTCCCCCCACACGGTGTTCGGGCCGTTATCTTTTTTGCGGTCCTTCAGGTGCAGGTTGGTGATCCGGTCGTGATGCTCCTCGATGTAAGTGACCGGGTCGTAGCCGGCGGCGAAGAAATGGCCGATGTCGAGATTGATCCCGATGTATTTTGAGAGTGCCACCGCCTGGGCAAAGCTTTCGGGCTTCGCGAATTCGTTGGGGTCGGTGACGTTGGAATGGCCGTGCATGGCGACGGTGATTTTGTACTTGTCCGCAAAGGGCGCGACCCGCTTCGCCGCGGTGAGGGTTGAAGAGGCGGTAATGAGTTTGACGCCGAGCGCCTGGGCCATCTGAAAACCGCGGTCAATCTCCTCGTCGGAGAAACGGTCATTGAAGCTGAGGTTGTATGCCTGAAGCCTGATGCCCGCGGCGTCGAACTTTTTGCGGACCGCCTTGAAATGGTCGAGCGGCACCTCGAGGCGCCACTTGCGTAACTCCTCCTGCCACTTGCGCATCTCCTCGCGGGCCGCCGGATTCTGGCCGCCACGCCCGCCGCCGCCGCCAGCCTGCCCCTGCGGGGGCTGTGCGCCCGCAGGGGGGCCCGCTGTCCCTGACTGCGGCGGTCGCGGGCCGCCGGATGGCGGCCGGGGTTCGACGTGGCCGGAAAAGAGTTCGCATTCGCCGATGCCGATTTCGGCCATGGCTTTAATAGCGTCGTCGAGCGGAAGAGTGCGAAAACTGTATGACTGAATCCCGATCCGGACGCCATTCACTTTGGAGCTGATGTCTGAGAGCGCCAGCGAAAGTGGCAGCCCGACGAGGGCAAGTTTTCCGAAATCTCTTCTTGAGTACATCAATATGTTCCTTTCAGATTGTAGTGATTCCAGCGTCAGGATCTGTCCGCGCGTGAAAATGCGCGGTTCCGACCGAAGTCCAAGGCAGCCCCGCGAACGCGAGCAAGCGGTGATCTCGCAAAGGAGGTGGTTACGGTGTCTCCACTCGCTCACGCTCGCGGGGCCGCCTTCTCATCTCAACCCTTCTTCTCGAATTTCTTCGCCTTGAGGTCGGGGTTGACCCTGCAGCCGCCGGGCTTCCATTTGTCCATCATCAGGCCGCCTGAGAGGGTGCGTCACCAGCCGCATTAATTGCGGTTCGACAGTAGTGGCCCGGGTTCAGAATGCCGTGTTCACGGTCACGGTGTTCATTACCCTGGGCCACTACTGATTGCTGGGACAATGAACGCGGCTTCGCATTCATTGATTGTGACAACGCATAATATGCACCCTCAGGCGGGCCGGGTGCGAGCGAAGGCCTTGTTAAGGATGTAAAATTTGCTGCTCATGGCTCGGCCCAGTGAACTATCGGCTTATAATCGCCCTCTATGAAATTCTGGAAAAGTGAATCGAAAGCTATCCTGATCGTGGCGGCGGCGGCGCTCCTGCTGCTGCCGCTGCTGGCGGCGCTGCAATACCGCTGGCTGGGCCAGGTGAGCGAAGGCGAGCGCGAGCAGTTGAAGGGGAACCTCCGCGCCATGGCCAGACGCTTCAGTCAGGACTTCGACCACGAGCTGACCCTGGCTTACGCGGCCTTCTCCGCCAACACGCCGGAATCGGGCGACGAGAACCTGCCCGATTATGCGGCCAGATATGACCGCTGGCAGGCGACCTCGCAGCACCCGCAGCTGGTCAGAACAATTTTTCTGGCAAAGCTTGAGGAAGACGATTCACTGAGCCTGAACCGGCTGGACCCCGAGACGAAGCAGTTTGCGCCGAGCGACTGGCCCGAAGAGATGTCGGGACTGCACCAGCGGCTGACGGAACACTACCGGAATATCAGCCGCGCCTTCTCGCAATCATCGCGCTCGCAGGCCCCCGACACTGACCAGTCCGTCCGGGATCTGCTGCGCCGCCCGTTTCCGCCGGTCACTGAAGAGGTCCCGGCCCTGGTCATCCCGATCATGAGGCCGCCGGTCGTCAAGGGGAACCGTGAGATCTCGCTGCGCCCGTCTTCGGGCGTGGTGATCGTGACGCTCAATCAGAACTACATTCAGCAGGAACTGCTGCCCGCGCTGGCCCGGCGCCACTTCGACGCGGACAAGGGACTCAACTACAACATCGCGATTGTCAGCCGGAACGACGCGCGGAAAGTGATCTGCCAGTTCGGCTCTCCGCTCTCCGCCATCAGTCCCGATCAGGAAGCCGCCAAAGCGGATGTCACGGCCAATCTCTTCGGGCTGCGTTTTGATGAATTGCGCCGGCTCAACAGCGCAGTGATCTTAAGAAACCGCCCCCCGGAGACGGAGGTCCAGGGGCGCAACGATTCCGCCGCGGCTGCCGGCAGCAGCACGCCCGCGCCGCGTTCAGACCAGTCAGCCGGGCCGCCACCCGGGGGGCCGAATGACGACAGTAAACCCTGGCAACTGCTGATCAGGCACCGCGCCGGGTCGCTCGACGCCGCGGTCACGAGCGTGCGCCGCCGCAATCTGATCCTCAGTTTCGGCATCCTGGCGCTGCTAGCGGTGAGCGTCGCGCTGATGATGCTCTCGTCGCGGCGCGCGCAGCGGCTGGCAAAACAGCAGATCGAATTCGTCGCCGGAGTCTCGCACGAACTGCGCACGCCGCTCGCCGTGATCCGTTCCGCCGGCGAGAACCTGGCCGACGGGGTCATCAGGGACGGCGAGCAGATCAAACGCTACGGCAAGCTGATCCGCGACGAGGGCCGCCGCCTGACCGAGATGGTCGAACACGTGCTGGAATTCGCCGGCACGCAGTCGGGCCGCCAGAAATACGAATTGCAGCCGGCCGGCATCGGCGACCTGATCGAACAGGCGCTCGCCTCATCCCGGCAGCAGATCGCCGAGGGCGGGTTCCGGATCGAGAAGGAAGTGCAATCGGGCCTGCCCGAAGTGATGGCCGATGCGCCCGCCCTGACGCGGGCCATCCAGAACCTCCTGAGCAACGCGATGAAATACAGCGGCGAAAGCCGCCGGATCGGGATCAAGGCGCAAACTGTCAGCGACGGCAAAAACCCCGAAGTACAAATCACCGTCGAAGATCATGGCCTGGGCATCGCTCCGGATCAGATGTCGAATATCTTCGAGCCGTTTTACCGCGGCAACGAGGTCGTTGCGGCACAGATTCACGGCAACGGCCTCGGGCTGAGTCTGGTCAAAAGCATCGCCGAAGCCCACGGCGGCAAGGTGACCGTGACCAGCACCCTCGGCAGCGGCAGCACCTTCACCATCTGCCTGCCCGTGGCCTCGGGGACTCAAAGCCCTGAGTCGCAGGACAGTCAGCTTTCAGCTCTCAGCGATCAGCTTTCAGCCAGACCCGCCGGGAGCAGTCAGCGCTCAGTGGTCAGCTCCCAGCCGGAGAGTCTGGCTGAGCGCTGATGGCTGAAAGCTTCTTATGAGCAAACGCATTCTGCTGGTCGAAGACGAACCCGGGCTGGTGCTGACGCTCTCAGACCGTCTGCGCAGCGAAGGCTACGACGTGGAAACCGCGCACGACGGCGAGGCGGGTTTTCAGCGCGCCACGAAGGAATCATTCGACCTGCTGATTCTGGACGTCATGCTGCCGCGCCGGAATGGCTTCGACCTGCTGCGTGACCTGCGCCAGCACGAGATTCACACCCCGGCGATTATGCTCACGGCGCGCGGTCAGGTGTTTGATAAAGTCCTGGGGCTCAAACTCGGGGCCGACGACTACCTGACCAAGCCCTTCGAGATGGTGGAACTGCTGGCGCGGCTCGAAGCGGTTCTCAGGCGCGCCCCGGCGACCACGGGGCTCGCGGGCGGGACTTATCAGTTCGGCGAGGTGAAGATTGATTTCCGCCGCGCCGAGGTGACGCGCGGGGATGAGGTGATCGAACTCTCGGCCCGCGAATTCCAGCTCCTGCGTTATTTCATCGAACACCGCGAGGCCACGCTCTCACGCGACGAACTCTTGAACGAAGTCTGGGGCTACGATTCGACGCCCACGACTCGCACCGTTGACGTTCACGTCGCATGGCTGCGGCAGAAGCTCGAACCCAACCCGCGTCACCCGCAATTCATCCTCACGATTCACGGGCTCGGCTATAAATTCGTCGGCTGATCCAGAAGTGTTCGGCATAGCAATTGATCAGGTTTTCAACACCTGACGCTCTTTGAGATAGAACGAAAAACTTTGCGCCAGACAATTCGCGCAGAGTCGGAGCCCCCGCCGCAGCAACCGCCACGGGACTTGCAAGACCTCG
>DASRDU010000110.1:0-45430 GCA_035652435.1 Blastocatellia bacterium
CTCTGAGCATGCTCTGACATAAAGTTCTCCCCTGGATCAGGCCTGTCAAGCCCCGAGGGGAGAACTTACTCCCGGAACGCTCAAAGCTTTTCAAGTCGCACTGGTCGAACCAGTGGCTTACCCTTTGTGATTTCAGTTACAGCCCAATCCGCCATCACAGAGACTCAGCCGGCAAGGGAGTCCTGCCACGACAACGGTTTCTGCTGAACGGATCAATTATCCGGGTTGAGCGGCGACAGACTGGACTGGCGAAGCTGGTCATTCAGCGCCCTCACATCCCTACCCTTCATCTCATTCCATCGCGCCATCAATTCAGTCAGCGTGCGCTGCAATTCATCAGACGCGGCGACGGACTGCGCGGTCGGCGCCGCATCCGACGCCTGTAACACCTCCATCAGCGAGAGCAGATCGCGGTGCAGTTTCGACAAGCTGACTTCAGCCGGGTTGCCGCCGAATCTGCCGCCGCCAGCGCCTTCAAGCGCCGCCGCCTTCTGCTCAAGCGAGGCAATCGCACTGGCGAGCGCACCACGGCCCGCGCCTTCAGTCAGCCCCTTCAGTTGCGCCCTCAGTTTTCGAAGCTGCACCAGGGCCTGCCAGGTTTGCTGCATGCCTTCGTAAGCCCGCATTGACAGCGCGTACTGTCGCGCGAGCGCCGCCTGTGGCGTCTTCACCCGCGGATCAATCTTCAGTGTAAGTGATTGGGAATAACTCCTGCCGTTGACCGTCAGCTTCACGGTGTAATCGCCCGGCAGCGCTAACGGCCCGACGGGCTGGCTCGGCGTGTCACGATAGATCGCCGTCATCGGGTAAGTACGCGGAAAGCCTTCGGGCGGAGCATAACGCAGATCCCAGACCCAGCGCTGCATCCCCGCCGCGGATGAAAAGACGCGCGGGGGGCGGAACCAGTAGGAAGGGTAGGCCTGCGTTTTCTCGTCTATCTGCTCGGGCTGGTCCACGCTCGAATAGCGTCGCACGAGCTTACCGGACTTATCCAGGATTTCCAGCGTGGCCGGCCCGGTCGCTTCCGCCTTCAGGTAGTAGTTGATGATCGCGCCGTCGGGCGGGTTCTGGCCCATCGGCTCTTCGGGCGGGATCGGCGTGTCGGTATTCACGCTGCGGCGGACGCGGTAAGTCAGTTGCGGTTTGAAGAGAAACGCATCCGCTGACGCTACCTGATCATTGATCTGACGCAGCGGCGTGATGTCATCGAGAATCCAGAAAGAGCGCCCGTGCGTGCCGACGACGAGGTCATCCTGGTGAACCACCAGATCGCGAATCGAAGTCGCGGGCAGGTTCAGCCGCAGCGACTGCCAGTGTTCGCCATCATCGAATGAAACATAAACGGCCTGTTCAGTCCCGGCATAGAGCAGCCCTTTGCGAACCGGGTCTTCGCGGACGGCGTTGACGATGCCTCCATCCGGGATGCCAGCGGTGATGTGCCTCCACGTTTTGCCGCCGTCGTGTGTTTTGTAAATGTGCGGGCGCAGGTCATCGAGCCTGAACGTGTTGATCGCCGCGTAAGCTGTGTCGTTGTCGAAGTGTGAAGCTTCCAGCAGGGACACTTTGCTCCACGACTTCAGTTCGGGCGGCGTGATGTTCTTCCATGACTTCCCGCCGTCGCGCGTGATGTGAATCAACCCGTCATCAGTCCCCGCCCAGATCGTATTTATATCCCTGAATGAAGGCGCGACGGTATAGATCACCCCGCGGCGCGGCATCTTTTCCATCTCGGGCGAGCGGTAGACGCCGATGTTCGCCGGCACCTCCCACTTCTCGCGGCTGAGGTCGGGGCTGATGACCTCCCAGCTGTTGCCGCCGTTAGTCGTTTTGAAAAGTACGTTGCCGGCGTAATAGAGAGTCTTCTGATCAACGGGCGAGAAGATCACCGGCGCGGTTCGCAGGAAGCGGTATTTGCCGCCGCGCAATACTTCCGGCGCGATGTTCTGCACCTGCCCGGTCGCGCGGTCAAAGCGGGTGAGTTTGCCGCCGTAGATGATGTTCGGGTCGAGCGGATCGGGCGCGACGTAACCGTATTCCTCGACGCCCACGGTCTGCCAGTCGCGCCACGTGATCGCGCCGTAATCGCCGCGGCTCGCGACGCCCGCCGAGCCGCTCTCCTGCTGCCCGCCGTAGACCCAGTAGGGGAACTGATTGTCGGTGATGACGTGGTAAAACTGCGCCGTCGGCTGGTTGTACCACGAACTCCAGGTTTCGCCGCCGTTGACTGTGACCACCGCGCCCTGATCGCTGGCGAGCAGGATGGTGTCCGGGTGATCGGGATTGATCCAGAAGCGGTGATAGTCGTCTCCGCCCGGCGCGCCTTTGAACCCTTTGAATGTTTTGCCGCCGTCCGTGGAAACGTACGAAGCGGTGTTGGCGACGTAAACGATTTCGGGATTTTTCGGATGGGCCGCGATTTCGGCGAAGTCGCTGCCGCGCCCCCACAAGCGCGGATCGCCGCTGATCCGCCGCCAGCTTTCACCCGCGTCATCGCTGCGGTAGATGCCGCCAGCCTGCTGACTGGCGTCCACCGTCGCATAGATGATATTCGGGTTGCTGTACGCAATGCCGATGCCGATGCGGCCCAGGCCCTGCTCAAAGGTCGGCAATCCTTTAGTCAGATGTTCCCACGTATTGCCGCCGTCGGTTGATTTGTACAAGCCGCTGCCCGGCCCCTGCCACTGGCCGTTTTCCCAGGGGCCCTGCCTTCCGGCCCACAAATCGGCATAAACCACCTGCGGGTTCTTCGGATCAAAAGCCACCTGGATTGCGCCCGTGTTTTCATCCTTGTACAAAACCTTCTGCCATGTCTCGCCGCCGTCGAGCGAACGATAGATGCCGCGCTCTTCGTTAGCCCCATAAGGGTGACCGAGTACGGCTGCAAAGACGCGATCAGGGTTCGTGGGGTCAACGATGATGGAACCTATCTGCTGACCGTCGCGCAGCCCCTTATGCTTCCATGTCTTTCCGCCATCGGTTGATTTATAAACGCCATCGCCGGTCGAAAGGTCAGGCCGCTGTAACCCTTCGCCGCTGCCGACGTAGATGACGTTCGGGTTCGATGGCGAAACGGCAACATCACCTATCGAACCCGTCGGCTGGTCATCAAAGATCGGCGTCCACGTGCGCCCGTAATCCGTCGTCTTCCACACGCCGCCATTATTCACGCCGATGTAGAAGACGTTGGGCTGGCTCGGAACACCTACGGCGCCGACCGTGCGGCCACCGCGGAACGGCCCGATGCAGCGCCAGCGCATATTCTGGTAAAGGCCGGGGCTGAATTGCTGTGCGATTGTGGCTGACGGCAAACCAGCTATGACAAGAAGGCTGCATATGACCAGCACAAAGCGGCGTATGGTAATCATGGCTCACCTCCAAGGGCAGATTCAGAGCGAGATGGTTTAGATTGGATTTCAGTTGCGTGGATGGAAACGTCGCGTCAGCAGCCCGACCGTGAGGGAGGGCTTGATCCCATATCCAAGCCCTCCCTCACGGTCGGGCTGCTGACACGATCCAGACACCCAATTGCAAACCGACCTGATAAACCTGCCCAATATGCGTTCGTGTGGCTTCGACTGAGATGTAGTTGCTCATTCAGGGTGCTTCACTTTATCCCCTCTTAATTCCAACAGAGTCCAGTTATCCTTTGTATTAATTCCTGCGATGTACAATACGTCCCAATCAATGACAGGGTCGCCCACCAGCATCACATGGCTTCCCACTTCATAACTCTCTTCCAAGATTACTTTCTGGTCGGAGACATTAATGAACTGTATTTTTACCTTGCGGGTAGTAGGTTCTGAAATCCGATGGCACTGATCCGGATAAATATCAACGACTTTGATTTCAACTTTCCCATTGCTTACGGATTCGCCTTTGTTCAGCAGGAATTCGCCTTTGCACCTGATCGTGCCGCGCATGAAATCCTGCCACCCGTTGAGCTTGGCAGAAGGGAGTAGTGGCTGACGCTCTTTCAGGTAACAAGGGCCGGAGCATCCCGATAAAAGCAAACCCAACAGAGTTTGCGCCACAAACGGTACAATTATTTCTGCTCTTCGTTTCATTTACAGACGCCGGTCCTTCTCTTCAGGACCAGCTCATAACTCTGAGCATTCCCCTATCGCAGAGCCTGCCGCCCCAAGTCGAGAACCTGCTCGGCCAGTGATGTCAGCATCGCCCAGCTGTTTTCCGGGTGCCGGGTGGACTCCGGTTCTCCGGTGTAGGTGTCGAGCAGGACATACTCGGCCCCCATAGACGCCAAGGCTTCAAAGTCTTTGCGGATTTGATCAGGTGTTCCCTGCCCTGCCACCCGCTGATCATCAGCCAAGGGCTGGTCGGTGATGCGAAGAACAATTCTCGGGCATAATGCAGGGGCAGGCTTCCCTTCCGCTTCGGCGATGTTGCGTAACATCGGAAGTCCCTTATCCCTCAGCCAGTCCGTGCGAATCCGGATCGGGTGCCAGCCTTCACCATACCGCACTGCCCGCCGCAACGCCGCCTCGCCGGAACCGCCGACCCAGATCGGAAGGCGCGGTGAGCGCACCGGCCGCGGGGCAGTGTGGACATCCCTGAATGAAACAAACCGCCCTTCGTATGAGGCCGTGTCGCCGGTCAGACAGGCCCTGATGGCTTCGAGATACTCATTGGTGATCGCCCCCCGCCGGTCGAAGGGCACGCCGAGTGCTTCAAATTCCTGCTTCGCCCAGCCGGCGCCGACTCCAAGGATGAAGCGGCCGCCGCTGAGCTGATCAAGGTTTGCGGCCAGGCGCGCCGTGTGAAGGGGGTGGCGGTAAGGCAGAATCGCGACGGTCGTCCCGAGTTCGATCCGCTTCGTCATTGCGGCGACCCACGCCAGCGAGATGAAGGGGTCGTAAAAAGGCGCCGGGTACTCTGCCTGAACGTCGGGGGTGATGGCCACATGGTCCGAGATCATGACCAGATGGTAGCCGGTCTCTTCGGCGAACTGTGCCCAGCGCGCGAGCGAAACGGGGCCGGCTCCGGGGCCGAAATTCAGGATGTTTATGCCGACTTTCATTTCGTGTAGTGATCCGCGCCGAAGAAATGCAGTGACACGTAAGTCTCATCTCCGACTACCCAGCTGTCATGGGGGGCGGGCGGGATATAGAAGACCGTGCCGGGGCTGAGTTCATAAACCGTGCCATCCTTCATCGCCGCCGTGGCCGTCCCGGAAATCACCATCCCGACATGCTCGACTTCACAAAATGCCACTCCCGCCTGTGGGCCGACGTGTTCAGACCACCTCCATCCCGGCTCGTACGTGGCCCTGCCGATGGTCATCCCCCCGACCCTCACGATCTCAAACTTCCCTTTCGCAAATAAGCGGACCTCATCAGGATTCTCAAATCGCTTCAAGATAACTTCGAGCATGTTGTTTCCCCGTTTTGCCTTTCTACTTTTATCTTTTTACTTTTGCCTTCCCCACTCAGGCCACCACCTTCAACCATCCTCCGTCCACCTGCAAGGTCGAACCGACGCAGTAACTCGCCCGCGGCGAACAGAGGAACACAAAGAAGTCGGCCAGTTCCTCCGGCGAAGCGAACCGCCCGATCGGAGCTTTCTCCCTGGCGATCCGGTCAAGATACTCTCTCCAGTCGGCCCCGGTCCCGGCCACAGCCTGTCTTGCCGCTTCCTCCCAGGCAGCCGTCAGGATCAGGCCGGGGTTGATGCAGTTGACACGGATGTTGTCCCGGATCAATTCATCGGCCAGGCACTTTGAGAGCATCATCAGTGCGGCTTTGGTGACGTTGTAGATCGGCTCATAATCGAGCGGCTGCCGGGCGCAGATGGAGGCGTTGTTGATGATGACGCCGCCGCCCCTGCGACGCATCGCGGGCGCGAGGCCGCGGGAGAACCGGACGGCCGCCATCACATGCAGATCCCAGTAATGCCGCCACCTCTCGTCCGCGGCGTCCATAATAGTTTCGCGGCTGCCCGCGCCAGCGTTGTTGATGAGGATGTCCGCGCCGCCGAAGGACTGCTCGACCGCGGCGACGACCGATGAAATGTCGTCCAGGCGAGTAACATCACAGCGCAGACCGAGTGCGGTGACGCCGTATTCCCGGCTGATCTCCCGGGCCTGCTCAACCGTGCGCGCCTCATCGCGGGCGCACAAAACCACGTGGGCCTTCTCCCTGGCCAGAGCGCGGGCGACAGCGAGGCCGATGCCCGCGCTGCCACCGGTGATGACTGCAACTTTATCCTTGAGGCCTAAATCCATCGTTCGGGAATTCCTTCAGGATCCCGGCGATCACTGATGCCATGGAACTTTGAAGCCGGGCGTATCGTGCGTGTAGCGGGTCAGGGCGCCGCCCGCCGTGTATATGTCAGTGCAGTTGAGCGCGCCGACGCCGAATTCCACGTTGGCACCGCTGGCGCTGCCGAGCGATTTCACATCCTTCCCGTCGGCGCTGACTTCAAACAGCGTCTTACTCGCGGTGATGTAAAGCCGCCCTTTACTGTCGAACGCAATCCCGTCGGCATTCTTCTTCGGCAGGGTGGCGAAGCTTTCGCGCGCCGTCTCCGCGCCGTGGGACACTCTGAGGCGCGTGATCGTGCCCTCAGTCCACGAGAGGACGTAAAGCTGACCGTCCGGGCCGAAGGCAAGCCCGTTCGGCTCTACGAGCGGCGTCTTCGTGACAGTAGTCTTCACCCCCTTCAGAGTCACACTGTAAACGTGCCCGCCGCTCTGATCCGTGTAGTAGACGGCGCCGTCCCTGCCGAGCGTGACGCCGTTGATGCCGGCTTCAGCCGGGGCCAGTTCAGTGACTTTGGGCGTGTCGTCAAGTGTTACCTTGAACACCATCTTCGCCGTCCGCGAGCCCGCATAAATCACCTGGCGCCTGGGGTCGAGCGTGATGCCGAAGGCGTTCCCCGGCATCTGCGCCCAGTGGTTTTCAGGCCCCTTGTCATACGGCGGACGGAATCGCCCCAGAAACGTCGCGTTGGGGCCGAAGGGTTGTGAGTAATAGATGGTCCCGTCCGGCCCGATCACCAGCCCTTCAGTCCCACGAATGCCGGCCAGATCAGGCCGGGCCGCACCACACTTTGCAGGAGCGGAAATACTGATAGTGCCCCGTGCTTCATCAGGCAGGAAACCGGCGTTACCAGTGTTGCCGCGCTCAATCAGCTGGAGCCGGGCCTGCGCCGCCTGTAGTCTGATCATCAAACCTGCGCGTAACTCGGCAACTGCTAAAATGATGATGGTGGTAAAAAGGAATTTCCGGGATCTGCACATAGTCATCCTCAGAGGCTGACAGTCTGGGCCAGCGGCCCCGCGCAGGCTGCCCTGTTGATCATGCCTTCATTTCGTCACCGCGTAGCAATAACAATCCCGTGGCTCGTCGCTGACGTTCGGGTGTAGGATATTGCGTCGCAATATCCCTTCACGCTGCATACCGACCTTCTCAAGAACGCGGGCCGACGCCTGATTGTCGGCATCACACAACGCCCACACGCGGTAGATTTCCTCCTGCCCGAGCGCCCATTCAACTATGGGGCGCAGCGATTCGGTCATCACGCCCTTCCCCCAGTACTGGCGGGATAAAACATAACCGACGTCGGCCTTGAAGCCGCCTGTCCTTATTTCGACCATTCCGATCAGTTCGCCGCTGCCTTTAAGTGTGATGACCCACGGGAAGCGGGTATTGTCCGCCCAGCCCGTCACACAACCCGCCAAGAAATGCTCCGTTTCCTGAATGTGCCGGTGTGGCTTCCAGATAAGATAGCGGGTAACCTCAGGGTCGCGGGCGTAGGCGTTGAAAACGGCCGCCGCGTCTGCCACCACGGGCGGCCTGAGCAGCAGCCGTTCGGTCTCGATTATTTCAGGCGGTCTCATATCAGATTCAGATGGAAGCTGCTTCAACGGGCCGGTCCCCTGTACTCGATCAGCCTGACCTGACACCTGTTGCAATGGGTGATACCGGAATGATATTCAGCCTTGCACTCCGGGCAATAACTTCCTGCCCGTAAATCGCCCGGCTGTCTACTCTCTATTCCGTCAAGAATGCTTGCGATTGCCACAGCCTCTCTGAGGCTGGAGAGCGACTCTGTCTCATAAAATGCGGCGAGGATGGGGTTCTGCGGATCGTGAATCTCGATCACAGCTTTCCTGAGCCTGGTCTCCGTCTTTACCAATGGCAGATTATCGAGCCTGCATCCAATGGCTTTTTTGACCTGTAGCCTGTTCTTGCAAAGGAGTGCGATGAGCCTTTGATTGGTGAGGCCGATGACCCAGCTTTTCGTCGTCAGGGTTTTGGTTATCCAACAGAAGAGCGCCCCCGTTGCGATAAGGAATGCTATTGTTGGTATCTTAAGAAATGCTACCGCCGGGTCTCTACTATCCCACCATTTCTCAGCAAGCCTTTGCAAAAAGACCATCTGAGCAGAAAAGGGCGCCACTATTGCGAATAAGACGCCGGTCATAAACAGGAGCAGCTTTTTTTCGATGGACACCGGCTTAATGCCGTATGCCCAGTGCCGCAGGAATTCGCCGGGCTGAAGCCATGGTTCGAGAGCCATCCGGGCTTCTTCAGTAACATCATCAGTCCGCGTTTGCCGCGTTCCGTCCTTACCAGACTGGCAGTTCCAGCAGGCTCCAAAATGATCTTCACTCTGCTCGCTACAGTTCAGACAGGTCCACATATCTTCACGTTTTCTCGGACAGACTTCGAATCAGGCGATTCTTACTCTGAAACATTTTTCACTCTTATCCCAATACAGTCTGTCCTTGTTCTCATTCCAGATTTTCTGCCACTTTGCCTTTATCGCTCGTCTTCCATGCTTTGCTTCGTACTCCCGCAGAACCTGCTCTGCGGTTAAATCAGGGTTTCTCCGCTCAAGCATTTCGTCCCATCCAACTCCCGGAATGGTTGTCTTCTTCCAGCCGGAGTCTGTAAAGAAGTCCATCAGAATAAAAAGGGCCACATCCCCTACTGTAACCTTGGCCCAGAAATCCACCGTGTTACCTTTCAGCTCAGTTTTCTCACCCAGCTTACTTATCAAATAAGGTATAGCCGCTGTTCCCTTCTCGATCAGCCGGTCAACGACTGGCAGCTGATTATAATCAGTATCCTGTACCCGGCCTTTAGACGAAATATGTCCAATCCGAGTCAGATCAATCTGCCGGTCAGGCTCCGCAGCCTTCTTTCCCTGCGCGGAACTCATTTGCGCACACGATGCCTGCCTGCCCTCGTTGAGGCAGAGAAAGAGGATCGCCAGCGAACAGAACAAGCAGGCGGTTTTCATGTCTAAGAGTTGTAAAACCGGACCGTCTGCAAAATCTGTAATGCTGTTTTCAAATCGCTGTCCGATTTGTATTCCACTCGGTAAGAAGGTTCCCTTGCAGCGCCAAGCTGCTCGCGCTTTTCAAGATGGATCAGGGCAGCCACCCTCCTGAAAGACTGTGTACCCGAGTGGGGTTGTTGCTCATAGGTACATATCAATGTTTTCAGCCCGTTTACACGCAAAACTTTCTGTGAGTAGTTTTTCTTAAAGCCTAATGTCTTCAGTCGGAGTTTATCCGAGATAAACGAAGAAAAATCGTCTGGACCAAAGTCGACAACCACCCTCAAAGAATCATTCTCCTGAATCCATAACCTGTTCGTGTATCTTTCCTGCAAACCAAGCGGCACTTGAAACCGAATCCCCCATTTCCCCTCCTCAACCACCTTCCAATCGTCTGGTGGGGTAAAGGAAATATTAAAGGGGAGATCATTCGTTGCAGATAAGGAGACTGGCAATATTGACCAGATCAATCCGAAACAACCAATTATTGCTGAGGAAATTACCGCTGTGAGGATTATTCGCCGTTTCATAGCCTTTCTTTCTCTATAGCACCGCTTCCATAACGGGGCCAGACAACACTGATTTCACCTGCTGAAACGTTGTGCCGGCATCAGGAGTCTTTTGAATGCAACAGTGCTGCCGCCTCACTCGGCCTTCACATTATCCCTGCCCCGATCCCAGTTGACGACCTTCTGCTGATTCGCCGAGAGGTTGATCATGTGGGCGACGGCGGCGGCGCGGTGGCCGACGGTGGCGTCCTCGTAAGGCTGCTTGCGCGTCCTGACGCCGTTGATGAAGTTCTCAATGTGCGCGACGGTGGCGTCGCGGCCGACCTCCTGCCAGCGCTCCTGCCCCGGGACGACGTGGGTGGGCTGACGGTTGGGCATCTCCTTCTCGATCACCTTCGGGTCTTTGTAATAAGCCTCCTCAAGCGCGCGCGGCCACGAATCAACGATCCAGCCGTTGTCATCGTATTTGCTCTCGGGCGTGAAGGTCAGCTCGTCGCCGGAGACTTCGAGCGTGCCGTCGGTGCCAAGAATCTGCCAGCCGCGGCCTCCGCGGCCGGAGCTGTTGAAGGTCCCGCTCAGGTTGACGACGAAGCCTTCGGGGTACTGAACCACCGCGTTGATCGTGTCGGTCGTGTCGCGGCCGTCGCGGAAGCGGTAAAGCTGGCCGAGCGCCATCACGCTCTCCGGCGCGCCCGTGTTCATAATGTAATGGATCGTCGTCATGAGGTGGATGAACAGGTCGGTGGCCATCCCGCCCGAGTAGTCCGAAAAGCAGCGCCAGCGGAAGAAGCGTTCGAGACTGAAGGGGCGTTTTTTCGCCGGCCCCTGGAACATCTCCCAGTCAACGGTCTGCGGCGAGGCGTCGGGCGGGATCGGGTAGACCCAGGCGCCGCCCGGCGAGTTGCGATTGCTCACAGCGCGGAGCATCGTGATCTGGCCGAGTTTGCCCGAGGCGACTATCTCGCGCGCCCTCGCCTGAATCGCCGAGCTGACGCCCTGACTGCCGACCTGCAGGATCTTCCCGCTCTTTTTTGCCGCGGTGATGATCTCGAGGCCCTCGTCAACCGTGTAGGTCAGAGGTTTTTCGATGTAAACATCCTTACCCGCTTCGAGCGCCGCGATGACGTGTGACTTGTGCAGGTGGTCGGGCGTGGCGATGTAGACGGCGTCAATGCCGGGAGCGGCGAGCAGTTCGCGGTGGTCGCTGTAAACCTTCGCCCGGCCCTTCAGGCGTTCGGACGCGCGTTCGAGCCGGCCCTTGTAGGCGTCGCAGATACCCACGATCTCAACCCCGGGCACCTTCTTGAAGTCTTCAATCAGCTGGTGAGCGCGCGCGCCGACCCCGATGAACCCGACGGTGATGCGGTTATTCGGGCTGTCATTCTGTTCAGTCACGGCTTCGGCCTCAAGCCGATGAGCCTCGCCAAGGGTTAATCCGATGACGGCGCTGCCGGCAGTACCGCGTTTGATGAATTCACGGCGATTGATCCTGTTGTCCTTTGTCATGCTCGCTTCCTTTCAAATGTGGTGTGTCAGGGGTCAGCGGTTTCACTTGTCGCTCTCGGTCAGCAGTTCTTTGACTGTTTCGTCCATCTCAGACTTCAATCTGGTGAATCGCTCACCCGTCGCGGGGCCTTCAAATCCGGTGTGAATCTTCCTTACGCGCCCGTCGCGGCCGATGTAGATGGTCGTCGGGTAGGCGCCGAAGCCCGTGAGCTGCGGCAGCTTCTGCTCGACTTCGCCTTCGGCCGTCGAGCCGGCCAGCAGCACCGGGTATTTCGTCCCGTGCCGCTTCACGAACGTTTTCAACTGCTCGCGGTCGCGCGCCGCGTCGCCGGTGTATTCAAACCCGAAAGCGACGATTTCGAGTCCCTGTGAGTGGTAACGGTCATAGAGGTCGTTCAGCACCACCGCCTCGTCGTGGCAGTTCGGGCACCAGCTCCCGGTGATCGTGGCAATCACGACTTTGTTTTTGAACCGCTCGTCGGTCGAAGAAACCACTCTGCCTTCCAGATCAGGGAAGCTGAAGCGGAAGGGTTCAGCCGGATTTTTTACTTTAGTGACGGAGTTTGGATCGGGCGGCGCTGATGTTGAATTACTGTTCGCCTCGCCGACTTTTTCGGCGACCACTTTGCGCGTGCGGTTTGTCGGCAGGCCGAAATCAACCGCGCCTTCGAGCGCGCCCGCGTCGTTCAGCACGGCTTTGAAGGTGCGCGCGTTGATCCCGTCAAAGCGGCTGAGCATCAGTTTGCCGTCATAAAAGCTGCCGGTCATCACGCCCCAGTCGCCGCTGACCGGAATGATCGTGCCAGTCACGTCCGACCCGGTCTGCCTGAACGAGGCGCGCCAGACTTTCTCGTCCGCGCCCTCGCCAACGCGCATCAGCCACTCGCCGCTCACGTTTTTGCCGCTCTGGTCGGGCGGGTTCATGTTCGGAGTCTCGCGCCAGAATTTGAGCCGGCGCGTGAGCGTCTGCTTCCCCCACTGGCGCTTGAATTCGCCGATCATCTCGCGCCTGACGAGGCCGGCCGTCAGTTCGCCGTCATAAAAATCGAACCGCAGCTTCAGATTCCTGCCGTCCCAAGAGCCGCCGGTCGAAGTGATCCGCTCGTCGCCGTTGACGAGCGAGCCGGTGACCTGGTCGTCTTCCTTTTTGAGTTCGATTCTGAACGGGAGTTCGTCGCCTTCATTCTCACTGAGAAAAATCACGCCCTGCCACCTGCCGTTGATGTCGGCGGGCTGGCGGTTGCACGAAGGGAAAGCGATGAGGCCGAAGAGTGCGATGAATAATGCCGTCGGCCTGAGCCATGACTTTGGGGTGAATGATTCGGGGTTTCTGATGAGTTTCATGGGTCTGTGGTTTCGAGCCTTCAGCAGCCGCACATTCCGACTGTCTTCACTACTTTCTTCTGGTTATCACGCGTCACAGTGATCACACTGTCAAGGGGAATCCCATCGCAGCCTCCTTTATCCTTACAGTCCGTAGTCACGACCGAACTCACCTGAATAGTGATCTCTCCTGCGCGGTAAACAGATCTTATCCGTGTGCCCTTTTTCCAGGGGCCTTTATTCCCACTACTGCTGACAAGGGTCAGTTTCGTTTCCTGACCATCAATGTTGATGATTGCGTCATATGTCCTTATCCGATCACCCTCACAACTGAAAAGAATATAATTCTCGCGGCCCTTCTTCATATCTTCAGGCAGCAGGTAATGACACCCGGCACGGTTTGAGACCTCTTCCTCCCTGAGAAAATCAATTTTCAGAGCAGATGTTCTTTCACCCGCTCTCACTGTCGGCTTTGCTGTCTCTGTGCCTTTGAAGTACCGATAATGCCCGATCACCTGCCACGAAAACAGCACGTCTTCAATTCGCGCCCCGGCCCCGATGTTATGCACCATCAGAAAGCCTTCGCCCTGCCCGGGCAGGCTCCCGGCGCGCCTGTCCGTGACGAGCCCGATGTGCAACCGCCCGTTGCCCAGGTCCCACGCGACGACGTCGCCGGGGGCGTAATCCTTCGCGCTCTTCGTCACCGGCTGCGCCCTGCCCTGACGCTCGAACCATTTCATCAGGTTGCCGACGCGGCGGTGGTCAATGTTCGAGTCGGGCTTCTTCGCGCCCCAGGTGTTCGGGTAGGCCGCGAAGTTGCGCGTCATGTCTTCGTGGATTTCCTTCTGCAGATCGAGATCGGCGAAACGGAAGGCCCGCACGATCACGTCAGCGCAGACTCCGGTTTCGAGCGGCACGTCGCCGCCGGGGTATTTCAGCTTCGTGTAAGCAGGGTCGTAGCCGGTCGTACGTCCTTCCTGCGCGACGCCTGCGGCAATGACCTTTTCAAGCGGCGTCGCGTCAGCTTTGACTTTGACCGTCAAGGTTGATGAGTTGCCGTCAGCCGGCGCGGGGGCTGATGCCCCGCGGCTGGCAGAGTAAGTCTGACAACCGGAGAGCGCGAGCAGAATTGTGACGGCGAAAGAGCAGGCGTGCAATGTCTTCATCGCTGATCCTCAGTGGTCGAAGCTGGAGCCACGGCGACGAGGATACTAAAAAAATGCACCGGATGACACCTGATTGGAAGGCAGAAGTCAGAAGGCGGAAGGCAAAAGTATGAAAGGGGACCGCTCTGACTTGCATTGGCCCCGCCCGTCCATCTTGCTTCCGACTTCCGCTTTCTGACTTCTGCCTTCCCGCGGATGGTGTTATGATTCCGCCCACACTTCAGTAGTCGGACACTCCAGCTTATCCAGGGAATGCCTATGAGTGACAGGAAACGTCCGGACGATCACACACAACAGATTGCCTCCTTCGGGACTTCCCCGATTGTAACTCCCCCGCTCAAGGAGACCGGACTGATGGGGAAGCTGTTCAAGGATCGCTACATGATCGAGGGCGAACTTGGGCGCGGCGGGATCGGCGTGGTCTACCTGGCGCGTGACACGCAGCTGCTCGGGCGGCGCGTCGTCATCAAGGTGCTGCTCGAAGACCAGGAGACTGCGCTGAACAACCCCTGGTTCAGAAAAAAGTTCGAGCAGGAGATCGAAGCGCTCGTCCGCATTGACCACCCCGGAGTCGTCGGCCTGCTCGATGCGGGGACGATGGCCGACGGCAAGCCATTCCTCGTCATGCAGTTCGTCGAGGGCGTCAGCCTGCGCACGGTGATGGAAGAGCAGCAGCTCGACTTCCCGCGCGTCGCCCGGATCATGCGCCAGCTCGGTCAGGCCCTCAGCGCGGCGCATGACAAAGGGATCGTTCACCGCGACCTGAAGCCCGATAACATCATGGTGCAGGCGGCGGGCGAGGGCGAGGAGATCGTCAAGCTGATAGATTTCGGCATCGCCACGGTCAGAGATTCTCAGGCGGCGGCCGGCGCCGAGAAGACCAAAGTCGCCGGCGCGCTGCCTTACATGGCGCCGGAGCAGTTGCGCGGGCTGCCCGCGCCGTCGAGCGACATCTGGGCGATGGGTGTGACCGCCTATGAAATGCTGACCGGACATCTGCCCTTTTATTCCGAGACGCTGGTGCAGCTTTATGAACTGCAACGCTCGGGGCCGGGGGCCAGACCGCGGCGGCTGCGGCCAGAGCTGCCCGATGCGGCCGAGGCGGCGATCCTCAAGGCGCTCGAATACGAGGCGGG
This sequence comes from Blastocatellia bacterium, assembly GCA_035652435.1. GTDB lineage: Bacteria > Acidobacteriota > Blastocatellia > RBC074 > RBC074 > DASRDU01. The sequence continues at coordinate 14,944 of DASRDU010000110.1, forward strand.
CAACCGCTTCGCGCAGGCCCGGGATTTCGGCGAGGAGCTGGCGCGCGCGCTGACGACTGATGATAAAGTTTTTCAGACTTCGGGTCAGTTCAAGCCGGTTGATCCGACCACTTCGCTCGCCCCGGAAGTGGCGCACGTGCTGTTTATGGATCTGGTCGGGTACTCGAAGCTGCCGATGGATGATCAGGCCCGGTTGCAACGCGAGTTGCGTGAAATCGTCCGCGGCACGAATGAATACCAGAAAGCATATGCGAATAACCAGATGATCAGCCTGCCGACGGGCGACGGCATGGCGCTCGTCTTCTTCCGCGACCCGATGGCGCCCGTCCAGTGCGCGGTGGAGATTGCGCGGGCGATCAGGCAGCACCCCGAAATCAGACTGCGCATGGGCATCCACAGCGGGCCGGTCTTCCGCGTCGCCGACATCAACGCCAGCCTGAACGTCGCGGGGGGCGGAATCAATCTGGCGCAGCGCGTGATGGATTGCGGCGACGCGGGGCACATTCTGGTTTCCGGCGCGGCCTCTGAAGTCCTGAAAGAACGCGGCGACTGGTCGCCATACCTCCACGACCTGGGCGAGCAGGAAGTCAAGCATGGCGAGCATGTCCGCGTCTTCAATCTTTGCACTGAGGATGCCGGCAACCCCGCCTTGCCGGGGAAGATGTATAAGGCGCAGCCGACATCGGTCCTGCCCGGAATTCTGCCGGAGCCGCCTGTCGTCAAACCGGCAGAGCGCGAAACGAAAAAGGCTCCTGCGGCCGTCCCGGTGAAGTTCATCGGCGCGGCGTTGCTTGCCGTGGCCCTCATGGCGGCGTTCTGGTACTGGCAGCACACGCGCCCGGCGACTGTGCCGTCAGAGACGGCTTCTACGTCAAATGCCGCCGCCGCGGCGCCACGCCTGCTGAGTTATTCGATCACCGTGCGGCTCAACCCGCGGAAATCGGGCAGCAAACAGCCGAAGCAGTTTGCCGGGGAGATAGTCTTTTCGCCAGAGGATGAAATGCGGCTCAATCTCAACAGCCCGCAGGAAGGATTCCTTTACGTCATCAATGAAGGGCCACGTCCGGCGAACGGCCTGCCCGTTTACAATCTCCTCTTCCCGGCGGCGTCGGCAGTCAGCGATGACGCGCCCACGCTCAGTGCCATGCAACCTCTTTACCTCCCTGGTCGGGAGCCGCCCTGGTTCCGGGTGGATGCGGAAGAAGGGACGGAAAAAATCTGGCTGATCTGGTCGGCGCGCAGCGTGCCTGAACTGGAGGCAGCCAGAAAACTGGCTAAGCCGACTGACGGCGGCGAAATCAAGGATGCCGGCCAGATCAGGCAGGTGCAGGAGTTCCTCGGCAAATCCTGGCCGGCGGCCAAACCCGTAGTCGAGAAAGACGACAACCAGACCAACCTGAAAGGCGGGACCAACGGAATGCTCGTTCACCTCATCAGGCTGGAACACAAGTGACCTGACGTTCTTCAGTTTCCTCGCATAATTATAAATCTTCTGCTAGACTGCGTCCCATCACTGGGTTATTGAATACCTCACTCCGATCCGGCAATCATTCGTGCCTCACGGCCTTTTATACCTGGGATCAGACTTTCTTTCGCACTGTAATTAACAACAGGTAGTCCCGCTGTGCCGGGCTACTGCCGACCAGGACCAGATGCCGTTGCCGAATCGTCGTTGAATAAAGCCCTTCCTTTCAGGAGGAATTGACATGATGACCTCACCCACACGCACGCGTCCGGCGCTCGTCGGAGCTACTGTCTGCGCCTGTCTGCTGGCGCTTTGCCTGTTCGGCTCAGTCGCTTCGGCGCAGATCACCGAAGCGAGCAAGGCTGCCCCCGCGACAGTGATCGCCGGGAACACGTTGACTTACAATATCAATATCCTCAACGGGGGCGCTACGACCAATGGGGTGACAGTGTCAGATGCGCTGCCTGCGGGCGTCGTATTCATCTCGGCCATGGCACCGGCGGGCTGGAGCGTGTTCGGCAATGACGCCATAGTCACTTTCAATAAGGATGTGATGGCCGCGGGTGAATCCGCTTCCTTCACGATTACAGTCAGAGTATGTTCGGAGGTCGAATGCAATACAGTGCTGGCCAATCAGGTGACGGTGTCTTCGGTCAATCCCCCCAGCACCCTCATCCGCAGTGCTAATACGACCGTGCAGTCGCAATCAAATCTGTCTATCACCAAAGCGGGCTCGCCCAACCCGATCATGGCGGGCAATGACATCACCTATACGCTCAACGTCAGCAACGCCGGGCCGTCCAATAGCGCGGGCACGGTCGTGACAGACACGCTTCCCGCAGGCTGGAGCGTGGTCAGCGCGACGACGACGCTCGGCAGTTGCTCCGGCATGGGCACGGGCACGGCGACCTGCACGCTCGGCGTACTCGGCGCGGCCAACCAGTGCGCGACCAGCGCGCCGACTTCGGCCACCGTTACCGTCGTGGCCCACGTCCCGGCAGTGAGCCCCGCCGGGACCTTTACCAACACCGCGAACGTGACAAGTGCCAACTGCCTGCCCGACTCGGAGCCGGCCAACAACACGGCCCTCTTCGAGACGACGGTCAACGTCCCGAACGTCGGCCCCGGCGTGCCGCCGCCGGCCGGCGCTGACCTGAGCGACGGGAAGCCCGGCTCGGTCCTCTTCTACGCGATTTACAGTTCGAGCGCAGTCGAAGGCGGGCTCAATGAGGAGAACACCCGGATCAGCATCACCAACATTCATCCGACTATGGGCGTGGTGGTCCATCTCTTCTTCATTGACGGCAACACCTGCTCGGCCGCCGATACCTTCGTCTGCCTGACGGCGAACCAGACCGTGGCCCTGCTCGCTTCAGACGTTGACCCGGGCGTCACGGGCTACGTCGTCGCCGTCGCGGTGGACGGCCCACCCGGTTTCGCCGACGGCCACGGCACAGGCTGCCCGATCAGCTTCAATTACCTGATCGGCAGCGCCAAGGTGAAATTGAAAGTGGCGTCGAGCCGCGAGGCTGACCTCCAGGCTGAATCCTGCGCGTCGGAGTTCGGCAGCCCCGTACCTGGGTGCGAGCCAAACAGCACCAGCGCCATCCTGCGTTTCAACGGCATGGCCAACGGGTACAATCGTCTGCCGCGCGTGCTGGCCGTGGACAGCATCGCGAGTCCCGCGGACGCCAACAACACGCTGCTGGTCGTCGACCGGATCGGAGGCGACCTGTCGGTCGGTGGGCCATTTATCGGCCCGCTCTTCGGCATCCTGTTCGACGATCAGGAAAACCCCTACAGCTTCACGACCGATGTGCAGGCGTGTCAGCTCAGGCGCGTCTTCTCGAATACTTTCCCCCGCACGACGCCGCGGCTCACGAGCGTGATCCCGGCCGGCACTACGGGCTGGATGAAGTTCTGGGGCACTAATGACATCGGCATCATCGGCGCGGCGATCAATTACAACCCGAATGCGAGGACTAATCCGTCAGCTTACAATGGTGGCCACAACCTGCATAAGCTGACCTTCACCGACACGGTCACGCTCACCGTGCCGGTGTTCCCGCCCAACTGTTTATAGTCGGATCGGAGTAGACAAAATCAGTACCGCGAGCGGCAGCGAGCGTGGTTTCATCAGACAGTGCCTGGCCGGATGCACGCTCGCGGTACTGATTCCGGGCGATCTTCCACCGCCGGTCTCCCCTTGTTTCCCGCCACCCGCCCGCTTGTAAATCTCCCGGCGCAGGAGCATATTTATCCCCGCACATTCATTTGAGTCCGAAAGCAGAGGATAAATTCCGTTCTTCAGCATTCTCATCTTCTGAAGCCAGGTAACGCGAATCCTCGGCGTTACTCTTCCGCGGAGGTAGTGCCATGATTTCCCCGATCAGGCCGTGTCTGATGACCCGTGGACGAGGCTGCCCTGCAACCGGCAGCTTTCTGCTGACCCTTATTCTGGTACTCACGACAGGATTGACGAGTCCCGCCCTGCCACCTCAAACCGCCCCGTCCGACGTGCGCGCGCTTGAGCAGGGCAAGCCTGTCGAACGCGAACTGAAGGGCGGCGAGTCGCACGCTTATCGCGTCACGCTCGGCTCCGCTCAGTTCGTCCGCGTCGTGGTTGATCAGCGCGGCATTGATGTCGCCATCAGGTTCAGCGGGCCGGATGGGAAGCAACTGACCGAAGTCAATTTATCTCCCAACACCCGTGGGACTGACCCGGCCTGCTGGATAGCCGAAACAGCAGGCGATTATCAGATCGAAATCAGCGCGGCCGGGAAAGAGGCCCCGCGCGGGCGCTACCAGCTGAGCCTTGCCGAATTGCACCCTGCGACCGGACAGGATCACAGCCGTGTAATCGCACAGCGGGTTTTTATGGAGGCCGAGCGATTTTATGAAGAAGGCAAGGCTGATTCACGGCGCAAGGCAGTGGAGAAATATCTGGAAGCGCTGCCTCTCTGGCGCGCGGCAGGGGACCGCGAAGGTGAAGCGCAGACGCTTTACAACGCGGGCGACACCTTTCGGCTCCTGAACGATTACCCGAAAGCCATCGAATATCTCAATCAGGCGATCACGCTCCGGCGCGCAGCAAATGACCGCCGCGAGGAAGCCATCACGCTCACCACCTTGGGAGCCGTTTACTCCGCCCAGGGTGACAAGCAGAAGGCGCTTGAATATTACAATCAGGCGCTCCCCATCAGGCGTGAACTGAATGATCGCGCCGGCGAAGCGACAACACTCAACAATATCGCCTTGGCCTGGGCTGAATCGGGTGAGTATCGGAGGGCACTTGATTACTATAACCAACTGCTTCAGATCCGGCGTACCGCGAAAGACCAGCGTGGTGAGGCCATCACGCTAAGTAACATCGGCGAAGCCCACCGCAGTCTGGGCGAGAAGCGGAAAGCACTCAGGTTCTTTGAGCAGTCGCTCGTACTCCAGCGCGCGACGAAAAACAGCGCCGGGGAGGCCGCCACGCTTAACAGCATTGGCGTCATCTATTCCGATTTAGGCGAGCAACAGAAGGCTCTCGATGCCTATGCTCAGGCGCTTCCGCTCCGCTCCGAGCCGCGCGGGCGGGCGGTCACAATCAACAACATTGGCCGGGCCTACGATCTGCTGGGCGTGCAGCAGGAGGCGCTCAACTACTACAGTCAGTCGCTCCAGATCGTACGTTCAGTCAAGGAGCGGCGCGGGGAAGCGCAAACGCTCAACTATAGTGGCCTCGCCTGGTGGTCCTTGGGCGAGTATCAGAAGGCGCTCGATCATTTCAATCAGGCGCTCCCGATTCGACGCGAGTTGAAAGATGCTGCTGGAGAAGCGGCTATACTGAATAATCTTGGCCTGGTTTACGATTCTATAGGCGACCGGCAGAAGGCCATTGAAGCGTACAATCAGGCGCTGCCCCTGATACGCAAAGTCGGTGGTCGTCAGGATGAAGCCAAAACGCTCAATAACCTTGGCTTCGCTTATGACGTGTTCGGTGATAAACAGAAGGCGCTCGATTACCACCAGCAGGCGCTCAAACTCAGCCGCGACGTGGGCGACCGGATGCGCGAGGCGAAGGTGCGCTACGGCATCGCGCGCATTGAGCGCGACCGCAACCGGCTCCGCCAGGCGCGCGGCCAGATCGAGGATTCGATCAAAATTGTCGACTCACTGCGCTCAAAACTCAGCAGCCCCGATCTGCGCGCGGCCTACCGCAACTCCGTCCAGCAGTATTACGACCTCTACATTGACGTGCTGATGCGGATGCACAAACGCCAGCCCCGCAGCGGGCTGGCCGCCGCCGCCCTGCACGCGAGCGAGCGCGCCCGCGCGCGCAGCCTGCTCGAACTGCTCGCCGAAGCGGGCGCCGACATCCGCCAGGGCGTCGCGCCCGAACTCGTCGCCCGCGAGCGCGAACTGGAAGAGCAGCTCAACGACAAGACGGCGGAACAGATCAGACTGCTGACAACCAGAGCGAAACAGGAGCAGGTCGCCGCCGCCACTGAGGAACTGGACAGACTCACGGCCGAACTCCGCGACGTGCGGACGCAAATCCGCACGAGCAGCCCGCGTTACGCGGCGCTCACGCAGCCGCAGCCGCTCAAGGTGAGTGATATTCAGCGGCAGCTGCTCGACCCGAACACGCTGCTGCTCGCCTACGCGCTCGGCGAAAAAAACAGCTACCTGTGGGCCGTCAGCCGCACTTCCCTGCGCAGCTTCACGCTGCCCGGGCGCGACGAGATCGAGGGGCAGGCGCGGCGCTTCTACGAACTGCTGACGGCGCGCAATCAGGACAAGGCAGGCGAATCGGGCCAGCAGAAATACACGCGCATCACCAACGCCGACACGGACGCCCGCGAAGCCGCCACGGCGCTCAGCCGCATGCTGCTCGCCCCCGTCGCGGCTCAACTGGGGAACAAGCGGCTGATCGTCGTCACTGACGGGGCGTTATATTACGCGCCTTTCGCCGCACTGTCGCAGCCGGGACCGGGCGGCAAAGCGGCAGACAAATACCAGCCGCTCGTCGTCAGACACGAAATCGTCAGCCTGCCTTCGGCTTCAACCCTGGCCGTGCTACGCAACGAAACTGCCAATCGCCGGCCCGCGCCGAAGGCCGTCGCCGTGCTTGCCGATCCGGTCTTCGATAATAAAGACGAGCGGATCAAAACGGTCACCATCGCTAGTGGGAACAAGCAGGAAGCGCATTCAACCGAGGCTCCGCCATCCGCGACCGAGCCCACGCGGATTCTGCTGACGAAATCGGCGAAGGACACGGGCGCGGCGGGCGGAGAATTCCGCATCCCGCGGCTGCCCGGCTCGCGGCGCGAAGCCGAAGCGATTCTGGCGCTGGCCGGCGAAACCGAGAGCAGGTCGGCCTTCGATTTCGCGGCCAGTCGCGCGATGGCCACGGGCGATGAACTCGGCCAGTACCGCATCGTTCATTTCGCGACGCATGGTTTTCTGAACAGCCTCAACCCGGAACTTTCCGGCCTGGTCTTCTCGATGGTGGATGAAAAAGGAGCGCCGCAGAACGGATTCCTGCTCGCGCCCGAAGTCTACAATCTGAAGCTGCCCTCGACTGAACTCGTCGTCCTGAGCGCGTGCCAGACAGGACTCGGCAGAGAGATCAGGGGCGAAGGCGTGGTCGGACTGACGCGCGGGTTTATGTACGCCGGAGCGCCGCGCGTGGTCTTCAGTCTGTGGAACGTCAGCGATCAGGCTTCGGCCGAACTGATGAAGCATTTCTACCAGGGCATGCTCGCCCGGCGCCTGCCCCCGGCCGCCGCCTTGCGCGCGGCGCAGGTCGAATTGTGGAAACAGAGGAAATGGCAGTCCCCGTATTTCTGGGCGGCATTCGGGCTGCAGGGCGAATGGAAATAAAGTGGGAGGTAAGGAGTCATGAAATCAAAGGAAGCAATGATGACAGGCAGATCACTCACGACGAAACTGCGCGGATCATTCCTGGCGTGCATCATCCTGCTCTCTCTGACGGGCCTGCTGGCCGTGGCCGTCCCGCAGGATGACGACACGTCGCGGCGGTTCTGGCCGCCGAATTTCCGGCCCGCGCCGGCCAGAACCGCCGCGACGCCGAAGCCGGTCAGGTATCGGCGCACCACGCCGGCACTGCCCAAGGACGCCATCCCCACTGAGACGGCGCGCGAAGCCGTCATCGGCATCACGGTCTGGCGCCTGCGGCCCGCCAAAGAATCAGACGACACACGCATCCTCGTGACCAAGGGCGGGAAGAAGACCAACTGGACGCCCGAGCGTGTCGAAGCCGGGATGGCCTTCCCCGCCGGCCAGATGCTGCGGCTGAGCATCGAAGTGCCGCGCACAGGCTGGCTCTACGTGATTGACCGCGAAGAGTACGCCGACGGCACGCTGAGTGACCCATATCTGATTTTTCCCCTGAACCCCGCGAGCGATGCCAACAAGGTGACAGCCGGGCGCGTGATCGAGCTTCCCAATCAGAGCGACGATCAGGCTTTCTTCGAGGTCAATTCCCTGCGCGGCGCGGGGCAGCCGGTGCAGGTCTCCGAAAGGCTCACCGTGCTGGTGACCCCGGAACCGCTTAAGGAACTGCCCAAACCGACGGTCAACGCGCAGGGTGAGCCTCAGCCGCTGCGCCTGCCCGCGTCGAAAGTTGATGAGTGGGAGAAAAAGTGGGGCGCGCAGACCGAACAACTTGAGATGGAGAATGGGGCGGGCACAGCCTGGACCCGGGCGGAACAGGCCGCCGGGGCCAGCGCCGAGCGACAACTAACATCGGATGACCCGCTGCCGCAAACCATCATCCGCATCGCCGCCAGACCCGGCAGCCCGCTGCTCGTCAGATTGCCGTTGCGAATCGCTAAGCCGTAGGCCGTCAGCATTAGTTCGGCGGCACGTGATCCGAGATGCCAGAGAAGGCACAATTCATTATTGATGGACGGAAGTGCGTGTCGTTAGCTGCAACTGCGGAAGAGTTCACTCGCGCCCTTCGAGTCACGTCTCCGTGGCACGGTAACCTCGACGCATTGAATGACATTTTAAATGGTGGCTTTGGTACTCCCGATGAGGGCTTTACTCTGCTCTGGGAATTCTCGGCGACAGCGCGGCAAGGCCTCGGACACGAAGAGACTGCCAAATGGCTCATTGAACGCCGAGATCACTGCCATCCGACGAATCGGCACGTCTTCGAGGAATGGCTTACTAACGCCCAACAGGGGCCTGGCCGGACACTCTTCGACGAGATCGTCGAAATCATCGAAGATCACGAAGACATTGAGTTGCGTCTTCAGTGACTGTGGAATTTTATTGTCGTGACTTTTGCAGGATGCCTGTTGTTTCAGCGGCTGCGAACGGCTCAGTCACCGCAGGTCAAAAATGAAGGGGATGATGAAGCCAATGACAAGCTTCATCATCCCCTTCGACTTTACCTCTCCTGCCACCCGAATCAGCGCGGCTTGATCACGTTGCCGTTCGGCGCGGGCGCGATTTTGACCGCCTCCTTGAGCTTTTCGATCACCTGTCCACTCAGTTCGTCGTAATTGGCCGCGATCGTGAACCCGGCGGCGTTCGCATGTCCGCCGCCGCCGAACAGTTCGGCGACGCGCGCGACGTTGACGCGGTTCTTCGACCGCAGGCTCGTGCGGATCGTGTTATTCGGCAGTTCGCGGAAGAAGGCGGCGGCCTCAACATCGCCGATGGTCAGCGGGTAATTGATGATGCCGTCGGTGTCTTCCTCGCTCGCGCCGGCCTCCTGCATTACGTCCTTCGTCATCCTGATCCAGGCGATGTGGCCCGACTCGTCACGCTGCAGGGTCGAAAGCACAGAGCCGATCAGCTTCACCTTGCTGTAAGGGTGACAGTAGAAGATGGCTTGTGAGAGCTTCGCGGGCTGCGCGCCGTGCTTGACCAGTTCGCTCGCGATCTTGAAGGTACGCTCGGTGGTGTTCGAGAAGTGGAACGACCCGGTGTCGGTGAGCAGGGCGGCGTAAACGCAGCTGGCCAGTTCGGGCGTGATGCGGGCGCCGATGGCCTTGGCGAGGTTGTAAATCATCTCGCCCACCGCGGCGGCGGTCGAATCAATCCAGTTGACGCTGCCGTACATCGCGGTCGTGGAGTGGTGGTCAATGTTGACGACGAACTGATCCTTGAGCTTCGGCAGGCCGGGCCGCGTCACGTCGCTGCACTCGATCACGAAGACCGCGTCGTATTTGCGGTCAATGTCCGCGACGACGCGCACGAGGTCGGTGCCGGGCAGCTTCTCGTAGGCGTGCGGTACGTCGTCGCACATGATCACTTCGGCCTCCTTGCCGAGTCCGCGGAGGATCCAGAAGAGCGCGAGTGACGAGCCAAGGGCGTCACCATCAGGCCGGATGTGGGAAGTGACGCCGAAGCTCTGGTGGTTTTCGATAAGTTCAATGACCTGACTGAGCATAATATTAAGACTTCCTGCCTGCACCCTGAAGAGCCACACCCTGACAGGAGCCGGTCAGCCGGGGTTGCCGGATTCCCTGCCGCCTTCCTGCTGCTCGGATTGTTGATCGGGTGACTCTGAATCGGGATGGGAAAGATGGTTGATAGTTGCCGGGCCGGGGTCCGGGGTGAGATCGGGGTTTTCGGGGGAGAGTTCCTGACTGATTTCCTCGATCAGTCGTGACATGCGGTCGCCGCGTTCGACTGATTCGTCGAGCGCGAAAACGAGTTCCGGGCTGCGCCGCAGCCTCAGTCGTGAAGTGGCCTCGCGGCGGATGAAGCCGGCGGCATGGTTGAGCGCGGCGAGCGTCTCCCGCTGCTTTTCCGCCGCCTCGAAGATGCTGACGAAAACGCGCGCGTGGCGCAGGTCGGGGCTGACTCTGACCTGAGTCACGGTCGCGAACCCGACACGCGGGTCGTGCAGCCCGCGCGAGATGATCGCGCTCACCTCACTTTTCAACTCGTGCGCCAGTCTTTCCGGTCTGTACGACATAAAGCAGAAATCAGGGTCTCGAATTCAACTTTCAAATCCGGCTTCGAGTAGCTCCTGACCTCTTCACAATTGAGTCGCGGCAATCTTTTCGCTGATGAAGGCTTCGATCACGTCGCCGATCTTGTAATCGTTGAACCTTTCCATCGTGATCCCGCATTCATAGCCCTGCTGGACTTCGCTCACGTCATCCTTGAAGCGCCGGAGGCTGCCGATGCCCGATTCAAAAATCACCACGTTGTCGCGGATCAGCCGCGCCTGGGCGGTGCGCTTGATGAAGCCGTCAATCACCATACAGCCGGCCACCGAGCCGACTTTCGGCACGCGGATGATGTCGCGGATTTCGGCCTTGCCGAGGATCTTCTCCCTGATCGTGGCGTCGAGCATGCCGATCATCGCGTTGCGAATCTCTTCCTCAACCTTATAAATGATCGAATGCAGCCGGACGTCCACATTTTCCTGTTTGGCGATCTCGCCGGCACGGTATTCGGGCCGCACGTTGAAGCCGATGATCACGGTGGCCGTGCCGGTCGCCGTCGCGTTCGAGGCGCTCGCCAGCAGTACGTCGGATTCGGTGATCGCGCCGACGCCGGAGCGGATGATGCGGACTTTGACCTTGTCGGTCGAGAGTTTGGTCAGCGTGTCCTTCAGCACTTCGACCGAACCCTGCACGTCAGTCTTGAGGATGACCAGCAGTTCCTTGACCTCGCCCGATTCCATCTGCTCGGCCAGCTGATCAAGGCCGCGCGCGGCGCTGCGCGCGAGCGCCGTGATCCGGGCCTTCGACTGGCGGTAGCCGGAAATCTGCTGGGCCTTGGCGACGTCGGCCACAACCTGGAACTGGTCGCCGGCGGCGGGCACGCCTTCGAGCCCGATGATTTCAATCGGGGTGGCCGGCCCGGCTTCCTGAGTGCGCTGGCCCAGATCGTTCGTCAGCGCGCGCACCTTGCCGAAGTAGTTGCCGACGATGAACGGCTCGCCGACTTTGAGCGTCCCGTTCTGAATCAGCACGGTCGCGACCGAACCGCGCCCGCGATCCAGCTTGGCTTCGAGTACCGTGCCGGTCGCCATGCGCCGCGGGTTCGATTTCAATTCGAGCAGGTCGGCCTGCAGCAGGATCAGTTCGAGCAGCGAATCAATGTTCTGATTCTTCTTGGCCGAGACTTCGACCATCGTCGTATTGCCGCCCCAGCCGTCCCACAGGAGGCCCCGATCAGCCAGCTCTTTCTTCACGCGTTCGGGGTTGGCGTCGGGCTTGTCAATCTTGTTGATGGCCACGATGATCGGCACGTTCGCGGCTCTGGCGTGTTCGATGGCCTCGACGGTCTGAGGCATCACGCCGTCATCAGCCGCCACGACCAGCACGACGATGTCTGTTACCCGCGCGCCGCGGGCGCGCATCATTGTGAACGCCTCGTGACCGGGCGTGTCCAGGAAGACGACGCGGCGCAGTTCGGACGGGTTGTCCGGGTTCGGGACCTCGACCGAGTAAGCGCCGATGTGCTGCGTGATGCCGCCGGCTTCGCCCTCGGCGACGCGCGTGGTGCGGATCACGTCGAGCAGACTGGTTTTGCCGTGATCCACGTGGCCCATCACGGTGATGACCGGCGCGCGCGGGTCGGTGTCTTCCATCGCCTCGGGCGTGATCTCGAATTCCGACTCGACGATCATGTCCTCGAACGCGCCGAACGACACGTCATAGCCGAAGACTTTGCCGATCTCTTTCGCGACCTCCGGGTTGAGCGTCTGGTTGATGGTCGCCATCACGCCGCGGTTGAAAAGCTCGGCCACGACCTCTTTCGGCGCGACTTCGAGCTTTTCGGCGAACTCGCGCACCGTGCTGCCTTCGATCAGCCGGATGGGTTTGACTTCGACCGGGGCCTGGCGCGTGGTCGGGATGACGGCCCGGCGACCGGGGATGACCTTCTGATGGCCCTCATTCTTATCAACCTGCGGCCCGCGCGGTTTGGCGCTGTGACGGCCCTTGTGGCGGTTATCCTTCGGCGGGACGTAAGTCGTCCGCTGCACCGCGCCTGAGGGCAGCAGGTGGACTTCTTCCTTGCCGCGCGGAGCGCCCGGGGCCCCCGGTCTGGCAGTCGCCGCCGGTTTAGCCGTCACCGGCTGTGGTTTCGGCGGCAACGGCCGCATCGGCGTCGCCAGACGAATGACGTTGGTCGTCGAACCCTGCCTCGACGCGGACGATGAAGCCGGCGCGGACGGACGAGTAGGCGGAGCGGGCCTGACTGGCGTGGATGGCGGAGTAATCTGCCTGACGGTTGATTTGTCGGCTGCCGGCGCACTGACCGGCGCGGCGGGGGCAGCGGGCGCGGGAACCGAGGTCCCGGGTTCCGCCACGGGCTCGGCGACTGCCGGGGCCGCCGCGGGTTCGGCAGCAATCGGAGCGGACTCGCCAGCCGCCGGAGCTTTGACCGGCTCGGGCTCGGGCGTCGGCTGTGGCACTGGCTCCACCGGCGGAACGATTTTGACCAGCCGTGGTTTCGCCTGGGCAGGGTGCGCAGGCTCGGGCGGCGCCGGAATGCGCGAAACCGTTTCAGACTGCCTGGCCTCGGCCGGCGGCGGCGCCGGGACGGCCTGCGGTTCGGCCGCCGACGGGGCGGCTTCGGCCTGCGGCTGTGACGCGGGGGCCGGCTTGACAGTCTTGACCAGACGGGCCGTGCGGTGTGTCGTGGCCGGCTCCTTCTTCGGGTAATAAATTTCCCGAATCTTGTCGGCAATCGGGTCGTCGAGCGAGTTCGAGGGAACACTCACGTCCACGCCCAGCCGCCGAGCATGCTCAATGACCTGTCTGCTCTCCAGCTTGAGTTCTCTCGCTAATTCGTAAATCCTGACCTTACCCATTGAATCCTTTTGAGTTTCCGTAAAAAGAAGATCTGCGCGCTGTCGAGCCAGTGAATTCCTCATTGCGCTGACTCGGCGGGGGCAGCCTCTTCTGAAGCTTCAGTTGAAGCCTCATCCTCTGCGCCCCCGGCTTCCGAAGCTGCTCGAGCTTCGACCGGTTCCGCAGTGCCGGTGTCTTCTGTTTCTGTTGTTGTGGCGGCCTCCTCAGTGGTTTCAGCTGCGGCCTCTTCTGCCGCGCCTTCCTCCTCGGCGGCTGTCTGTTCGGCCAGCGCCGCCTCGCGCGCTTCGACGATGGCCTGGGCCGCGTCAATTCGCTGCTGCGCCTCGTCCACGCTCAGGTCGAGCCAGTCGGAGACGTCGTCCACCGTCGCCTCGGCCAGCTGCTCGACCGTGTCAATGCCGTGTTCACCGAGCGCCGCCGTGTCCGAAGCCGTGATGCCTTCGATGTAAGCCACCGGCACGACTTCGGCGGTGATCAGCTGCTGCATCTGCGTCGCGACCTCACGCTTCATCTCCTCCTCGCTGCGGATGTCAATGTCCCAGCCGACCAGCCGCGCCGCGAGCCGCACGTTCTGACCGCGCTTGCCGATGGCCAGGCTCTGCTGGTCGTTTTCGACCGTGACCTGCAGCTTCTTGCTCTCGAAATCAAGCACCGCGACCTTGCTGACCTTGGCCGGCGAGAGCGCGTTAGCCGCGAAGATCGCCGGGTCTTCCGACCACTCGATGATGTCAATCTTTTCGCCGCGCAGCTCGCGGATGATGGACTGCACGCGCGAGCCCTTCATGCCGACGCACGCGCCGACCGGGTCGACGTCGCGTTCGTTCGAGACGACCGCGATCTTGGCGCGCTCGCCCGGCTCGCGCACCGCGGCTTTGATGACGACCGTGCCGTCGTAAATTTCCGGCACTTCCATTTCAAACAGCCGCTTGATCAAGTCAGGGCTCGTGCGCGAGACCTCGACCTGCGGGCCCTTGGATTCGCGGCTGACGTCGTTGATGACCACGCGGATGCGCTCGCCCTGGGTGAAATTTTCGAGCCGCGACTGCTGATTCTTGGGCATCACGGCCTCGAGCCCGTTACCCATGTCCACGATCATCCGCCCGCCCTCGAAGCGCTTGACGAAGCCGTTGATCAGTTCGCCGACGCGGCCGATGTATTCTTCGTAGACGTTGTTCCGCTCGGCCTCGCGGACCTTCTGGAGGATGATCTGCTTGGCGGTCTGCGCCGCGATCCGGCCCAGGTCCTCCATCGGGCGAGGCAATTCGAGCATGTCGCCCACTTCGGCGCCCTCGCCGACCTCGGCGTTCGCCTCCTCGACCGTCATCTCCTTGCCCGGGTCGGTCACCTCGTCCACGACGGTCTTGATCGCGAACAACTCGACCGCGCCGCTGTCCGGGATGTAGCGGGCGTGGAGGTCTTCGGTTGACTTGAACTGCTTGCGCGCCGCCATCACCACGGCGTCTTCAATCGCGCCGATGATGACCTGCGAGTCAATCTTCTTTTCCTTGCTCAGCAGTTCGATGTTTTGTGCAATGGAGCTTAACGTGTTCATGCGAATCCGGAGTGGCCCAGCAGGCCACCACTTCTCAGGGTTCTATCTCGACATTCGCCTTCGCAATCCTGTCGAGCGGGAGGCGGTGCCGCCTGCCCTGTTCATCATCCAGTAAAGCCGCCGGCGGCCCTTCCACCGCTTTCTCAAGTCCGACCAGCGTGCCGTGAAAATTGCGCTGCCCTTCAATCGGCTCCGCCAGCCTGACGTGGGCGGGCAAGCCGGCGAAGCGTTCGTAATCCGCCGGTTTGTAGAGGCCGCGATCCAGCCCCGGCGAAGAGACTTCCAGCGTATAGGGAAACGGGATCGGGTCTTCGACGTCGAGGATGACGCTGACCTGATCGCTCACGGCCACACAATCCTCGTGCGTCACCCCGCCGGGCTTGTCAATGTAAACGCGCAGGATCGCGCTGCCGCGCCCGCCGACCAGTTCGACGTGAACCAGTTCGAGACCTTCGCGCGCGGCGACGCGTTCAGCAATTTCGATAATCCGCGGGTCTGCTTTCACTGAACTAAATACCAAAACGGCGAAGTATTGAAGCTTTGATTACGGGAATCCAACCGGGAATTCAGGGCCGAAGGTCAAAGCCAAACTAAAAAGGTGGGCCTGCGCCCACCTCAAGTAAGGCGAGATGTTAGCTGAAAGAAGGGTTGAAAGCAAGATGCTGACTGAAGCAGGGAGCCTGCGGTCACACTTCACGGGACCGGCGTGCGGGCAGCGCGCGCGAGGTGCCTCATCTTCCGCGGCGGGAGCGGAGTAACCGGCCCGGGTTGCGTTATGTCTCGCCCGTCGGCGGCTCGCGCCGCGCGGTCTCAGCCATGCGCGGGGCCTTCGGCATTTTCCTGAGCAGCCTCTGGACCTTGTCGAACCCGCCCACTTCACGCGCCGCCCCCTGATAATGCAGCAGCGCCGCCTCCTGCTCAATCCGCTGTGTCCGGTCGGCGGGCGATGGGTGATCACTCAGGAACCTTTCCAATTTCGACGGGTCGCGCCCGGCCTCGCGCTGTAACGCCTCAAAGTAGTGAGCCAGTTGGCGCGGGTCGTATCCGGCCCGGGCCATAATCTGCGCGCCGACCACATCAGCCTGTGTCTCGGCGTCACGGCCGTATTTGAGGAAGAGCGTATTGAGGCCAGGCCCCCCGACCGCGCCGATGATCCGGCCCGCCGCCCCTCGGCCCATGACCCCGCCCAGGATGCCAAGGCCAGCCTGCGCGAGATACGCTTTCGAGGCCTGATGCGTGCCATGACGGAGCGCGACGTGCGCGATTTCATGCGCGATCACACCGGCCAGTTCGGCCTCACACTGCGCCGCCTCAATCGCCCCGCGGTTAACGTAGATGGGGCCGCCCGGCAGCGCGAAGGCATTGATCTCCGACGCATTGACGACCTTGAAAGTGTAAGGGTACCGCTCTCCCGGCGCCTGCGCCGCGAGTCGCCGCCCCAGGCGGCTGAGGTAATCGGCCACGCTCTTTTCCTTAAGGATCGGCAACTGCTTCTCCGCTTGAGCGGCAGATTGCCGGCCGATCTCAATGTCCTGCTGCGGCGAAAAAAGATTGAACCCCGGCTTCACCTCGGTCTGCCCGAACCCCGGCAGCGGCCAGACCATAAGCAGCAGCGTGACAAGCCACGTCAATACACTCCGAGGGAATGCCCGCGCGCGCCTCACGGTTCTGATCTGAGTCGGCATCGGTTCTCCTTTTACAGTGGCGGCCCGACTACCGGCCGAACACGTCCTTCAGCAGACTGGTGACCCGCGCCACCGGATCCTTGCGAATCCTGCGTTCTTCCTCGCCGAGGACGTGGAACAACCCGTCCAGCGACTTTGTCACCACGTACTGGTCCAGGTCGAGCGTCTGGCTCCTGGCAAACGGGATGCTCTGGTAGCGGCCCACCAGTTCCTTGTATTGCCGCGTGACGCCGACTTCGTTCATGGCCTTTTCGACCACCGGGCGAAAGGCGACGGCGAGTTTGTCCGCCGTCTTCGATTTGAAATATTCCGTCGCCGCGGTATCTCCGCCGGTGAGAATCCGGCGCGCGTCAGTAAAGGTCATCTCCCGGATAGCCCCGATAAATATTTTCCTGGCCTGCGGGGCAGCCCGCTCAGCGGCGCGGTTCATACTGAGGATGAACTCGTCCACCTGCGGACCATAGCCGACAACCCGCAACCCCTTCTCCAGAGGCTGGAGTTGTCTGGGCATGAGGATCTTGATCGCCTCGTTGCGGAAATACCCGTCCACCCTCCCGGTCAGGTTCACCGCATTACCGGTGCCAATCTGCAAGGCCTCTTTCAGACCGGACACGATCCTGTCGTCGCTCAGCCTGTCCCACTGCCCGGGACTCAATGGCTGGATCGCCGCCTCCTGCCGGACCGGAACTGTTATCACGCCGAGCAGCATCACGGCGCTCAACACGCAAAGTCGGAGTAACATAACCATTCCTTTCTTCATTTGAAGGGCGACATTTCATCACCCGGGGAATTATGTCTCGACGCTCATGGTTCGAATGCCGCAGACCCGCCCCTCCGCCAGACCCAGAACGTATAACTCCACTTCCACCTCCCCGACGCAGTATCCCTTCGCGTCTTTAAGAGACCGGGTGATGACCTGTTCCAATGCCCGCACCTTCTCGACCGGCGCGTCATAGCTTTGCCGCCACCTGGCGAAAAAGGCCGCCACGTCCATCTCTTTGACCGGCGTCCCGGGGACCTTGCCGAGCAGCATCAGAAACTCCGAGGCGTTGCGCACGGGCCACTGCTGTCGTGCGCTCGCGGGCAGCTCAAAATAATTGACCGGCTCGTCAGATTCGCTCGGCCAGGTAAGGCCGGCC
Organism: Blastocatellia bacterium; assembly: GCA_035652435.1. Lineage (GTDB taxonomy): Bacteria > Acidobacteriota > Blastocatellia > RBC074 > RBC074 > DASRDU01. The sequence goes on from DASRDU010000110.1 coordinate 32,586, forward strand.
ACTGCCTCCGCAATCATCTTTTTCACCTCCGGCATGTCAGTCTGCGGCCTCAAATCGTTTCTCCTGTGCCCTGAGCGCAATGATCGGGGCCAGACTAAAAAACCGGCAGCCCGTCAGGCGTTCGATCTCCGGGGCGGTGGTCTGGAAATCCTGCCAGCGGCGCTCCCTGATCCCATTCTCATTGGGCAGCGCGACGGCAAACACCATGGCCTTCTCCTGACCGTCAGGATAGCTCCTGCCCGGCTCCAGGGCGACAATGATCTTCCAGGTCGTCGCCGGCACGTTGATATGGCCGGCGATTTTGCCACGGCTGCCCGCGCCGCCGGTGATGACATAAACTTCTCTTCCGGCCTCTGCCAGCGCCCGCTCGAACCGTTCCAGCTTCTCCCATGGGCCGCGATTGTTATCCGGCGCCTGCGGAAAGATGTTCAGCATGGTGAAGACCGCCTGGTTGTTTTCCGGCGTGTCGGAACGATCCTTCGACGGACAGAGGTGCCCGCGGTCATAGCCCGAGTTGGTGTAGTCCTTCGGCGTGGGCGTCGGGATTTCAGAGTCAGTGTAAAACTGGCTGCGCTCCGTCTCCCCGATGTCGCCGGCTACCAGCCTCCAGGCGACCCAGTTGGCGATGCGCTGACTCTGGTTCCACGAGGCGGCGAACTGCGGCCTCAGGACGAGCCGATTGTCAGGGTCACTTCCCGCCCCGCTCGGGTTGCCGAATGGGAGATTTGGAATCTCAGCCTGCTTCGGCGTCGGGTTGGAGCGACAGGAGCGACAAGCCGGAGACGCGACGAGGGCGAGGATCAGGGCGCAAACCAGAGCTGGACGGAGAAGGCGAGCGAGGTGTGGATGAAGGTCGTAATTCATACCCCTGATGACGGGCCCCCTGACATGGCTGGGAGTTGTTTGCCCCGCCGCCCATATTGCTCACAAGTCTCGCTGACAGCTTCATCAACCGAACGGGCTGACCTGATGTTAGTCGCCCGTCCGGTTGATTCGCCGGCACGAGTTCACTACAAACTACTTCGCAAAAGTCAGTCGGATGCCGGTCGTCAGCAGCAGATCGTTCTTCCTGGCCCCCAACACCGGGTTACTCAGGTAACGGTCGCTGAAGGTCACGTGCCAGCCCAGCAGTTTGCTGAGTGAGGTGACCGCCGAAGCGTCAAAGGTCAGCCGGTATTCTCCCGTCTCGGTAAGATTGGGGAAGAAGACGGCCCGCTGCTTCAGCAGGACCCGGTCCGAGAGCCTGTGCGTCAGTTCCTCACCGGCCAGCACCTCGCCGGACGTGCGTTTCAGGCCCGTCGAGAAATACTCCTTGTTCAGCGAGCCGCCCCCGAACAGATCCAGCACCGTCCGCTCCTTCTTCAGCGCGTGAAACCCCAGCCCCCCGCCCAGGACCATGCGCAGATCGAGTTTCTGGAACTCGTCGAACTCGAGGTCGCCGAAGCCAAAAGCAAAGGTGCGGTTCGTGAGATTGAAATCGTAGCGAACCCCGCCCCGGATGGCGTTCGCCGTCGTCAGCGATTCACCGGACACATTGTTTTTCGCATAGAGCGCGGTGGCGTAGATGCCGATCCTGTCCCGCGGCGTCGTCCGCGCCGCATTCATCCCCAGCGTGAAGGTTGCGGTGTCGGCGTTGCCCCGCGTCAGGCTGAGCCCGGCATCCACCGCGCCGCTCCACAAGTCGAGCAGCCGCGGATTGCGGAGGCGGTCCGCCTCCGCCTGATAAGCGGCCTGGTCCTCCCCGGACCTCAGCAACCGGACCGCATCTTTCGAGACCGTCACGGTGCCGGCATCGGCGGTGCGAATCTCAAATTTCCCCTCAGTGCCGGCCACTGTGCCGACGACCGTCTGACCATCCTTCAGCATCAGGTGGAGTGGTTGATCAGACGTGATCCCCTCGATGGCATCCCAGGGAACCGTGACCAACCCGGCCAAGTCGGTTTTGATCGTCAGCGTTTTACCGTCCGTCCTGACGATCTTCCCGGAGAGGCGGTCGCCATTTTTCAGGGTGATCTGGTCAGCTAAAACCGTCATGGACAAGATCACCCCGGCGATCAGAGCAAAAAGAAATGTTTTCAACATCGGAAGCCTCCTTAGGTACTTCCCGCCCGTGGGCTTCAGTACCTAATTGCTGACCGCGGCCGGTTTAGTAATGCCCGCCGGCTCCGCACCGATCCCTGCCCCGTTCCGCAGCGCGAAATGCTGTTCGGGCGCCGGGTAGCCGGCTTCGCCGAAGGTCTCGCGGATGATCCGGTTGGTGTCGAAGTAAACCTGCCAGTAGTTGTCGTTGTTACAGTAAGGCCGCACGGCCAGCACCGGCCCGGCGAGGTTGAACTGCAGGATTTCGACATCCGGGGCCGGGGCCGCCAGGACGTTCGGAATTTCCCCGAGCCGCTCCTTCAGCAGCCGAATGGCCTCCTTATGATCCACCCGGTCGTTAAGCTGGGCGACGAGTTCAACGCGGCGGTAGGGGTTGGCCGAGAAGTTCTGGATATTATCCGATAAGATCTTATTGTTGCCGACCACCGTCAGCACGTTGTCCAGAGTGTTGATGGTCGTCACGAAGAGTCCGATCTCCCTGACCGTTCCAGTCACGCCCCCGGCCGTAATGAAGTCACCGACCTTAAACGGGTGCAGCAGAATGAGGAACGCGCCCGCCGCGAAGTTCGCCAGCAGCCCGCTCCAGGCCATCCCGATGGCGACGCCCGCCGCGGCCAGGAGGGCGGCAAAAGTGGTCGTCTCGACCCCGAAGAGGCCGAGGATCGCGATAATCAACACGACGTTGAGTAAGACCGTGATGGTCGAGTTCAGGTAGTTCAAAATCGTCGTGTCCACGCGCTGTTTCGCCAGGCCGCGTGAGACCAGCCCCACGGCCAGGCGAATTAACCACCGCCCCACTATCCAGACAATGATTGCACCGAGGACCTTCAGGCCGATTTGAATACCGATGGTGGTGATGGTTTGTAAGACTGAGTTCAGATCCATGGTTCCTCTCCTCTCAAAACAAGCTGGTTTCAAAATCTGATGATTATCCGTCTCCGCCCGGAGGCGTCATCCTGACCCTGGAAAAGCAGGAACCCGGCCGCCCGATCCTGGCTCGTTTACCTCTGCGCCATCTCCCCTTTGATGGCTGCCCCAGAGCCCTGCAGAAATCGAGCGGCAAGGCAACCTGCCTGCTGACCGGCCATAAAATCAGGAGGCCAGTCATTCTCGCCGCGGTCAGGAGGCTGTACTATTGCCCGCCACGCTCCGCCTGCGGCCCCGAAGCGCGGACCATCATCTGCGTCCCCGCATCAAGGATGAGGTCCTTGCTCCCCTGGACATAGACCGAGCCGGCGCCCGCCCCGGCGCCGATGATGGCCCCGATGGCCGCGCCCTTACCGCCGCCGGCAATTGCGCCGATGATGGCCCCGAGTGCGCCCCCGCCGATGGCCCTGATCTCCGTTTCTTTGGTCTTACTGGCGGATTCGACGTTGCCTTCCTCATCCACCGACTTCACTGATTCGGAGGCGAAGACCTTGACGATCTGCGCGGAGAATGGGCCGGTGCGACCCTTCAAGGTGATCGTGTCAAAATCGAGCGACATCTCCGTGCGGCCGGTCATCCGGCCCGCGCGGTCAATTTTGGCGATGTGACCCTGCACCGTCGCGCCCTCATAGGCGCTCGGCTCCACCACCCGGGCAGTGAAAGGGTCGCCTTCGTGATTGGTTTTGGTGCTCAGCGCGGTATTGAGCCGGATCCTCAGTTCCGTCCCGTCAGGGATCAGGACGTTCCTCCACGACCTGCCGCTCTGTGCCGCCGCGCTCTTTGGGTCAGTGCCTCTGAGCGTCAGGACGCGCTGAGGGATCGCGGCACTGAAGGTGCGGCCGAAGTAGCCGTCGGGATAAGCGATCTCGAACCCCAGGCGATAGCCGTCCTGATAATCGGCCGCATCACCGAACCGGGACTCATACCCGCGCGTGGCCTCCTGATAGAGGCCGGAGCGCTGGAAGTCGCGACTGGCCCGGGTGTTGTAATCATCCTTGCCGGCCTGATACCCGTCGTTGTATCCGGCGAGGTAACCGCGCTCAAAGACCGACCGCAGCGCCGTGGTCTGGCGGCGCTGACTGGCGCTGCGCTGCGCCGACGCCGGGTCGCTCAACATCAATAACAAACCGAAGGCGAGGACCGCGGTCGCAGCCGCTCGCACGATCAAACGAAGCGATCTCATAATTTCCTCCCATCTCCAGGTGAAAGATTGAATTTGATGACTGACAATTCTCCGGAGGCCAGGCTCAGAGTCGAGCCTGGCCTCTCCTCTGGATAAAGTCTGAGTCGGGAGGAGATCACTTCTTCCCGAACATGGCGCCTGCCCCCTTGATAAAGTCGCCGGCCTTCCCGGCGAAGTTCTCGCCGCCGACCGCATTCTCGACCTGACTGGCTATCGGGGCGGGCAACTTGTCCTTGAGGTAGCCGATGACTACCTCCACAGCCATTTTTGCCTTCTCTTCAGTCACGCCAGTTTTCTGCGAGACCATGTTGATCAGCTCATTCATATCCTTTCCTCCTCAGGTAAAACACATTACTCGCCCCGCCCTCAACAGGCCCGAAATGGCCTGTTGAGGCACACCGGCGGGAAGCAATTCAGTCTGCCTGCTTCTCACCCTTGCGTGAGGCGCACGAACGCTTATTCCCCGGTTCAGTCGGGGCGATTTTTCAAATGATTCGACGGTTTTTACAGTTATGTTAGAAGACAGCAACAGGCGTGCCGGCCGTTGGCGGTGGCTTCACCCCGGCCCGCGCCGGTCGGAAGAAACCGCAAACCTGATGAGGCTGAGCATCTTCGGTCACCAGTGCCCGGATGGGGCCTCAGCTGGTGTGTGATTATTCGCCCACCCGCGGTGAAATTCACCCAGTTGCCGCGTGGATTATTCTCCTGGTGACTGGATTCAGAGGATCATCAGGGGTGATGGAGTCGGCCTTTCAGCCCGTGCCAGGCGGGTGGGGGTTTCACCGCCTGACGAGCAGCAGTCCCGCCAGCACAAACCCGATGACGATCACGGCCCGGCGCGCGAATTCGCGGCCCATCCGGCGCGCCACCCCGGCGCTGCTGTAACCGCCGATGATCGCGCCCGCCATCATCACCACAGCTTCGGGCCAGTTGACGAGCCCGGCCCTGATGAAATACATGGCCGCGACAAAATTGATGATCGAGCCGAAGATATTTTTGAGCCCGTTCATCTGGTGAATATCCGTCATCCCGATCAGTCCCAGATTCGCGAGCATCACAATCCCCATCCCCGCGCCAAAGTACCCGCCGTAAGTCGCCGCCAGGAGCTGAAAGAATGAGGCGCCGATCAGCCACTTACCTGAAATGACCGGGTTCTGCGGTTGATGCTGTCCGGCCTGACCGCCGGCATTCTGTTTTCGCCGCAGCCAGCGCTGCACCGGCCCCTGAACCATAAACAGCAGCGTGGCAAAAAGAATCAGAAACGGGACCATCCGGGCAAAAACCTGTTCCGGGGTCAGCCGCAGCAGGATGGCGCCGAGCAGTCCGCCCAGCAGACTCGGAATAATCAGCACAAAGAAAGGTCGTTCGGATTTCTTCAATTCATGCCGGTAGCCCCACGCCCCGCCGAGCGACCCCGGCCAGAGGGCGAAGGTGTTCGTGGCATTGGCGTTGATCGGCGAAAGCCCATGCCAGACGAGCAGCGGGAAGGTGATCAGGGTGCCGCCACCGGCAATCGAATTCATCATGCCTCCGATGAAACCGGCGACGAAGATTAGCAGACTGTGTAACGGGGTCATAAGTTGTGGAAGCGCCAACCGTAACCTTTCACTTCAATCAAAACTCCGGCATAGTAAACTCATCAACGATGACAACGCAAAAACCCGAGCGCAACCGGACGAACTCTGACCGGCATGATTTCACCGGGCAGCTCAGTCCCCTGCCCGCGAGCTTCTATCACCGCCACACGGTTGATGTCGCCAGAGAACTGCTCGGCGCGTGGCTGGTGCGACGGTTGAGGCGCGGGAAAGTGCTGGCCGGGCGCATCGTTGAAACGGAAGCCTATCTGGCCGACGATCCGGCGATGCACGCTTACCGGGGCAGGACAGAGCGCAACGCGCCGCTCTTCGGCCATCCCGGGACGAGCTACGTCTATTTCATTTACGGGATGTACCACTGCTTCAATGTCGTGACTGAAGCTGAAGGGACTCCTGCGGCAGTGCTGATTCGCGGGCTCGATCATATTGCTGATGCCAGCGGCCCCGGTAAAATCTGCCGCGCGCTCGGTATTGACCTCTCGCACAACCGGCTTGACCTCACCTCGGCTGAATCCACAATCCGGATCGCACAGGGCGATAAACCGACCGAGCCGGTTGTCACGACGACGCGCATCGGGATCACGAAAAACGCCGACCGGCCCTGGCGATTTTATCTGCTCGGCAGTCCGGGGGTTTCGAGGCGCGACCGCGCGGCGGAGGGGCGAGTTTATGAATGATCAATCGTGGCAGGTCGGCAAAGAGGAGGAAGGACTGCGGCTCGATAAGTGGCTGGCCGCAGCCTCGCGGCTCGGCTCGCGGTCACGCGCGCTCGAAGCCATCGAACGCGGCAAGGTGTTCATCGCCGACATGGAGATGACCGTCGCCGAAGCCGGGCGCAGAGTGCGGGCCGGCGAGACGGTGCGGCTCTGGATGAGCCGCCCGGGCAGCGCGAAAAGGAAGGCCTTTATTCAAAAGCGCGACGCCGGCCTGCACATCGTTTACGAAGACGACGCGCTGCTGGTCATCAACAAGCCCGCCGGGCTGCTGACCATTGCGACCGACGCGCAGGCAGGCGAAGCATCGCTCGAAGCCGGGGTGGGCGATTATCTGAGGCCGAAGGGCAAGCGGCGCCCGCTCGTCGTCCACCGGATTGATCGTGACACCTCGGGGCTGGTCGTATTTGCAAAAACGCCTGAGGCGCAGGGACATCTGAAAGAGCAGTTCTTCAAACGCATGCCGAAGCGGATTTATCAGGCGATTGTCTACGGCCACCCGCGGCCGGAGTCGGGCACATGGCGTGATTACCTGTGGTGGGACGAAAAATTCCTGATCCAGCGCCCGACGCGCGAACATCACCCGCACGCCAAAGAGGCGATCAGCCATTACCGCGTGCTGGAGGAACTCGGGCCGACTTCCCTGCTCGAAATCAGCCTCGTCACCGGCAAGCAGCATCAGATCCGCGTCCAGGCCGCGCTGCGCAATCACCAGCTGGTCGGCGAGCAGCTCTACCTTGCCGAAAGACAGCCCCGGCGCCCGGTCGAATTCCATCGTCAGGCATTGCACGCGCTGCGGCTCGAATTCCGCCACCCGGCGGACGAACGGCGGCTGAAGTTCGAGGCGCCGCAGCCCGAAGATTTCAGCTTACTGCTTGGCAAACTGCGCGGAGAGGCAGGAGAGAAAAAAGGGAGGAAGTGAGAAAGGGGAAAAGGAGCGGCGTGAATTGAAGCAATATCCGCCCCCTGCTCCGCTCTCCGTTTTCAATTGCCGGCGCTGGTCGTCGGGAAGCGGCCTTTCCCGCCCGGCGCGCTCTGAAGTTTTGCCATCGCGCGGCGCGCGACGTCGCGGCCGGCCAGTTCGAGGCGCACTTCGACGCGCGACGCGCCAATCGGCGGCAGCGGGTTGCGACCCGATTGCATCGTCGGGTAGCCGAAGCCGCTCGCAATCTGCTTGCCGGTCTTCGGCTCAAAGAGCGCGAAGAGCAGCTCGAATCCGTCGTTGCTGTAATTATCCGCGCGCAGTTCCATCCAGATCACGTAAACGTTCTCACCATTCTTCGCCGTCTTGATGGCCTCGGCCCGGTTCATCTGCTGCGCCTCGGTCGCCTGGATCGTCGGGTTGGTGCGCAACTCGCGGACGCACCCTTCGCGCACGATGGTCAGGTACATCAGCGGGATGTAAACCTCGGGCAGGTCAGTCGCGACCAGGAACCTGTGGGCCGGGGCTTTCTCTTTCTCCTTCTCCTCCGGCAGTGGCTGGTCGCTGTCGGAATGCCCCTTCGCGGAGTCTTCTGTCTTCTCCGGCGCCTTCACGCCCTGCGGCGGCGGTTCCGGCGTGGTCTTCTTCTGCTTGCGACCCGACTGCGCAGACGCGACCGAACTGACCAGCAGCAGACAGCAGCAGAGCAAAGTAATCAGTTTCAGGTGACGTTGCAGTGCGGATTTTGCGGAGTGGTGCGGGGTGATCTGATGGCACATGGTTTCCGGTCTCCTTTCGGTGTGGATGAAGATACCACATCATTCGACCGAAAGGAGACCGGGGGCGGGAACTTTCTCAATCAAAAGTGACGAATTCCACGGGCCTCACTGCGTCAGCAATTCCTTGAAGTAAGCGACCGCGCGTTCGTCGCCGGTCTGCCCGAGCCAGAAGATCGCCTGCTTGCGGACGGCGGCCTTGGGGTGCGTCTTCGCGATCTTGATCAGCAGCGGGACGGCCTCGTCCTTCTGCCGCCGGCTGATGGCGAAGACGGCCTGCTTCTGCACCTCGGTCTCTTCGTCGTTGCTGTTGACCGTGTCGCCCAGCGCCTTGAGGCTGCGCTCGCCGGCCTTCTGCCCAAGCCAGAAGATCGCCTGCTTTTTCGCCTCCTGGTCGCGCTCGGTCGAGGCGAGGTTGATCAGGAAGGTGACGGCGTCATTCTGATTCTCGTTGACCGAAGAGGCAAAGATGATCTGCTTCTTCAGCTCGCGGGGCGTGGCCGTCTGATAAAGACTCTGCAAGGTGGCGAGCGCCGTCTTGTCCCTGCTGACGCCGATGGCGAAGACGGCCTGCTTGCGCAGTTCGACGGTCTCCTGCTCGTTGCGGGCGAGGTCGGTCAGGAACGGCTGCTCGCCGCCAACCTGCCCGAGCCAGAAGACGGCGGTGCTGCGGGTCTTTTCGACTTTGGAATCGCGCACGAACTGTTTGAGCATCCCGCCGACGCGCGGGTCGTCGTGCAGCGCAATCGCCATCACGCCGTGTTCGCCAACGCGGCGGTCGGCGGTCGCTTCGACCTGACCTTTCAGGTAATTCAGGCTCTCTTCATTGTTTGCCCTGCCGAGCCAGTAGACCGGGTAGCCGCTGTATTCGCGCGGGCGGTCAAGGTTGTAGACCTCAATGCGGGAGATGACGTTGCCTGTCGTCTCGTGCAGCACAAAGATGCCAAGGTTGCGCGTCTCGAATTGCGGGTCGAACGAGATGCTCGTCCCGTCAAAAACATTCACGCTGCCGCCCCGGCCATGATAATCAACGTCAACGGATACGCCGGGCCGCACGTCAAAGCTCCACGCCGTCCAGAACTTCGCGGCCTGAGACGAGCCCCGGGCCTGCCTGATCGCCGCGTCGAGTTTCGCCTGAAGGTTCGCGCCCTCGACCTGGATGAAGCGGTCACGCTGCGGCGCGGCGGTCACGGCGCTCGCTTCAGGCTTCTCAGGGCCCTTTGAAATCAGGATCGGCGCAACATTGACCGAAAGAAATGTGAGCAAAAGAATGATGACTTTCATAATCTGTCGCCTCCTTCGGATAAAGCAGTGCCATCCAGGGAGCCCGGGGGCTGATCCCTGCCGGGAAGGCACAACAGTTTCAATCGGGTATCCTGCGAAAGATTGCGGGGAGAGGTGCGGCCCTCCCCCCTGGCAGATTTACTTGAGAATCTCTTCCAGGAATCTGGTCGCTTCCGGGTCCTTGATCTGCCCCAGCCAGAAGATCGCCTGCTTGCGGCGTTCGAGCGACGAATCCTTCCGGGCGATGTCCATCAGCTTCTGCATGATCTTCTTATTCGAGTGCTGGTGGCTGAAGGCGGACAGGATCTGATCCTTGACCTTCTCGTCCTTTTCGGAATCGTACATCTGGATCAGCAGGTCCGTCGTCTGCTCGTTGTGCTGCTGACTGAGCGCGAAGATGGCCTGTTTGCGAATACTGATGTCGGACGCGCTGCGCGCGAGGTCAAGGATTTTCTGCTGCGCCTTCGGGTTTCTGGTCTGCGAGAGCGAGAAGAAGATCTGTTTGCGGTTCTCGGGGTCCTGCTCTGTATCGAAAAGCTTCAGCAGCTCGTCAACCGCCGTCTCATCGTGCCGCTGACTGAGGCCGAAGATGGCCTGATGGCGGACGCTCGGCGAGGCTGCCGTGCGCGCCAGTTCGGCGAGCAGCGCGGTCGCGCGCGGGCTGCGGTGCTGGGAGATGGCGAAGGCGGCCTGTGAGCCAATGTCCTTGTCGGCGGATTTGACGGCGATGTCTTTCAGCACGTCGAGCGTTGATTCGTCTCTTGACTGCCCCAGCCAGAAGATCGCGGTCTTGCGCATCCTCGGATCCGTTTCGTTGCGCGCCAGTTCAATCAGGATCGGCGTGACCTGTTCGCCGCGATGCTGGCCGAGCAGGGCGATGGCGTTCTCCTTCATCTTCCGGCTGTACTTTGAGCCGGGCTTCAGAATTTCGGCCACCATCGCCGTGGCGCGCTCCGGGGATGACTGAAAGAGGCTTTGCAGCGCGATCAGCTTGATCTCCTCGTCGCCGGCATTGAGGTCTGCGCCTGGGTCACGTCCGATTTGCGGTGCGATTTCGGCCTGCAACGCCCGCGCATCCTTAATCCAGGATGAGCGTGGGTACTCCCTGATCAGTTGCTCCAGCTTCTGATTGGTCTCCTGATACCGCCGTTGATTTTTCAAAGTGTAGGCGAGCCAGTAGAGCGCCACATCAACATCCTTGTGACGCGGATATTCAGCGATAAAGCGATTGAAGCTTTGCGCGGCTTCATCCCATTGTGCCTGATCAATCTGATTTCTTCCCTGCTGGATGAGCTTCATCGCCGAATCTGAGGCGCTGACCTTCTGCATAAAGCGATTGAGCTTGTCGAAATTCTGCGCGAGGCCGTCGAGCGGGAAAACGGCAAGGACGAGCGCCAGGGCAGGGATCACAGTGATTGTCTGAAGAAAGTTTCCAGTCATAGTTGTCCTCATAAAAATACAGGTTGTGAATTAGTCCATTTCCGTTACGCCCGCCGAATAAATCTGCAGCGTGGCGACGATCTCATTTTTATTGATCCGCTCCCTGATCGGGCGGACGTCATCCGGCGCGGGCTTGTCGGGCAGGTTGGCGATGTCGAGCAGCAGGGGTTCGAGCCGGCTCAGCAGTTCTTCGACCGGCAGGTTGCCGCTCGCCGCCGCCTCGCGCCGCAGCAGGATGTTTTCGTAGAGCAGCCCCCTCGACCGCTTCTTTTCGCCGGCCAGATCGAAAGCCGCATCTTTGCGATCAAAGCGCGCATTGCGGAACGCACGCAGCAGCAGCTGCGCCTTCTCAAAATGCCGGGCCGGGTCGAGATTCCGCGCGGGCTGCATCGCCAGTTCGACCCGCGCCGGCGGGTCATCCACCGGCGCGGGATCAAGGCCGGTCTTTGGCACAACGCTCGGAACCTGCGGGTGACGTGGAGGTGAAGGCCTCACCAACTGCTGCTTCGGCTTTTCTTCATCAGGAACGGGCAACGGATTAACAGTGCGCGGCGATGCAGACGGCGACGCTGATGGCAATGGAGAAGGTGTTGATTTCAAATCCTTTCTAGCAATCACGCCCTCATCGCCTGACTTCCGATGGCCAATCATCCAGAAACTCAGCACCGCAACAATCACCAGCACTGCCACGGCAGCCACAACGGGGACGCCTGGCAGCAGGCTGAAGCCCGTAAACCAGCCGGTCAGTTTCTGCCAGCCGTTCTGCCTGACCGGCTCGGCCAGCCGCGCGCGCAGCCTCGCCTCGTAACCGGCCCAGTAGCTTTCCTCCGGCATCACGAGCGCCGTCGCACGGTCAACGACGCGCAGGGTTGCGCGCAGCGACTGGTAATACTCGTCACAGCTTTGACAATCATCCAGCTCGGCCAGCAATCGCTGCTCCGATTCGCCCGTCAGCTCGTTGAAGACGAGGTCAAGCAGCATCTCTTTTGTCATTTCGCAATCGTGTTTCACGACCATACCTCACTAACTTTTCTCGCCCGCGGCGACGCGCGTGTAATCCGCCCGTTCGACCCTCACGCCCAGGTGTTCGCGCAGTTTGTTGACCGTGCGGAAGAGCGCCTTCTTGATCGTGCCGGCCGAGGCGCCGCAGACCTGCGCGATCTCCTCGTAAGTCATCCCCTCGCGGTGTTTGAGCAGGAAGATCAGTCGCTCGCGCGGCCCGAGTTCACCCATCGCCTCCATCACCTGGTCAACCATCATCTTCTGGTGGAGCGTCTCTTCGACCTGCTGCGAGGGTTCATCGTAAGTCAGTCCCAGTTCGTCGAGTGAAACCAGCTCGCCCATCCTGATGGCTTTTTTCTCCGCGTTCCACATAAACGACAAACCCCGTCGCTGGTTGAGCAGCGTGTTGACCGCGATCTGCCGCAGCCACGTGTAAAAGCTGGCCTCGCCCCGGAATGAGCTGATGGCGCGATATGCTTTCAACCAGACTTCCTGTGACAAATCCTCCGCGTCGTGCGGGTCGCGGGTGAAATGGAGCGCCAGGGAGTAGATGCGACGTTCGTAGGCCCGCGCCAGCAGGCAGAAAGCCTCCCGGTCACCTCCTCGTGCGCGTTCGATCAGTTCGTGTTCCTGACTCACCGTCAATCACCCTTCGCGTGTTGTCGTCTCTATAGACACGCATTACGAATTTTGGTTGGCATGGGGAGGTGAAAAAAAATCATCAGGCGGGAGCGCGCGGGGCTGGAAATTCGCGCGCGAGCACAGCCTTTCCCGGTTAGACGGAAAGACGGTGAAAATCGTTGGGTTAGCCAAAAGAGTTTCCGCGCTTGAGCGTCAAACCATCTGAAATAGCAAACCGAGCGTGAGATGTGAAAAGTAAGACGTTAAACTTCGGCCATGAGA
>DASRDU010000111.1:0-95380 GCA_035652435.1 Blastocatellia bacterium
TCTCATGGCCGAAGTTTAACGTCTTACTTTTCACATCTCACGCTCGGTTTGCTATTTCAGATGGTTTGACGCTCAAGCGCGGAAACTCTTTTGGCTAACCCAACGATTTTCACCGTCTTTCCGTCTAACCGGGAAAGGCTGGAACGAATGCGGATTTTACGATGCCGGGCGAGGGGGCCGCAAGCAGTGTTACGGACTTTGCAGTTGCGCGAGCAGTTCCCCGAGCGCCGTGAAGATCTCCTTCCCTCCGGCTGCACCACTCTGGATCCTGATTTTCAGAACGCCATTAGGCGAAAAACTCGCTGCCGGATTTTCCGCAAGCAGCCTGAGCAGCCGGTCAGGTTCGACGCGCGCCTTCTCGCCCAGCTTGATCGTGAAGCTCTCGCCGACGCGGTCAATCGTCACAATCCCCAGCCGCTCCGCCGAGCGCCGCACGCCGGCATAAGCGAACAGATTTTCGACCGATTCCGGCAGACGGCCGTAACGGTCGGCGACCTCATCACGAATCCGTCCGAGTTCCTGGTCAGAGCGCGCCGAGGCGATGCGTTTGTAAGTCCGCAGCCGCTGGCTCATATCGAAGATGTATTCATCAGGAATGCGCGTGTCCACGCCGAGGTTGAGTTGCGTGCTGGTCTCATCGGCGATCTCCTCGCCGCGCAGTTCAGCCACCGTGTGTTCGAGCATCTGGGTATACAAATCAAAACCGATCGCGTCAATGTGGCCCGACTGCTGGCCGCCGAGCAGGTTGCCCGCGCCGCGCAGTTCAAGGTCAAGCGCCGCAATCCGGAAGCCCGCGCCCAGATCAGAGAATTCGCGGATCGCGGCCAGCCGGCGGCGCGCAATCGGCGACAGCTCCTGATCCGACGGGATCAGCAGGTAAGCGTAAGCGCGGCGGTTGGAGCGGCCCACGCGACCGCGCAACTGGTAAAGCTGCGACAGGCCGTAAGCGTCCGCGCGGTTGATGATGATCGTGTTGGCGCGCGGAATGTCTATGCCGTTTTCGATGATCGTCGTGGCGACCAGCACGTCGTATTTATAAGCCACAAAATCCAGCACGGCATTCTCCATCTCCTTCTCGCCCATCTGCCCGTGCGCCACGACGAGGCGCGCCTGCGGCACGATGCGCTGGATCAGCTCGGCCACGGCGGTGATTGATTCGACGCGGTTGTGGACGAAAAATACCTGACCCTGACGCTGCAGCTCCTGTTCAATCGCGGCGCGGATGACGTTTTCGCCGAAAGCCACGACGTTGGTCTGGATCGCCAGCCGGTCGCGCGGCGGCGTTTCAATGATTGACATATCGCGCAAGCCCATGAGCGACATATTCAGCGTCCGCGGGATCGGCGTGGCCGTCATCGTCAGCACGTCCACGCGCTTTTTGAGCTGTTTCAACCTCTCCTTGTGCGCGACGCCGAAGCGCTGCTCCTCGTCAACGATGACGAGGCCGAGATCCTTGAAAACCAGATCGCGGGAAAGGATGCGGTGCGTGCCGATGAGAATGTCCACTGAACCGGCCTCGACCGCGGCGACGACTTCCTTCTGCTCCTTCGGCGAGCGGAAGCGAGAGAGTAATTCAATGTTTGCCGGGAAAGCGGCGAAGCGCGAACGGAAAGTCTGGTAGTGCTGGTAGGCCAGCACCGTCGTCGGGGCCAGCACGGCGACCTGCTTGCCATCCATCACGGCCTTGAAGGCGGCGCGCATGGCGACTTCGGTTTTGCCGTAACCGACGTCGCCGCACAACAGCCGATCCATCGGCGTCGGCTGCTCCATATCTTTCTTGCTGTCTTCGATGGCCCCCGCCTGATCCGGCGTGAGTTCGTAGGGGAAGGCGTCCTCGAACTCCTGCTGCCAGGGCGAATCGCCGCTGAAGGCATAGCCGCCGACGAGTTTGCGTTCGGCGTAAAGCTTCAGCAGTTCTTCCGCCATGTCGCGCATCGCGCGTTTGGCCTTCGCCTTGGTCTTCGCCCACGCGATGCCGCCGAGTTTGTCGAGTGACGGCGTGTGGCCTTCGGCGCTCGAGAATTTCTGCACCAGATCGAGCCGCTCAACCGGGACATAAAGTTTTGTGCCCTCGGCGTAAGTGAGCAGCATGAACTCGCGTCTGGCGCCGGTCGCGGCGACGCTGCCGATCCCGGTCATTCGCGCATAAACGCTGCCCGGCGTCTGCGCGTTGTCGGTTTCAAGCTGGACGAGCCCCTGAAACTGGGCGATGCCATGGTCAATGTGAACCACGTAATCGCCGATCTTCAGGTCGCGGAAGTCGGAGATGAAGGCGGCGGCCTGTGAGCGCTTCGCCTGACGCGGGCGCTCGGCGTGAACGGCCTCATCGAAGATGTCGCTTTCAATGTAAAAGCTGACGCTCAACGACGGGATCGAGAAACCGACCGACAGCTCACCGATCACGAGCGTGACCGGCGACTCTGAAGAGTCCGCCATAGTTGCCGCGACCCCGTATTCGTTGAGCATTTCGCGGATGCGGTCGGCGACGCCGGTGCTGGGCAGGGCGAAAATGATTTGATAACCGTCAGCCGTCTGCTGCCGGAGGTCGGCGGCAAGCTCGGCCACCCTTCCGTGCCAGCGGCGAACGGAGCGCGACTGGATTTCGATTTCAGTGATGCCGGGCTCAGGCGGAAAGAGGAAGAGCGGCGTCGGCGCATCGGCGCGGGCAAAAGCGGCGGGCAGCGCAACATCGGCGGCACTGGCAGCGCTCCTCGCGCTGGCGCTGCCGATCTCTTCCGTACTCAGTTCCTCTTCGAGGGCGAGCGCTGCGCTGCCGAGCAATCGCAGTTCGACGCGCTGAGCCGATCTAATTCGCTCGCGCAGTTCATCCGGCGTCAGGAAGAGTTTGTCAGGCGCGAGCGCGATCTCATCCGCCGTCTGGGTGCGGTCGTAACCCAGCTGCGCCTCGTCGAGAATAGAGCGGATCTGTTTTTCGATCTCTGACGGCTCATCAACCACCAGCACCGCGTCACGCAGGTAATCAAACACCGTCGCCGCGAGCGGGCGCACGAGCGGCATCAGGTATTCCCAGCCTTGGAACGGCTCGCCTTCTTCGGCGAAGGCCGTGCGGTCGCGCAGCGCACGGGCGTAACGCTCATCGCCCCAGTACCCGCGGGCCAGCTTCGCCCATTCGCGAAAATCGCCCGCCCCCGCGCGTTCATCGCGCATCGGGGCCATCACGCTCTCTTTGATTTCACCGACCGAGCGCTGAGTCTCAGGGTCGAATTCGCGGATCGAATCAATCGTGTCGCCGAAAAACTCGACGCGCACCGGGCGCGCCGTGCCTTCAACTGTCGCGCTCGGCGAATAGAAATCGAGAATGCCGCCGCGCGAAGAGAACTCGCCGACGCTGCCGACCGGGTCGGAACGCACATAGCCAATCGCGACCAGATGCTCAAGCAGGTAATCGAGCGGCAGCTCTTCGCCCACGCGCAGGATTACGCCCGCGCGCCGCATCTCTTCCAGCGCGACATAGCGGCGCAGGAGCGAGCGCGCCGACAGCAGGATGATCCGGCTCTGATTCTCCGCCTCATCTGAAGCCAGCCGCCAGAGCGCGAGCGCGCGGCGTTCGAGTATTTCGGCATGTGGCGAGGTTCCGCTGTACGGGTCGCTTTCCGAAGCAGGGAGCGTGAAGACTTCGGCTTCGCAGGATTCGGTATTGGCGAGTTGGTTGAGCTGGCGGTAAAAAAAGCGGACGTCGCATTCGAGGTCTTCGAGGTCGCGCGCCCGCGACCCGACCACGGCGAGGCGGCGGCCCGTCGAGCGCTCGAGCGCCGTAATCGCCAGCGCCTTCGCGCCACTCGCCAGCCCGGCCAGCCGCACCAGCCGCCTGCCCGCGCTCACTTCGGCGATCAGACGCCGGAAGTTTTCGTTTGATTCAATACTGGGAAAATTCGATGACACAGAAAAATCCTGATAGTTCCTCAAACATATCAACTACCGGCCTCACCCAGTATCTCGACCAGCTTTCTGAATCCTTCCATAAAAGCGGGGAAGAATGACGGGTCGTACCAGCCCACAGGCCCTTCCGCACGACACCTTTCAAAAGCAATGCCAGCCGCTTCGCTGAAAAGCCGGGCCTGTTCAGAAGTCAATTCGCTCAGATACAGAGCTTGGAGAGTGCGCGGAAGCTTTTCCTCACTAGTCAGAAATTCAAGCAGATCAGAGTCAGCGTTCTTTTCCCGAAGCACTTTGCAAATCTGGTCAAGCGCCCCCCGATATGCCCAGCCTGCCACCATCCAATTCTTCCCATTATTCAGTGAAATGTAGCCACTCATTATCTGCCTTTGCCTATTGGTGCCTCACGAGGATTCGCTCGATGATTTCCGAGGTCGAACAGCCTTCCACGAATGGCAGATTCAGCACGCGCCCGCCCGCGGCTTCGACCTCCTCGCGGCCAATGATCTGATCCACGCCCCAGTCGCCGCCTTTGACCAGAATGTCCGGCAGCAACGCGGCGATGATTCCCTGCGGCGAGACGTCGTCGAAGACCGTCACATAATCCACGCAGCCGAGCGCCGCCATCACTTCGGCGCGTTCGCGTTCATTCAGAATCGGGCGCGCCGGGCCTTTCAGCTCATGCACGGCACGGTCGCTGTTAAGCGCCACGATCAGAGCATCACCCAGCGCACGCGCCTCTTTCAGATAACTGACGTGGCCGGGGTGCAGCAGGTCAAAGCAGCCGTTGGTAAAGACAACGATATGACCCGCACGGCGCAGGCGCTCGCGCTCATTCTTCAATTCATCAGGCGAAAGGATTGCGGCCATCAGAGGCCATCTTAGAGGACGGGGATTGAGTGAGACAAGTGGCAGGTTTGATCGGATGCCGGGAAGCTACAGGGCAGTCGCGCGGCGGCGATTGAAAATCTGTCGCCGCGCCTGCCGTCCTGCCACTCACATATTCTGATAAAAGCTGATGATCAGAAACGCGGCCATGAGTGCGAGATTGAAGAAGACCAGAAATACGGTCAGCGATTCCATATCCTGCTGCTGCTGCTCTTTGCTGAAGATTGACATAGTGTGCCTCCTGATAACCTTTCATTCAGCGATTTATTTTCCACCTCGTGGCGGCGGCGATTGGTGACCACAACACTGGCAATGAGCGTGCCTCCGGTCTGGAGTGAGCAGGATCAGAGATGGATGAAAAACCTCCGCCCCGGAGGGAATGGGAAAATCGCTTGAGACAGGGGATTTAGGCGGCTGGAAGATTCAGCCGAAAAGATTCCGGGGCGATGCAGTTAATGATGCCGTGTCGCGGCCTGGTCGGAAATGGTTGAGGGTGCCGCACGATTTGGTATGTGAGGCAGCAGGCGGGCTGTGACTTTTTGTCACGGTGTTGACGAATTCAATTCCTGGGGGCGCGATAGCCGGGTCTGGTCTTCGCGACCCAGCCCTGACGTCTGACTTCAACACGCAGCTTGCGCCAGGTGCCGTCGTGCCTGTCATTGGTCGGGTAATAGCCGATGGAATACTGCGTGCGCAATTCAGCCGCGATGCGCTCGTAAGCTGGCCCCAGTTGTTCGAGCGTTTTGACCGGATAGACGCGCCCGCCCGTCTTGTCCGTCATCACACGCATCTCGCGCCGCGCCGATTCATACAACTGATGATTGATCTGCTTCCGCTCATCCTTCGGGATGATGCAGTGGGTGTCGAATCTGATGCGCCTTTTGTTAACGGGCGATTCGGTCTCGGCGTAGAACTTCTTCAACTGTTTGGCTGAAAACTCGAAGTGGCTGTTGTCGTAGCAATCGCGCAGCATCCCGGCTTCGGTGAAAGCCTCGGTGTCCACCTCCAGAAAATAGAGCGCCGCGCCGGATCGCTCGACGGCGGGCAGCAGTTGCTCGTAAGTGGACTGACCGAACGAATCCACGCCGTCAGTCAGCGCGATCACGGCCTTGCGACCCTGAACGTTTTTGAGAACTTCGTCGAGTGCGAGCAGCACCGCGTCGTAAACCGCGCTGCCTGTGCCCGGCTGCAGCCGCCCGAGCGCCTGCTCGACCTTCTCGCGGCTGGAAGTCAGATCTTCGAGCAGTTCGATCGGCTCGCTGAATGCCACCACCGCGACGCGATCCTGCGGGCGTAGTTCGTCAAGAAAGCGGAGCGCCGCGCGGCGAATCAGCGCCAGGTCGTCACTCGTGCTGCCAGAAGTATCAATCAGCAGCACCAGGTTGAATGGCACTTCGGTGGTGGAAAAATTGCTGACCCGCTGCGGCACGCCGTCCTCGTAAACGGCAAAATCCTCGGCCCGCAGCAGCGGAGCGTTCTTCAACCCGGCGCGATCCGTCACGTTGACGTCAATCGAAACCAGCTCGGTGTTGATGCGCAGCGTCCCTTCCTGTTCTTCGATCTTCTGGGGCTTTCCATTCTGTTCAGGTCTGGCCGGCTTTTCCTGAGCGGCGACCGCGGCGCACAGCAGCAGGCACAGCATTACCGGACAGATTCTGATGAGTGGTGAAGAGCGCGGCAGAAAAGACATCACAGAATTCCCTTGTTATGATCGCGACAGCCGGAATGATAACTGGCATGAGGATCTGTTCGGATCCTCCGGGAGTGATTGCCAGTATACTTGAAGGCAATTTGCCCGCAAAGCTTGACAGCCCTGCTGGTGGTCTGTACCATTGCGCCTGCTCTGGAAGGGTTCAGGCACGTATGTCAATGGTAGACGGCCACCCTTACAAGGTGGAGGTTGGGGGTTCGAATCCCTCCGTGCCTACCACCGAATCGGGGATTTCAAATCCGGGATTTGAAATCAACGGGCAGGGCGGTTGACAAGTTCGCTCGGTATGCGGAGTCGTAGTTCAGTTGGTTAGAACGCCGGCCTGTCACGTCGGAGGTCGCGGGTTCGAGTCCCGTCGGCTCCGCCATTCCAAACAAGCGAACCTGTCGGGCGATCATAAACGGTTCCGCCATCGGCTCTCATTTTTCCTTTACAATCCCTGAAGCCGCTCGCTTTTCGGTGGGCGGCTTTTCTATCTTAATCGGTATCCGGATCTGAAATGACCAGACAGCCCAGGGTGGCTCCGGTTATGCTCCGCATCGAAGACGCGCTCGACCTCATGCTCGATCACACGCCGTTGCTCGCGGCGGAAGAAGTCGCGCTCGCTGACGCCCTCGGGCGCGTGCTGCGTCGCGATGCCCTGTCCGATACTGATCTGCCTCCTTTCAACCGCGCGCGGATGGACGGGTACGCAGTGAGGGCGGTGGATACGACGGACGCAAGCACTAAGCATCCCGCGAGATTGCGTTCCGTCGGCGAGCTTGCCGCCGGGCAAAGCTTCCCGCGCCCGGTCGAGGCGGGCGAAGCCGTGCGCATCATGACCGGCGCGCCCGTGCCGGAAGGCGCCGATGCGGTGCAGAAAATCGAAGTGATCCGGGTGAATGAGGACGTAGTTGAAATCGAAGAACCGGTCACGCCGGGCCAGTTCATCACCCCGCGCGGCGTCGAGGCGAAAGCGGGCGAAGTAATGGTTTCGTCCGGCGAACGCATTACCCCGGCGGTCGCCGCCGTGCTGGCCAGCTTCGGTTATGCGCGCGCCCGCGTCTCGCGCCGCCCGCGTCTCGCGCTGCTTTCGACCGGCAGCGAGCTGGTTGACGTGGCCGCGACGCCGGGACCGTCGCAGATTCGCAACTCGAACACTTACTCGCTCGGCGGTTACGCCATTGCGGCGGGCGCGGAGGTGCTGAGCGCCGGCATCGTGCGTGACGATTTTGAAGCGACCAGACAGGCCGTCGCGGACGCCGCGTCGAAATCCGACGTGGTGATGCTCTCGGGCGGCGTTTCGATGGGCGATTACGATCTGGTCAGACCCGTGCTGAGCGCGCTCGGCGCGGAAATTCACGTCGAGAAAGTCGCGATGCACCCGGGCAAGCCGACCGTGTTTGCGAAGCTCAATGAGACGGTGATCCTTGGACTGCCCGGCAATCCGGTTTCGGTCGCCGTCGCCTTTCATATTTTCGCGCTGCCGGTGCTGTTGAAAATGCAGGGCGCGAGTGAGATTCAGCTCCCGCGCGTGCAGGCTTACGTGGCGCGCAAGGTCAAAGGCGCTCCGCCGCGTCGCAGCCACCAGCCCGCGCGGGTGGCCATCAACCAGGGCCGTGCCGAAGCCGAGCCGCTCAAGTGGAGCGGTTCATCCGACCTCATCGCGTTTATGCGTGCCGACGCACTGATCGTCGTGCCGGAAGATCGCAAGAGCATTGAGGCCGGTGAACTGGCCGAGGTAATTCTGTTGCGATGACCAGAAAAGCCCAGTCACAACTCTCACACCTCGACGCCGAAGGCCGCATCACGATGGTGGATGTCGGGTCAAAGGCCGCGACCGCGCGGACCGCCGAAGCCAGCGGGTTCGTGGCGATGTCGCCCGCCACGATCAAAGCCATTCGCGGGCGCAGCACGCCGAAAGGTGACCCGCTCGAAACGGCGCGACTGGCCGGCATACTGGCGGCCAAGCGCACCGCCGAGCTGATTCCGCTCTGCCATTCACTCGCGCTCTCGCACGCCGACGTGCAGATCAGACTGAACAGGCGCGGAGCGCAGATCACGGCCACTGCATCAACCGTCGCGCAAACGGGAGTCGAGATGGAGGCACTCACGGCGGTCTCAGTCGCGGCGCTGACGCTTTACGACATGTGCAAGGCGATTGATCGCGGGATGACGATCACTGACATTCGTCTGGAACGCAAAAGCGGCGGACGGTCAGGGGAATGGCGAAGAAATGGAGGCAGGGAGTGAAAAGCAGAAAGCGTTGATCCGCACCTCTGTCATTACTGTTTTTCATTTTTCATCGTGGAAGAAGTATCCGCTCTGAAAAAACTCGAGGATGCGCTGGCCGAACATTACGGCTGGGCAATTAACCCTACGGCCCGCGGGAAGATCTCGACCGCCGTGGCGCGCAAAGCGGGGCGGCTGCACGTCCCGATTGACGAATATTGCAGGCTCATCGCCTCGAACCAAAGCGAACTGTTGTCGCTGGTCGAAGAAGCCGCGCCGGGTGAAACCTGGTTCTTTCGCGAGCCGCAGCAATTCGACTTCCTGCGCTCGCGCGTCCTGCCCGAACTCATCGCCGCACACCAGCCCGCTCAGTCACGCAGCTACCTGAAGGATGATCGTCTGCGTTTGTGGAGCGCGGCCTGCTCGACCGGAGAAGAGGCTTTCTCGCTCGCCATCGCCTTCGATCAGGTCAATCCGCCGCGCGGCAATGTGCAGGTGGACGTGTTCGCGACCGACGTGCGCAACCGGGCGCTGCTTGAGGCGAGCCGGGCGCGCTACCAGATCCCGTCGCTGCGGATGGTCAGCGCGAAGCTGCGCGAGAGATATTTCGAGCATTCAGGAGGCAGCCCCGACGCGCCGCTGGACGGGCGCTACACGGTCATCCCGTCAATCCGCCGGCTGGTGGCCTTCCGCCGCGTCAACCTGCTCGACGGCATTTTCTGGAAAGGCGTCGCAGGACGTTTCGATCTGGTCGTGTGTTCGAACCTGCTGCTCTACCTGCACGGCATGGCGGCGCGGCAGATGGTCGAACGCCTGAGCCGCGCCGTGCGCGAAGGCGGGTACCTGATGGTCGCTCCGGCTGAGACTTCGCTCGTCGAACACCCCCGCCTCAAGTCGGTCAAAGACTCTCCTGCATTCTTCCAGCGAACGGCATGAAAGAGCAGAAAGTGAACAGTGGAAAGAGTAAGTGGTGATCCACTTTCCACTGTTCACCTTCTATCTTCTCGTCTCCAGCACGATGTCGAGCGCACGGCTGGCGATGTCGCGGGTGCGTTCGGTCCAGCCCATCTCTTCGCGGTTCTGTTCGTAATCGCGGCGGACTCTTTCCCTCAGCCGCTCGATGAAGGCTTCCGGGTCGGGCGATTTGGCAATCGCAAAGTCAATCGCGCGGTAGGCGTTGTGGATGGTAATCAGCCAGTCAGAGGCCACGTATTCGGGTGTGTCGGGTTCGGCGGCAAATTTTGCAGTCGGCATTATCTTCTCTCCGTCAAAATGAAATCAGTGCATTCAGATCAGAACTCTCAGCTTTCGACTCTTTTCAGCAGAGTCCGCGCCATCCCGGCATAAGCCTCGACGGCGCCGGTCAGGTCTGCTTTCGCAATGTATTCGTGTTCGGTGTGCGCGTCGTGAATCGAGCCGGGCCCGTAGAGCAGGGCCTCGCCCCAGTTCGTCAGGCATGGGATGTCGGTGCCGAAGCGCACGACGCTCGTCGGGATGTGCGCGAGTTCGTCAATCGTGTGCAGGTGAATCGGCACCAGCCAGAAGCCCCGCCTGACTTCGCCGCGCGCGCCGACGACTTTGACTATCGAATCAAAAACCTCGTCAGGGTGCGTGACCGTGCGAAACATAATTTCGCAGGAGGCGAAATCGGGGACGACGTTGGCCTTGTGTCCGCCCGTGATCGTGCCGATATTGTAAGTCGTCGCGCCCAGCTTCGCGTCCGCGGGCAGTTCCATCTTCCGCAGGTCATTCAGGATGTCGAGCAGCTTTTCAATCGCCGATTCGCCCAGTTCGGGGTAAGCCGAATGCGCCGTGCGGCCTTTCGTCGCGAGGCTCACGCGCAACGCACCCTTGCCCGCAATCGCCTGATGGCTTTCAGTCGGCTCGCCGTTGATCAGGAAGCGGCTGCGGGTCGGCAGTTCGTTGGCCCTGCGCGCGCCATCGCTGCCATCTTCTTCGCCGACGACGTAAAGCATCCCAATATTATTCAGCCCTTCCTCGCGCAGCTTCTTTGCGGCGAAGACTTGCGCGGCGATCACGCCTTTGGCGTCGCACGCGCCGCGCCCGTAGACGTTTTTTTCGTCTTCGCGCGGCGGGATGTAAGGCGGCACGGTGTCAATGTGCGAAGACAAAGTCACCAGCGGATCGCCGACCCGCGCCAGCACATTGAACCGGTCACCACTGACCTGCTGCGTGCTGACTTCAAAGCCCTCACCGCTCAGGTAATCGCGCAGCCAGCGACATGCCGCACCTTCGTTCCAAGTGGTGGACTCAACGGACATAAATTCGCGCAGGAATCTGACTATTTCCATAACCGAAGCTGCGGATGTGTGGAATGCAAAGTCGGAATTGAGAGGCGGATTATAGTGGGCGGAGTAGCAAAGGACAAATCAGAGCAGTGGCTGCCCTGAATGTTTTGAACGGGTCCGGCCGGACTGACATTTTGCTCGCCGGGCTTTCTTTTTCCTGAATCTGACAAAGGTCTCATCAGTTACTTCGCAGCCGACGATCAATCTTTCATTACATTCTGCCAGAACGGTCAGGGCCAGCTTTCCATCGATGTAGCATTCCACCCGACCTTGCCCTTTCACCCTCTCGCCCTCAGCCTTGACGAAGTCTTTTATGCCACCAAGTGATTCCATAATCATCTGCATCGTTTCCAGCCTCTGAAAGTGCAACCTTCCGGCTGTTTCACCATCACCGGGCCGGGCAATCAGGATAACCGGCTTGTTCACCGACGAAGCCTGTTTGCTTACTGCGTGTATAACTGCAAGGGTTAACTCGCAATTATCGGGGACGGCTTCAACGGCTTCAGGATAGCCAGTCTGAGGGGATGCTTGAAAGATCATCAGGAGAATTGAAATTACTGCCGCAATGATCATGACAATACCTTCTCCCAATACACTATCTCAGAAAATCCTCCAGCTTCACCGACGCTTCTGTCTTCTCGTCGCGATACTTGACGATGATCGGCGTGTAAACCGACAGGCCCCAGTCTTTCGCCGGGCCGACGTTGATCGCGCGTGAACCGGCGACGACAACTGCGCCCGCCGGAATCTCCAGCGGCCCGTCTTCACTGCGCCGATACACTTCACCGCGCACCGCATCGTAAACCGGAGTCCCGCCGGTCAGGATCACACCCGAAGCGAGGATTGCGCCTTCGCGCACGATTGCGCCTTCGTACACTCCGCAGTTGCCGCCGACCAGCACCTCGTCTTCGATGATCACGGGCATCGCGCCGACCGGCTCAAGCACCCCGCCGATCTGCGCGGCGGCGCTGATGTGGCAGCGTTTCCCGACCTGCGCGCAGCTGCCAACGAGTGCGTGTGAATCCACCATCGTGCCGTCATCAACATAAGCGCCGACGTTGATGTAAGCCGGCGGCATGATCGTCACGCCTGTGCCGAGGTGCGCACCGTCGCGCACTGATGACCCGCCCGGCACCACGCGCACGCCGTCATTGATGCCAAGCCTTTTGAGGGGATAAGTGTCCTTGTCGAAAAAACGAAAATCATCATTGATCGAGTAGTCAACCAGCCCGCCCAAGCGAAAGCCGAGCAGGATGCCACGCTTGACCCACTGGTGGACTACCCAGCGTTCGTCCGGCTGGCGGCTGGCCGCGCGCACTTCGCCGCGATTGAGTGCCCGCTTGAATTCATCGAAGACGGTCAGCGCTTCTCGTTTTTTGTCGCCGGTCAGTTCTGAAACGCGGAAGGTGAAAAGTGATTCGATCTGTGATTCGAGATTTGCAGACATAGAAAGGAAATCCACGAGGGCACGCGCAGGAACACGAAGAAGGGGGCATTGTTTTCTTCGTGTTCTTCCGTGCGCCTTCGTGGATGCTTGTTTTCAGCTGGCGGTGTGCAGCACGGTTTCGGCGGCGACTCCGGCCTGCGCCATGACCTGTTGCAGCTTCTTCCGGTTCGCCTCGCTCATCGGCACGAGCGGCAGGCGGTAAACTTCCTCGATCAATCCCACCATCGCCATCGCCGCCTTGATCGGGATCGGGTTGCTTTCGATGAAGGTCGCCTTGAAGACCGGCATCAGTTCGAGGTAGAGCCGGCGGGCTTCCGCAAAGCGTCCGGCTTCGCACAGGTGCGTCAGCTCGCTCATCCGCCTGGGCAGCAGGTTCGACGTAACCGAAATCACGCCCACGCCGCCGAGCGCGCAGACCGGCAGCACCATGCTGTCATCGCCCGCGAAGATTTTGAATGAACTGCCCGTGAGTGAAGCGATCTCGGCGATCTGAGTGAAGTTGCCCGATGCCTCCTTGATGCCGATGATCTTGTCGAACTCGGTCAGCCGTGCCACGGTTGCCGGTTCCAGATTGACCCCGGTGCGCCCCTGCACGCTGTAAAGAATGACCGGGATTTCGCTGGCCAGGGCGATGGCGCGGTAGTGCTGATACAAGCCCTCCTGAGTGGGCTTGTTGTAATAGGGCGTGACCGAGAGGATCGCGTCCGCGCCGAAGCTGGCGTAGCGGTGTACTTTCTCGATCACTTCACGGGTGTTGTACCCGCCCGCCCCGGCGACCACCGGCACGCGCCCGTCGGCGGCCTTGATGATGCAGTCAATCACCCGCAGCTGCTCGTCGTCCGACAGCGTGACGCTTTCGCCCGTGGTCCCGCAGGCTACGATGAAATCCACGCCGCCTTCAATCTGATATTCGACGAGCCGCCGCAGGGCGTTCGTGTCAACCTCTTCGTTCAGAGTGAACGGCGTGACAATCGCCGTCCCGCATCCGTGCAGCCTGTTCAGGTCAGTCATAGCTCCTCCCTCGATTGCAGATCAGTTCACTCCTGCTCAAAAAGCAACTGCGAAAATTCATAAACTCCGCGCCGCCCGACAATCTTTTCCGCGGCAATAATCGCGCCGAGGGCGAAGCCCTGACGGCTGCGCGCCGTGTGTGTCAGCATAACTGTATCGGCCTCGGAATCAAACCCGACTTCGTGCGTGCCGGGCGCGTAGCCGGCGCGGATGCTCAGGCTGTGTGGCATCCGTTCGCCGTAACTCTCGCGCATCAGCTTTTCGATCACGAGCGCCGTCCCCGACGGGGCATCCTTCTTGAACTTGTGATGATGCTCGACCAGAAACGGGTCGTATTCCGCGAAGCGCGCGTACAGCTGCGCCGCGTACTGCGCGACCTTGAAGAACAGGTTCATGCCGACTGAAAAATTGGCCCCGTACACGAGCGCGGCCTCGTGTTTCACCGCCAGAGCTTTGATTTCGTCTAGATGCTCGTACCACCCGGTCGTGCCCACGACTGTTGGCACGTTCAGTTCAATCAGGCGGCGAAGATTATCAACCGTGGCTTCAGGCGCGGAAAATTCTATGGCCACGTCCATTCCCGCGAGACTTTCCTGTGTGAGTCCTTCGCCGCGCATGTTGTCATCAATGTCGAAGTGGGCGATGACCTCGTGGCCGCGCGCAACCGCGGTCTGCTCGATCATATGTCCCATCTTACCGTAACCGACGATTGCGATCTTCATGATCCCTCAACATTCGGGTTGGTATCCTTCAAAAGTGGCACGAATACTTTGTCCCCATCGTCTCTGATCGCTGCCATCGGGCAACCATCCATAGCTTGTCTGCACTCCTCTTCTTCCTCAGGCGTGGACGGTTGTTTGTACACATAAGCAGCGGGAAGTTCGTCGTCCACCCTGAAATTACCTGAAGCCAGATGCGCACAGATGCCATGATCAAGACAATGCTCCCACACAACATAATACCTGCCGGGGGCGTTCTTCGTGTGCTTGTGAATCTCCTCTGCGGCCACAGGGCACCTTCCATCATCAGGCAGGCTAAACCGCTGCCTGAGCCGTCGCAGTAATTTCAAAAGTGTCTTCATCAAGCTCGCTGAAAAATTCGCGGTGCAGCGCGGTCACGGCCTCCTCGACCTGATCGTCGGCGATGACGAAGCTGACGTTGATCGCCGACGCGCCGTGCGAAATCATCGAGACGTTGATCCGGTCAATGCTCGAAAAGATGCGCGCGGCCAGACCCGGCGTGACTTTCAGGCGCTCACCCACCAGACATATGATCGCCCTGTCACGATCAACCGTCACGTCACCCAGTTCATCCAAGTCTCTCGTGATGGCCGCGAGGTTGCGCGTGTCATCGAGCGTGATTGAAACACTGACCTCAGAAGTCGCGATCATATCAACCGATGTCTCGTGCCGCTCGAAGACTTCAAAGAGCCGCGCGAGGAAGCCGTGCGCCATCAGCATCCGGTCGGACGCCACGTTCACGACCGTCAGGCCACGCTTGAAGGCGATGGCCTTCATCAGGCTGTTTGACGGCGGAGCCTGGCGGACGATGGCAGTGCCAGTGACCTCCGGGCGGCGCGAATTGCAGACGTGAACCGGAATGTCTTTGGCCATCGCGGGCCGCAGCGTCGCCGGGTGCAGCACCTTCGCGCCGAAGTAAGCCAGCTCGGCGGCTTCGGCGAACGAAATCACTTTGACCTTCACGGCCTCCGGCACGATGCGCGGGTCGGTGGTCATAATGCCGTCCACGTCAGTCCAGATCTGAATGTCCCGGGCATCGAGCGCGGCGCCGATGATCGCCGCCGAATAATCCGACCCGCCGCGCCCGATGGTCGTCGTCGCGCCTTCGGCAGTCGAACCGATGAAGCCCTGGGTGACCGGCACTCCGCCATCGACCAGGGCTTTTTCAAATCCGGCCCTGAGCAGCGGGTTGGCGATTTCAAACTGCACCGAGGCGCGGCTGAAATCGTCATTCGTGCGCATCATCTGGCGGACATCAACCCACACGCCTTTGACGCCTGCGGCGCGCAGCGCGGCGGCGACGATCTGCGATGACATCAACTCGCCGTTCGCGGAGATGGCGTCGGCGGCTTCTGGCGTGACTTTGGCCGTGAGCGAGGTGTTTGAGAGTGTCGCCCGCGCTTCGGCGAATCGCGTTTCGAGCGCGGCGCGCAACGACGGGCGCTCACCGGGCAGTGCCAGTTCGTCCACGGCTTTGAAATGGTGGGCGGCAATCGCGTCGAGCTTTGCGTTTGCTTCTTCGAACTTCCCTTCCGCCGCGAGCCTCACGCATTCGAGCAACCCGTTGGTGGTTTTGCCCATCGCCGAAACGACGACGATGGGGCGCTGGTCAAGCTGGCGACGGACAATGCTGACGAGGCGGCGAATCGCGGTCGCGTCTTCAACCGACGTGCCGCCGAATTTCATGACAATCATAGTTAAGTTAAGCGATCTGCTCTCAGCCGTCAGCTTTCAGCCAGAGCCTCAAAGCTGGCGGCTGAGAGCTGACTGCCCGAAAATAAAAATGAAAAAAGGGTTAGCGCAGTAACCCCACGCTAACCCTTGTTTCGGTTACACACCAGCCTGTTTGTGAGCTGGCGGCAGTCCGGGGAATCAAGGTATCGGCGTAGCACTCCACCGCAACCGGTGACAGTCTCAGGGATTCAGCCCTGACGACCAGCCGGCGCGACGATGAAGCCTCACGCCAGCTTCGGCGGCCTGCCCCTTTCGCCCGTTGTCACGGAGCCTCCACGCTCTCGAACGGGTTACTTCTGAAGGCCGCTCCTCTACTCGACGATAAAAGAGCCAGTAAAACTGCCTGATTGATAAGGCAGCGCCATTTTGCAGGAGGCAATCGGAGGTGTCAAGGCAGCGGGAAAACAGCCTGCCTCTTCATTTCACTGTTTTATCCAGCTGACGCCGCCTGCCTCCGTCGTCGAAACAATTAACTGCTCACCCGCCACCATCGCGGGCGAAATCGCCCCGACATTCTCCGTCCCTTTCTCCAGCAGGTGCTTTGCCAGAGCGACGACCACGGCGGCGGTCTGGCCGTAAGGGTCTTTGCCCTGCACCGTGACCGTCCGGCTGTCGCCGTCGCGTCGCGCTTCACAGAGGATGGTGAACTGCGTGCGGGTACGTTCTTCCGGCGTCGGGCCGAAGCTGCTGCTGTCAATCTGCCGCTTGATGACTCCGCCGAACGGCGAATTCATCAGGGCTGCAA
Source organism: Blastocatellia bacterium (assembly GCA_035652435.1). Lineage (GTDB taxonomy): Bacteria > Acidobacteriota > Blastocatellia > RBC074 > RBC074 > DASRDU01. The sequence continues at coordinate 16,694 of DASRDU010000111.1, forward strand.
GCACGGCTGTGCCGAGCGGCAGGACTACCGGGGCCAGTTCGCCCATCCCCATCAGCGTGGTCACGGCGCGCGTCCGCACGTGTGCCGGAACCTGAATCACTTCGCCGCCGGCAAACGAAGACGCAGTCAGCTGCCTGCCACCGGGCAGCTGCACCTTACGCCGCACTTCGCCGGGGCGCGCCGGGACGAGCTTTCCGTCGCGGTAAAGAAAACCGGGGTCGCTGAGCGCATGGAGGATTGATTTTTTCGTGCCGCGACTGGTGCCGAAGCCTTCGACGTCGTAGGTGACGGTGATTTCGTCGCAGACTTCCAGATCCCGGCCGGCGAGTACCGCGGCGGCATCCCCGAGCGCGTACTCAAAAGCCGCGCCTGACACGAGTGCCGCGCCGCGTTCGCCCGCCTTCTGTGAGTATTGATCAAAGACGAGTTTGATGAAGTGCTGCTCGCCCGTCGTGTCCAGGTAATGAACTCCGCGGCGCGCGGCTTCAGCGACCACCGGCTCGCCCATTTCGGTGAACGGCCCGGCGCAGGTGATCAGGACTTTCGTCTCATCGAAAGCTGCGCCCAGCGTTTCCGGTTGCATCAGGTCGGCCACGACAATCGGCGGATCGCCTACCTGCGCCGCCAGTTCGCGCAGTTTCGCTTCGCTGCGCGCGGCGAGTCGCAGGGGCAGCCCCGAGCGGTGCAGCGCGCGCGCGATCAGTTGTCCGGTAAAGCCTGTGGCGGCGAGGAGGGTGATCATAAGGATGTGGCGCGATTTGCCGGGGCGCGCTCTTTCAGAACCCCAGCGAACGACAAAGCCCGCAGTGGTCACAGGGCTTGTTCTTTTCTATCGAGCAGAGTTTTGATTCGATGAAATCAAGGATTTCGTCGGCGCCGGATTGAATCAGTGTGCTTTCAGTGACATTGAACTCGAGCCGGCTTGGGTGCGGAGCGGCGGCGTATGTCTCGTTCGTCCAGGGGGCGCTGTACTCTGCGGGCGATGAGGCCGGCTGGCTCCGCGCTGACAGGCCGGCAACGGCTTCGCGGACAGCTGTGTTTTCGGCCATCATCTCCTCGAGCGCGCGGGCGACAATCTCTCTGACCTGTTCTCTGCTGACCGGCTGCATTACCGCTTCTCCCCGTCGTCTTCCTCGATGAAATCAACGACGCCGACGATGGCGCTGTCAATCGCCGCGCCCGGCTCGCCGGTTGAGGCGGTCGAAGCGCTCCAGCCCTCCTGCACGATGACCACGACATCGCCCTCGCCCGCATCCACCGAATCGAGCGCCAGTACCGTGCCGCCGCGCGGAGTGCCGTCGGGGTTGATCGGCTGCACGAGCATGATTCTGGCGGTGCCGTAGCGCTGGTTTTTCTGCGTGGCAACGACATTACCGATGACGCGGGCTAAAATCATGAATGGGTTACTTTCCCCTGAATTCGCTTTTGACGCTGACGTGCGCGTCGGAATCAACGATCCCGACAATCGTGCAATCGGTCGGGACTTCGCTGCCCTCGAACGGGAAGCTCGCTTCCTTGCCGCGGCACCAGAAGACGAGTTCGCCCGCGCCGGCGCCGACTGAATCAACCGCGACCAGCGGCCTGCCGACCGCGCGCAGGTTGCCGTCGAGCGTCTGAATGACGAGCAGCTTGCGGCCTTCCAGCGTGGAATTCTTGACGGTCGAGACGACCTTGCCGATGACGCGGGCGAGCTGCATAAAAATCATGTCCGGCTTGATCCGGCGCTCAGTGTTGTGGCCTGATGTGGCGGCACTCGTGACAAGGCAGAATTATAAGTGCGAAGGGAAAGGAATGTGAATGGGCGCCGACCTGAAAGCCATTATTTTCGATTTCAACGGGGTGATCGTGGACGACGAACCGCTGCATCTGGAACTCTTCCGCCGCGTGCTGGGCGAAGAGGGATTGACGCTGACAGATGAGGATTATCACGAAAAGTATCTGGGTTACGATGACCGCGGGGCCTTTATTGCCGCGCTGACTGATCAGGGGCAAGCGGCGAAAGCCGAAGATGACGCTTACATCGGGGGACTGATCGAGCGCAAGGCAGGGTATTACCTCGAAGCCATCAACGGGCGGATGCTGCTCTTCCCCGGCGTGGTTGAACTCGCGCGGCGGGCGGCCGGACGCTTCCCGCTGGCGATTGCCTCAGGGGCGTTGCGGCACGAAATTGAACTGGTACTCATACGCGCTGAGATTCGCGATTGCTTCAGCGTCATCGTTGCCTCAGAAGATGTCAGCGCCTGCAAGCCTGACCCTGAAGGCTACGTCAGGGCGCTGGCGGCGTTGAACGAAATCCGGGGCGGACAGGGAAAGATTCAGCCGACCGAGTGTCTGGTCATTGAGGATTCGATTGCAGGCATTGAAGCGGCACACCAAGCTGGAATGCGCTGCGTGGCGGTCGCCAACAGCTACACCGCCGAAGAACTGACGGCGGCGGATGCGATCGTGGTCAGTCTCACTGATTTCGCGCCGGAGGCTGTGTTCGCCGAGTTGAAAAAGATGTACGGGGAGCTGCCAGCTCCCCGCTGAATCAAATCGGACCGCGCCAGATAGCTACAGGTCTCGGAATCAGCGGGGAGCTGCCAGCTCCCCGTACACTTCGTACTGACTCACAGCACCTTGATCACCATCAGCGTCATGTCGTCATGCTGATGCGCGCCTTCGGAAAATGCCTTGATATTTTTGATGATCTCGTCGGCGATGGCCGAAGCGCGCAGGTGACGGTTGGCGAGCAGGAATTCGATCAGGCGCCTTTCGCCGAACTCGACTCTGTCGGGCGGCGGCGTGTGCGCTTCGGTCAGACCGTCGGTGTAAAAGAAAAGCAGGTCGCCGCGCTCGAGGTGCAGGGTCTCGCTCTTGTACTGCTGCCGGTCGAAAACGCCGAGCAGCATCCCGCCCGTCTTCAATGCCCTCCACCGCCCATTCGGGCGCACCAGAATCGGGGAGTTGTGACCGGCGTTGCAGTATTGAAAGGTGCGCGTTTCGGCGTCCAGCACGCCGTAGACGAGCGTAACCAGCAGCTGGCGCCCGAGGTCGCGGTGCAGGCGTGAGTTTGAAGCTCGCAGCACGCGCGTCGGGTGCGCGTTGCTGCGGACGAAGTTGCGCAGGATGCTGCGGACGGCGGCCATCCCCATCGCCGCGCGCACGCCCTTGCCGGCCACGTCGCCGAGCATCAGCGCCAGGCGTTTATCCGTCAGCCTCACATAATCATAAAAGTCGCCACTCAGGTTGAGCGCGGGTTCCAGCAGGGCGGCAATCTCGAATCCCTTAAGCACCGGACAGGCGTCGGGAATCATGGCGCGCTGTACGTCACGCGCCATCAGGATTTCGCGCTCCAGCCGCCGCTCGCGCTCCACGCGCTCGGAATAGAGGCGGGCGTTGATGATCGCGATGCTCAGGTGGTTGGCGATGTTTTCGAGCAGCCCGGCGTGGTACCTGCTGAAGGCGTTGCGGCGGCGGCTTTCGAGCGCGATCACTCCGACGATCCGATCCTCGTAACAGAGCGGGACGGCGATTTCCGAACGCCGCCGGCCGGGAATTTTATCCTTGGTGTGATAGTCGGGGTCGAGCGCGACGTCGCCGACGATCATCGTCTTTCGTTCGCGCACGGCGCGCCCGACAATGCCCTGGGCCATGTCGGTGCGGCTGACTTCGTCGGAGCAGGGTTCGCCGTAACCTTCCTCGACGTGCCAGACGAATTCCTCGTTCTCCTCATCAATCAGGCCGACCAGCAGGTACTCGTAATCAATGATGCGGCGGAGCAGCGGCGCGATGCGGCTGAGCAGGTGATTGAGGTCGAGAATCGAACTGATCTCACGCCCGATTTCGATCAGCGTCTCCATCTCGCTGCTGCGCTGGCGCAGTTCGTCATACATCCGCGCGTGTTCGAGCGCGACCGCCAGGTGATTGCCCAGAATGTTCAGGATGCGCGCGTGTTCGGGCGTGAAGTAATTCGCCTCCGCGCTTTCAATCGTCAGCACGCCCACCGCGCGGCCTTCGCGGGCGAGCAGTAACGGGACGGCGATCTCCGAACGCGGCTCGTCATCCGTCTCGGTGGCGACGGGCAGGTTGCGCGAGTCGTCTTTCAGATCACCGACGATGATCGTCCGGCGTTCCAGGGCCGCCGCGCCGGCGATGCTGCGCTCGAACGGGATGAACCCGAGGCGCGTCATCTCTTCCGGCTTGTAGCCGATGGATTTTTTCCACACCAGCCCGCCGCGATCCGCGTCAACCAGGAAGAGGTTGAAGAACCGGTAATCAATCACATCCCTGACCCGCCGGGCCACACGCTCGACCAGTTCATCGAGGTCGAGGATCGAAGTGAATTCGACGCTCAGATCGTGGATCAGCTCTTCAATCGGCTGCGCCGAGCCCCGCAGATGGTCTTCCTGCGGCTGGTGTTCGGACGTTCCGGGCGAGGGCGTCGTTTCAGATTTTGGGGTTGGCAGATTGGACGACATAAGTTGATGGAGACCTGGGTCAGACAGACGCAGAGGTGTCGAGGCCGAGTTTTGTGATTCAGACACCGCAGCTCTCAATCGCGGCAATGACCTCATCATCGGCGGGGCGGAAGACCGGCAGCACGACTTTACGGAAACGGACGCGACCGTCCTTATCTATCACGACCACGCCGCGTTTGGTGCCGAAGAGGTTCTTCATCTCATAAGCCCGTACGACGCTCCCGTCGGCATCCGAGAGCAGCCTGAGCGGCAGCTCGTGATGCTCGGCAAAGCGGCGGTGCTTTTCGACCGAGTCCGTATTGATCCCGACCACTTCAGCGCCGGTCTGCTGATAGCGGGACCAGTTGTCACGGACGCTGCACATCTGTTTCGTGCAGACCGGGGTTTCGTCCGCCGGGTAAAACAACAGGACGACCGTTCGGCCGCGCGCGCCGGAGAGCTGCCACTTTTTTCCGTGCTGATCAGATAAGTTGATGTCCGGGGCAAGCTGGCCGATTCCAGAGCCAGTATGTTCAGGCATTCTTTCACCTCATTGACCAGTGCGACTAATCCTGTCCCGTGGAAATCAATTGCGTCAGACTGACTGGTTTTGAACTTTCATTCTGCAATAGCCGTGCAGAATTTGCCAGTCTGGTCTCTGACAATGTGACAACATCCGTAATACGCCGGTTTTATCATCATCGCTCACGAACCCCGGGGAGCATCTCAGCCCGATGAAGAGTGGTCAGACTGACGGATTTTTCCCGTCAGTCTGAATGAATATCTGACCGGTTTTGTCACCTCGCCCGTCTGTCAGACCCTAAACGCCTGTCGGCTGACGGCAGACCGGGCCGCCTGTCTCTGGCACGGGAGTGGCTTGGGCTTCCACGTGCCAGACTCAACACCCTTGTCTGTTGAGCGAGGCCCTCCGGAGCCCCACCGAACCACCCCCTGCAGGGCACGAATTAATATGATTCACCCGACATCAGCTCCCCCGATGACGCAGTCGCAGAATCAGTCGCGATTCCGCGTCACCGTCACCATCATCGGGGGAACGGTCCTGGCCTGGGGAATCTTCGGGACGATGAAAAATCTGCCCGGCCTGGACTGGCTCATCCTTTCGCTGATTACCATTCTGGTGGGCAGCAGGGTTTCAGTACTGCTGCCGCAGAAACTCGGCAGCATCTCCGCTTCAGACATCTTTCTTTTCTTCTCGCTGTTGCAATACGGGATTGCCCCGACTGTCGTGCTGGCGGTCGCGGACGGGCTGTATTCCTCTTCGCGCAACCTGCGCAACCGGAAGCCGACTACCCTCTTCAATGCTTCCGTCATGGGGGTTTCAATTTTCTGCGCCGGCTGGCTGGGGAAGCTCATCCCGGGCGGTGAGGCGAATCACCTGCGCACCAGTCTGGAATTGCTGGTCCCGCAACTGCTGGTCATGGCCGCGACACATTACCTGATCAATTCGGGGCTCATCGCGGTGGTCCCGGCAATGCGCGCGGGCAGGCCATTACTGGCGGTCTGGAAGGAACATTACAAGTGGGCGGCGATCACCTACTTTTCGAGCGCCGCTGCCGCCGGGATAGTGTTCCGCCTGACCGGGGTCATCAGTGTTTACGCCTTTCTGCTCGTCATCCCCATCGCCGGGCTGACCTGGCTAATCTACAAAATCAACCTTGAAAAAGTCGAATCCTCGCAGCTCCACGCCGCCGAGATGGCGAAGCTGCATCTGGAGACGATTGAAGCCCTGGCGACCGCGATTGACGCCAAGGATCAGACCACGCACGAACACGTTCGGCGCGTCCAGATTTACGCCCAGGGGCTGGCGCGCATCTTCGGCCTGTCTGAGGCCGAAATTCAGGCGCTGCACGTCGGCGCCCTGCTGCACGACATCGGCAAGCTGGCCGTGCCTGATCATATTCTCAACAAGCCCGGGCGCCTCACCCCCGGCGAGTTCGAGAAGATGAAGATTCACACGATTGTCGGCGCGGAAATTCTGGGCCGCGTCAACTTCCCTTACCCGGTCGTGCCCATCGTGCGCTCGCACCACGAGCGGTGGGATGGCAAAGGGTACCCGGACGCGCTCAAGGGCGATGAGATCCCGATGATGGCGCGCATCCTGACGGTCGTGGATTGCTTCGACGCCGTGCGCGAGGATCGCCCCTACCGGCGCGGCCTGACCCGCGAGCAGGCCATCAACATGCTGCTCGAAGGGAGCGCGACGCAGTTCGACCCCGGAGTGGTGAATACCTTCATCGAATACCTGCCGAAATTCGAGGCGGAGATCGCCGGGGTGCTGGCCACCGAGGCCGTCGCGCAGGCGCAGCAGAGCAAGATTGACTGGACCGATTCGGCGGTGCGCGAGAAGTACCTGCGCGGCAACACGGCGGCCCCGGCGGCCGGTTACGCCGCCGAACCCGTCGCCGCGAAATCATCCACCGATTACCTTGACCAGATCCGGTCGGCGCAGACCGAAGGCACGGCACTCTACGAACTGGTGCGCAGCATCAGCAGATCCCTCGACCTCGATCAGATGGTCGAAGGGTGCCGCGAAAAGCTGGGGCAGATCATCCCGTTCGATACCTGCGCGCTGTTCGTCAATCAGCCTGCCGACCTGAGCGCCGTGGCACACTACGTCGCCGGGAGGAATGCCGACCTGATTAAAGGCAGGCGCATCGCTCAGGGCGAAGGCGTGACTGGCTTCGTGCTGGCGCAGCGCCGGATCTTCTCGAATACCGACCCGGGTCTCGACTTCCTGGGCCTGGGCGTCAACGTCCCGGAGCAGTATCAGAACGTCATTTCGTGCCCGCTGCTCCGGGGCGAGGAGCTGATCGGCGTACTGACGCTTTATTCGCTCGGCGCTGATCAGTACACGCTCGATCACATTCGCCTGCTCGAGACGGTCTCGGCCACGCTCAGCGACGCCGTTTACAAGGCCCTTGGCCGGGCGCGATCCGACGAGTCCGCCGTCACCGACCCGCTGACCGGGCTGCCCAACCTCCGCTCGCTCGAAATCACCTTCTCCCAGGAAGTCCACCGCGCCGAGCGCTACAGTTACCCGCTCGTGCTGCTGGCGCTCGACGTTGATCATTTCAAGCGTTTCAACGACGAACATGGCCACGCGGCGGGCGACCGGCTGTTGTGTGCCGTCACGAGACTACTCTCGGCGGAGATCAGGCGCGGCGATACTTTTGTGCGCTTCGCCGGCGATAAATTCGTCATCCTGCTGCACCGCCTGACGCCGGGCCTGATTGATGACCTCAAGGCCCGCATCAAAGCGGCCCTCGCGGGCTGGAAATTCGAGACCGATTCGGCGCACAAGATCAGCATCAGCATGAGTCTGGGACACGCAACTTACGGCGAAGACGGACGCACCCTGCCTGAACTGATCCAGGCCGCCGACCGACGTTTGCAGCAGGATGGATTGCCTGCTCAGGCAACTACCGGGAAGTCAGTCGCCGGCAACATCAGAATTTTCCCCGGAGTGAAGCGCGGGAAGGCGAGTTAGCTCCCTTCACTCCAGCAAACGAGTTACCCCAACCGAAGAAGCACAGTCGCGGGTGGTCAGAGAGAGTCAAAAGCTCTTTTCGACCACCCGCAGCTGTTTCCGGGGGCGCCCCTGGCCGGAGTTGTCGCCCTTCCTGACCACACCTATAATGGGCGCGCGGAATAACCGATCCCCCGGCAGGGAGTTCAATTCATGGAAAACCCACAGCCCACGGCGCTCGACGATGAACTGGCCGTCGCCGATGTCAACGAGCGTTTTTATCGCGCTCTGGAAGAATCCGACCTGGCGGCGATGGAAGCGCTCTGGGTGCATGAAGACTGGGTCAAATGCGTGCATCCGGGCTGGGAATTGCTGACCGGCTGGGACGAGATACGGGAAAGCTGGGAAGGGATTTTTCAGAACTCCCGCGGGATGCGCGCGATGGCCACTGACGTGTCCGTCAGGATCGAGGGCGATCTGGCGTGGGTCAGCTGCACGGAAATTCTGGCGATCTTTTACGAGGAATCCACCACGCCGACCTCGGCGGTGACGACGGCCACCAACCTCTTTCGCCGCGAGGGCGATGAGTGGTTGATGATCCATCACCACGCCTCGCCCGTGCCGAACGCGATTCCGATCAGTGAAAGTGAGACTTTGCAGTGATGAATGCCAAAGACGTTTTCGCCGAGGCGCGCTTCGCGCCCGAGAAAATGCAGAAGATCAATCTTTTCGAGACGCCGAATTTCTTCTGCGACGTTTACTGCCTCGAACCCGGCCAGGAGCAGAAGCCGCATGCGCACGTCGGGGCGGACAAGATTTATTACGTGCTGGAAGGGCGCGGCACGTTTCTGGTCGGCGATGAAGAGAGTGAACTCGGCGACCGTCAGATCGTCCTCGCCCCGTCCGGTGAGCCGCACGGGGTCCGCAACACCGGCGACGGGCGCCTGACGCTGCTGGTCGTAATGTCACCCAACCCGAACGTGAAATAGCATCACTCAACATTCCCGGCCCGCTATGTCTGACGACATATTTCACGACGCTTACTCTGACGACGAGTTGAAGGAAGAGGCGACCAGCTGGTGGCGGCGCGCTTATGAGGCGCAGGTGCGCGGCGAGATTGATGAGGCCATCGAACTTTACACCCGCTCAATCGAAATCTGTCCGACGGCGGAAGCTTACACTTACCGGGGCTGGGCAATGAGTTATCAGGACAGGCTGGATGAGGCGATTGAGGATTGCCACAGGGCGATAGCCGTTGACCCCGAGTTCGGCAACCCCTACAACGACATCGGCGCTTACCTGATCCAGCAGGGCGATTATTACGGTGCGATCCCGTGGCTCAAACGCGCGCTCAGGGCGAAGCGATACGAATGTTATTTTTACCCGTACTTCAACCTCGGGCGGATTTACGAAAAGCTGAATGACCTGATCCGCGCCATGAACCACTACAAGGCGGCGTATGAGATGAATCACAATTACACGGAAGCCCTCAAAAACTTCCGCCGCCTGCAGGCCCGACTGAGTTGAGATCCTGTCAGGCAAAGCTGATCGCGACGCGCACCGTGTTGCAATGGCCTTCCACCGTCTCACTGATGTCCTTGCCGTACCCCCCGCCCATCGTCGTCACGACCGGCACGCCCGCCCGGCGACAGGCGCCGATCACAAACTCGTCGCGCTGCCTTAACCCTCCCAGCGTCAGTCTCAGCTTGCCCAAGCGGTCGCGCTCGTGTGGATCAACGCCCGCCTGATAAAACACTATGTCGGGCAGGAACTCTTCAAGAATCCCGGGGACGTGTTCCCCGAGCGCCTTCAGATACTCCCGGTCACCGGTGCCGTCCGGCAGGTTCACATCGAGCCGGCTTCGTTCCTTTCGCAGGGGGAAGTTTTTCTCGCCGTGAATCGAAAAAGTGAAAACATCCGCATCGCCACTGAAAATCGCCGCGGTGCCGTTGCCCTGATGCACGTCACAGTCAATCACCGCCACGCGGCGCGCGAGGCCGTCACGCTGCAGCACGCGCACCGCAATCGCGATGTCGTTGAGGATGCAGTAACCTTCGCCATGATCGGGGAAAGCGTGGTGCGTGCCCCCGGCCAGGTTCGATGCCACGCCGTCGCGCAACGCATTCCGCGCGGCAATGGTCGTCCCCTGCACCGCCACCCGCGCTCGCCTGACCAGAGCTTCCGACCAGGGGAATCCGATCCGTCGCACTTCTGCCGCCGTCAGTTGGCCGGTCGCGCAGCGCCGCCAGTAAGCCGGCTCGTGAACCAGCAGCAGGTCTTCGTCCGAAACCAGCCCCGGCTCGATCAAATGCCAGTGCGTCAGCGTGCCCTCGGCCAGCAGCCGGTCGCGCGTCATCCGGTACTTCGGCATCGGGAAAGGGTGAGTCGGGGTGAGTGGGACCTGACAGCGGTCCGAATAAGAGACGCGCATGGCGTTATTGGTCTTTGACGGGGATGGGGCGCTGGTTCTCATCCACCGCGACGTAGACGGCCTCGGCCTCCATCACGCGGACGCACTCGCCGTTCACATCGTCGCGCCGGGCTTCGACGATGATTTCGACGGTGACAGAGGTGCGGCCGACTTTGAGGGTGCGCGTGTAGAAGCTGACCAGATCGCCGACGAAGACCGGCGCGATGAATTCGACGCCTCGGATGGCGACGGTGACGAACTTTCGGCTCCCGTTCCGGCGAGCTTCGATGTCCCCGGCGAGATCGAGGTAACTGAGAATGGCGCCGCCGAAGATCGTGCCGTGCTTGTTGGCGTCGCGCGGCAGCATCTCGACACGAATGGCAGGGTCGCCGCAGGGCGGGCGCTCTGCTGCTGAATCCTTGATTGTTTCGCTGTTCATGGCGCCGCAATGGTAGCGGATGCGGACGCGGGCAGGCAATCAGCGTGACTCCCCCGTGAGGGCAGGGATCGGCACGGAAGGGTTGGCTTTATTGTCTGATCTTTTCGTCAGCCCCGGCGTTATCATCGGTGACGTTGATGCGCCAGACGGCGATCAGAAACAACGTACAAAGAATCATTCCCACGAGTGGCATAGCGGCAAACCTTCCTGATGAGTGGTCAATATTTCAGGGCGGGGCAGGAACACGGGCAGGACAAAAGTTATATTGCTCTCCGAATGTGGCAGGGTTATTTGGCCCTGCTGATATTCGTGTGTTGAAATGGGGCGTCGGCTGTCAATGAACCGGAGGGGCAACTACGATGAACCAGTCAGTCAACGAGGCCAGCAACTTGAAAACCAGAGCCGGGGAATTCTTCGCCGGACTCCAGGACAAAATCTGTCGCGCGCTCGAAGAAGCAGACGGTCGCGCGCGGTTCCGTGAAGACCTGTGGCAGCGCGAAGGCGGCGGCGGCGGGCGCACCCGCGTGCTGGAAGAGGGCGCCGTATTTGAGAAGGCCGGAGTGAACTTCTCGTCCGTCGAGGGCGAATTGCCCGAAGCGTTCGCCGACAGAGTCGGCCCGGGCGATGGGAAGAAGTTTTTCGCGACCGGAGTGTCACTGGTGCTGCACCCGCACAACCCTTACGTGCCGACCGTGCATGCGAATTTTCGTTTCCTGGAGAGGGGCGCTACGGGGTGGTTCGGCGGAGGCTCCGATCTGACGCCTTACTATCCTGATCCGGAGGATGTCGTCCACTTCCATCGCACGCTCAAGGAAGCCTGCGACCGTCACGACGTGGCGGATTATACACATTTCAAGAAGTGGTGCGACGAATATTTTTACATCAGACACAGAAATGAAATGCGCGGCGTCGGCGGGATCTTTTTTGACCATCTGACGGGCGACTTGGAGCGGATTTTCGCCTTCGTCCGCGACGCTGGTGAGGCTTTTCTGCCCGCTTACCTGCCCATCCTCGGGCGGCAGCGTGACAAGCCATACAGCGAACGCGAACGCGAATTCCAGTTGATCAGGCGCGGGCGCTACGTGGAATTCAATCTGGTCTATGACCGCGGGACGACCTTCGGGCTGGAGACGCGTGGGAGGACGGAATCAATCCTGATGTCGCTGCCGTCGCTGGCCGGGTGGAAATACGATTACAAACCTGAGCCGGGGACGCCCGAGGCTGAAGCGTGGACTTACTTCCAGCCCCGGGACTGGCTCGCCTGATTGCAGATTTCGGGATTGAAGATTGCGGATTGACCTCTGGCCTGCATCTGCAATCTTCAATCTCAAATCCGACTATTTCTTCTTCGCCGACCAGGTGCCGGAGAATCCGCCGGCTTCCCACTTGCCGCCCATGCCGGTGCCGTTGCGCTTGCCGGGGAGGGTGAAAGGGTTGCCCTGGAAGGTCGCATTCAGCGTGACCGCGTCTTCTTTGACATCAATGCCCACGATGTTGATGTCCCCGCCGTCTTTGACTTCCGTCACGAGTTTGTCGCCTTCCTTTTTGACGACGAGCGTGAAATTCAGCGTGCCCTGACCGTCCGCGATGATCTCGGCGGCGTAAGTCCCTTCAAGACTGCCGGCAGCAGTGGGGGCGCCGGAAGCGGACGAGGGTGCAGCCGCGGCAACCTGTTTCGTCGCCGTCCAGGTTCCGGTCGCATCGCCAGCCGTCCATTTGCCGGTGATCTTGCCGTTATCGTAACTGGCGGTCAGCACCACTTCCGTCCCGCCGGAATCGGCCGTCAGGCTCAGCTTGTTGTCATCGCCGACAGTCACTTTGCTGACCGTGAGCGGCTGGGGGGAATTCATGATCTGCGCGGCCCATTTGTCGCCTTCGCGTTTGATCACCATTTGAAAAGTAATTGTGCCGATGGCGTCGCCGGTGGCGCTGACATCATATTTCCCTTCGACCGGATGCATGCTGCTTTGCGCCATCGCCGAACCGGCCAGTCCGAAGATCAGCAGGCAGGCGAGCATCAGCCCGGCCAGCTTCATTTGTGCTTTGCTCATTTCTGTTATTCTCCTTCTGCAACAGGGTTTCAGGTTGAGTGATTTACAAGAACGATACGTCTGAGGTTTGATGAAGGTTCTCGGCACCCGCTTCAGATGCAGGATACGCATTATTGCATTCGCCCGGATTCGCCGGCAAATGCCGCCTGAATTAAAATAGGCGCGCCGCGAATTATAAGGCGCACCTCGCAAAAAACTGAGTGTGATCTGCCAGCACGGAGATATTTCGTCAGAGCAGTTGAAGCCGCCGTATTGAACCAGCGACTCACCGGTTTTTCCCGCGCATCTCTTTCGCGCGCTGCTGAAGCTCGTAAAGTCTGGTCAGCGCTTCAACCGGGCTGAGCGCATTGATATCAAGCTCCATCAGCAGGTCAGAGAGCAGCGATGATTCCGGCGATTGTTGCTGCCCCTCCGGCGCGCGGGGTTGTTCGACGTTTTTGCGGTGATGATTCGTGGCGTCGTATTCATCCAGCAGCACCTGAGCGCGATGGATCACCGGTTTCGGCAATCCGGCCAGTAGCGCCACGTGAATCCCGAAGCTCTTTTCCGCCCGGCCCGGCTCAACGCGGTGGAGGTATTGCACGCGACCCTTCGTCTCCTTCACCGCGAGATGAAAGTTTCGCACGCGCGGCAGGTAATCGGCGCAATCCGTCAGTTCGTGGTAATGCGTGGCGAACAGCGTTTTCGCGCTCACGCCCGGGTGGTTGTGCAGGTATTCGATCACGGAGCGCGCAATCGAAAGCCCGTCGGCCGTCGAAGTCCCGCGCCCGACTTCATCAAGCAGCACCAGACTGCGCGGCGTCGCGTGGTTCAGGATGTGGGCGGTCTCGATCATCTCGACCATAAAGCTCGAATGGCCCTGCAGGGTGTAATCCGTCAGCCCGACGCGCGTGAAGATGCGGTCAATCAATCCCACCCGCGCCGATTCTGCCGGAACGAAACCGCCGATCTGGGCCAGTAAGACAATCAACGCCACCTGCCGGAGGTAAACCGACTTGCCAGCCATGTTCGGCGCCGTCAGCAGCATGATCTGCGTTCCCGAATTGGACAGCTTCGTGTCGTTCGGAGCGAACTGGCGCGATTCCAGCCGTTGCTCGATCATCGGGTGGCGGCCTTTGACGATCAGCAGTTCATCGCCGTCATCAAGCTCCGGCCGCGCGTAGCCGAAACGTTGCGCGCCTTCAGCCAGCGCCGAAAACAGATCCAGCCGGGCGATCCCGGCAGCGACTTTGCTGATGCGCTCGTGGTGGCGGCTGATCTCATCGCAGACCTGACGGTACAGACTGACTTCAAGCTCAAGGATGCGTTCGCGCGCGTTGGCGATCAGCGCCTCATGTTCCTTCAGTTCCAGCGTGAAGTAGCGTTCGGCATTGGTGAGCGTCTGCTTGCGGATGTAATCGCTCGGCGCCAGCCGCAGGTTCGTCTTCGTGATCTCAATGTAATAACCGAAGACCTTGTTGTAACCGACCTTGAGCGATTTGATCCCGGTGCGCTCGCGCTCACGGGCCTCGAACTTCGCCAGAAAATCGCGCCCGCCGCCGAGGACGCCGCGCAATTCATCCAGCTCCGCCGAAAAACCCGCGCGCACAATCCCACCGCGCTCGAAATCCGAAGGCGGGCGGTCAGCAATGGCACGGCCCGTGTAATCAACCAGATCGTCGCACTGTTCGAGCGGCGCGATGAATTCATCGGGCACAGGTGATTTGTCAGCAGCCTTGCCCGTGTTCTTTTCGAGCGCGGCGCGAATCTGCGGGATTGATTTCAGGCTGTGCGAGAGCGCCACCACTTCCGCTGGCACGGCCAGCCGCCGCCGGATGCGCCCGAGCAGCCTTTCCAGATCGAGTACGGCGCCGAGCGCCTCACGCAATTTTTCGCGCACCGCTTCGCGCTTGTGAAACCATTCAATCGCATCCTGCCGCGCCCGCAACTCGGTCAGGTCGAGCAGCGGGTGACGCAGCCAGCGCCGCAGCAACCGCCCGCCCATCGGCGTCTGGGTCAGATCAATCGTCGCCACGAGCGACCCCGTCGGCGCGCCGCCCGTAAAATCCCAGCCCTGAAAAATCTCCAGATTGCGGATCGTCTGCGGGTCGAGCCGCATGAAATTGTCGGTGCGGTAACTCTGGAGCCGCGCCAGACTCGCCAAGGCGTCCGGCTGCGTGTCGCGCAGGTAAGCCACAATCGCGCCCGCCGCCTGCGTCGCCAGCGGCTGATGCTCGATGCCGTAAGCCGCGAGCGTGGTCACACCGAAATGGTCGAGCAGTGTTCGCCGCGCCGCTTTGGGTTTCACCTGCTCATCAGCGATCCGCGTGAGCGAACGCACTTCGACGGCTGGCGGACTGGCCTCGTGCGAAACAATCAATTCAGCCGGGGCGAGCCTTTCAAGCTCCGCCAGCGCCTGCGCGCTTTCAAGCTCGGTCGCCGCGAACTCGCCGGTCGAGACGTCGGCAAAGGCGAGCCCCGCCGCGCGCTCGCCGCCGACAAAGCTGGCGAGGTAGTTATTGGCCCTCCCTTCGAGCAGCCCCGGCTCGATGACCGTCCCCGGCGTGATGATCCGCGTGACTTCGCGCTCGACCAGCCCCTTGCCCGGCGGCGTGGTCTGTTCGCAGACGGCGACCTTGTGCCCGCGGCTGATGAGCTTCGCCAGATGGCCTTCGAGCGACCGCACCGGCACGCCCGCGAGCGGATGGACGTTGCCTTTGCCGAACCACTTCCGCGTCAGCGCGATCCCGAGTTCGCGCGCCAGCACGTGCGCGTCCTCATCAAAGGTTTCGTAAAAGTCGCCGATCTGAAACAGCACGATCATGCCTGGGTAGCGGCGCTTGATTTCCAGATACTGGCGGCGGAGGGGCGTGGTCATAAACTCTTCAATCGCCAAGTGTGATCATACCAGTCATACCTGCTGTTAACGGACAGTTCGGCATCTCTGTGTAAGTTAAAGTCTGCAAGCTCAGATAGTGCCAGCTCACCAGCTTCAAGCAAGGCAGGCTCAAGCCGATTCCAGCAGCGGCCTTTTGTTCGCTCCTCCCACAATGGGTCGAAAGAAGAGTGCTTCATCCCAGCCAGCTCACGAAAAGCAAAATCAGCAGGGTTGCAGTTTCGTCCTGTACCCGGTAAAAATAGTTTTGCCTCTTCGTATTCACCTTCTGCAATCAGGTGGTCATACTGTTCCTTTGAAAAAGTGTTGGCCTGTTCCACCTGTTCCACCGAATTTTCATAGGTGTCAAAGTTAACCGCACTGAAAGCGGCATCAGGGTCGGTCCAGATACTGATTGTATACACCCTGACATCCGGATGTTTTGTCAGCATCTTCCTCCTGGCTTTAGTGATGAGTTTACTCATCTCACTGAGATAAACCCTTTTGTCAAAGCGTGAACGCATAGCGTTGCATTCCACTCCCAGCTTTACGTTTTGAAGATGCAAAAGAGAAAGCTCAATTCCTTCCCGTAAGCTTTTCGAGCAATTCCTCCTGTTCCTTCAGCGCTTCATACAACCGCTGCAACTCGCCCACCCCGATCACCGTCACTACACCCCAGATCTCGTGAAACGACCCTGTCAGCCTTTTCTTCGCAAACCGCGTGTCGCGCTCGTCCGCGATCACCAGAAACGGGCGCGAACGCTGCGCGTCATAAGCGTGCTTGAGTCTGGTCAGCGCGCTGTCGACGCTGCCGGAAATCTGCACTTCAAAGACGTGACTCAGGCGCGGCGCGTTTGCGCTCTCGCGCCAGACGACGTCGTAATGCTCGAACTCCGTCTCGGCGTGGCGACCGAGCATCAGGCCGATCTCGACCAGCATCTGCTGCGCCTGCGCGTGCGTGAGCGTGCGCGAAACTGCTTCCTCAGCGGGCGCGCCCCGCGTGATCTGCAACTCTTCGGCCTCGACGCGGCGCATCCCGCGCGGCGTGATCTCCCAGACGGAGTGGTCGCGCCTCAACTCGCCGTTGGCGGCCAGTTGGGTGGCGGCGCGCTGGACGACGCGGTGCCAGCGGCTGCGGCCTGATTCGGATTTCTTGTCCAGATCCTGCGCGGTCAGTTGCGGGAAATAGCGCACCAGGCGGTCATACAGATAGCGCGGCTGATCGCGTCCGCCGGTCGCCTTGAGTTCCTGCAAAATCGGCAGTTCGAGCCGCAAAGCTTCGGGAAAGGGCATACCCGGGGATTGTAGAGGACGCGTCGTCGGGCTGGCAACACGAGCCCGCCCCGACGAGATTTGCCTTGACAAGGGCCGCAGCCGCTGGCTATGTTGACCGATCATTCCCGCCCCGCATTTTATTTCTTAAGGAGTTACGACATTGGCTAAGGGAAAAATTTCCGCACAGACGCTCAAGCACGATCCGCTGATGGAGCAGTACGTCAAGTCGAGCGAGTGGGTGAAGGGCCGCTCGCGCCCGCTGCTGACCTGGGTCGTCGTGGTCGCCGCACTGGTCGCCGGCTTTCTGATCGTCCGCGCCGTGATGGCAAGTCAGGAACGCAAGGCCGGCGCGGCGCTGGCCGAGGCCTTCAAAATTGACAACGCCGTCGTGGCCGACCCGCTGCCGCCGTCCACGCGCGGTCAGATAGCCTTCAAAACGGAAGCCGAAAAACACAAGGCCGCTTACGAGGCCTTCGAGAGGGCGGTGTCGTATTACGGCGATCTCGCGCGTTATTACGGGGCCGTGCATCAGCTTTACTTCGACGCGCCGAAGGCCGAAGCCACGCTCAAGGCGGTGGCCGACGGCAACTCGGTTGCCAGTTCACAGGCCAGACTCGCGCTCGCCGAACATTACCGCGTCAGCGGCAAATTCAATGAGGCTCTGGCCGAGTATAAGAAGCTGAAGGACAAACCGGGCGACGTCGCGCCGCTGATGATTGATTTCGGCATCGCCCAGACTCATGAGGCGCTGGGCCAGACGAAGGAAGCTTCCGACATCTTTTTCAACATCGCGAAGGACTCAACCAAGACTAACATCGGCACCAAGGCGCTGACCCACCTGACGAGGATTGATCCGTCCCGCGTTGACGAGTTGCCGACGGAAGAAAAGCCGGGGGCGGGCCGTTCAGGCAGCTTCGTGATGCCCAAATAATCGCCGGCCGTTTCGACAGGCCGGCGTCGAAAGTTCCGATGATGATTGAGAGATGAGCCGCCCCCGATTCCGGCAGCAGCCTGACGGCTGCCGGATCGGGCGGCGGCTCATCTCTTTTGCTTATGAACCGCCAGCGCGCCCTGGAAATTCTGGACAACTTCGCCGGTCGCCGGCTGGTCGTACTCGGCGACCTGATGCTCGATGAATTCATCTGGGGCGAGGTGCGCCGCATCTCACCCGAAGCCCCGGTCCCGGTCGTCGAGGTCAGGCGCGAGACGTGGCACGCGGGCGGCGCCGGCAATGTGGTTTCCAACCTGATCGGGCTCGGCGCGCTGGCTGCGCCAGTCGGAATCGTCGGTGACGATCATGCCGGGGCTCGATTGCGTCAGCAGTTCACCGAAGTCGGCGCCGACACGCGGGGTCTCGTCTGCAATCCGCTGCGCCCGACAACGCTCAAGACCCGCATCATCGCGCACAGCCAGCAGATGGTGCGCGCCGACCGCGAAAACCGCTCTCCCGTCACGGCTGAAATCGAAGAAGCCATCATCGCCGGATTCAACTCGGCGCTGGATTCCGCCGACGCCGTCATCGTTTCCGATTACGACAAGGGATTGCTCACGCCGCGCGTACTCGGCACAGTTCTCGAAGCCGCGCAATCGCGCCGCAAACCCGTCTGCCTCGACCCGAAGATCAGAAACTTCGCGCATTACAAGCCGGTCACGGTTATCACGCCCAACCAGATTGAAGCCGAGCGCGCCACCGGGATCGAAATCACTGACGAAGCCTCACTCCTTGCCGCGGCGCAGCGGATTCGCGAGATGCTGGCGTGTCCGCACGTCATCATCACCCGTGGCGAACATGGCATGACGCTGCTCGGCGAAAACGATTCGCTCACGCACATCCCCACGACGGCCCGCGAAGTCTACGACGTGACCGGCGCGGGCGATACCGTGATCGCCACGCTCGCGCTGGCCCTGGCCGCCGGCGCGCAGGTAAGCGAAGCAGCCGTCATCGCTAATCACGCCGCCGGGATTGTCGTCGGCAAGGTCGGGACGGCAACAGTTTCGCGCGACGAACTGGCCGCCGCCCTGCAGGATCTGGACTGATTCAGGAAAGACAGGCGTTGATCAGGTCGCGAACTCTTTCCGCGCTCACCGCGCCACTGGCAGCCGCAGGCACGCGGACGAACGTGCCGACGTGAAATTCACGAATCGAGGTTTTCTCGCGCAGCTCCCGAATAAAATCATCGGTCATCCCGCCACCCGCAAGAATCGTGATTTCCGGCCCTGCCGCGCGCGCGCAACGGTCCAGACAATCAACTTTCTGCCGGAGGTTTCCTGAACCGCCGCTGGTCAGAATGCGGTCTGCCTGCGGGTATTTTTTGAGCTGACTGATGGCGGCAATCGGATCACGCAATTCTTCAAAGGCGCGGTGGAAGGTGGCCTTTGTGTGCGGCGCGCAGGCCAGCACGCGCGCGAGCAGTCCGTGATCAATCCCTCCATCGCGCAGAAAACCGCAGACGATCCCGTCCGTTCGCAAGGCGTCCATCTCAGCGGCGAGTTCCCACAACCGCCGCCGCTCGGCGTCATCATCAACCTGAAAGTTCTCGCTTTCGCGCAGCATCACGCGCACCGGTATCCGCACCGCGGCGGTAATCTCGCGCACCAGTTCGAGCGGCGGCGTCAGCCCCCCGACTTCAAAGTGCGAGATGATTTCCAGCCGATCTGCCCCGCCTGCTTCGGCGGCAATCGCATCGGCAACTGAACAGGCGATCACTTCGAGCAGGGGCCTGCGCTGCTTTGTTTCGGAAGAGTTCCCGGAAGCTTTATTCATAATCACTCTGATTCTATACTCGGCACATCCAGCGGAGCAGATGGCATCAACCATTAATCAGGATCGCTATCGTTAATACAAACGGAGGCCAGACCATGACCCGGAAAGATTCAAAGGTATCGCGCAGGGATTTACTCAAATCAGCCACAATTGCCGGGGCGGGGCTGGGGCTGACCGGCATCAACGCCACCACACCCGCCGAAAGCTTCATCGGCAGTCCCGAATTCACCGGGCCTGCGCCGGCAGGTGGTTCCGTCATCGGGATGCCCTTCGAGAAGAAAGACATCGTTCGCCTTGGCATCATCGGCGTCGGCGCGCGGGGCTCAGGGATGCTCGGCAACTGGCTTGCCGTGGATAACGTTCAAGTCACGGCCATCTGCGACATTGATAAGAATCAGGTTGCGAAGGCCGTCCGGCAGATCGAGAAGGCCGGGCAGAAGGCCCCGGCGACTTACAGCAAAAACGACCGCGACTTCGAGAACCTTTGCAAGCGCGATGACGTGGATTTCATTTACATCGCGACGCCCTGGGAATGGCACGTGCCGATGGCCGTGGCCGGAATGAACAACGGCAAGCACGTCGGCACTGAAGTCCCCGCCATCACGACGCTCAAGGAATCCTGGGAGCTGGTTGACACGTCCGAAAAGACGCGCCGCCACTGCGTGATTATGGAAAACTGCTGCTACGGCTGGAGCGAAATGATGGTGCTGAACATGGTCAAGGCCGGGATGTTCGGCGAGTTGCTGCACGGCGAGGCCGCCTACAACCACGACCTGCGCGGCATCGTCAACGAAAACCGCAGCGAAGGGTTGTGGCGGCGCAACTGGCACACGAAGTTGAACGGCAACCTTTACCCGACGCATGGCCTCGGCCCCGTGTCGAATTACCTGGGCGTCAACCGCGGCGACCGGTTCGATTACATCGTCTCGATGAGTTCGCCTTCAGTCGGGCTGTATGAATACCGTGAAAAGACCGTGCCGAAAGACAGCCCGAAGTGGAAGGAGAAATACGTCTGCGGCGACGTGAATACGAGCCTGATCAGAACCGCCAAAGGGCGTACGATCATGCTTCAGCACAACGTCTCGACGCCGCGCCCGTATGACCGCATCAATCAGATTCAGGGGACGAAGGGCATTTTCCGCGACTACCCGGCGCGCATTTTCTTCGACGGGCAGGGCGGTGAAGAGCAGTTCGTCGCCTTGGACAAGTTCAAAGAGAGGTACGAACACTCGTTGTGGAAGGACGTTGGTGAACTGGCGCGCAAAAAGGGCGGACACGGCGGCATGGATTACATCATGGTCTGGCGCCTGATCCAGTGCATGCGCGAAGGCCTCGTC
The DNA here is from genome assembly GCA_035652435.1 of Blastocatellia bacterium. Lineage (GTDB taxonomy): Bacteria > Acidobacteriota > Blastocatellia > RBC074 > RBC074 > DASRDU01. The sequence goes on from DASRDU010000111.1 coordinate 37,750, forward strand.
CCCGATATGGATGTCTACGATGCCGCCGCGTGGAGCGTGCCATTCCCCTTGAGCGCAATGTCAGTCGAGCAGGGCAGCGCGCCGGTGAAATTCCCCGACTTCACGCGCGGGCGCTGGAAAGACGCGCGCGGGATCATGGCCTGAGAAACAGCCGATGCAACTTCAGGAAATTGCCAGTGACGTTTATGCCTGTCTCCAGCCGGATCATGGCCTGGGCTGGAGCAACTCCGGCCTGATCAACCGCGGCGGCGGTCTGGTCGTGGACACCTTCTGGGACCTGCCGCACACGCGGGAGCTGATTGAAAATTACTCGCGCGTGTGGAAAGCGCCGGCCCGCCGATTAGTCAACACGCACCACAACGGCGATCACTGCTGGGGCAACCAGCTTTTCCCCGAGGCCGAAATCATCGGTCACCGGAACTGTGCCGCGAACTTCGACCGCGAGCAGCCGCAGGTGTTGCAGATGCTGCGCAACGCCATCGGCAGCGACGACCCGGCGATTGCCGCGCTCGCGCACAAGCTGGCCGAGTGGGATTTTTCAGACATTGAGCCCGTGCCCCCGACCACGCTGATTGACGAACGGCTCGAACTCAATCTCGACGGCATCCCCGTCCACCTCATCCACGTCGGACCGGCGCACACGTCGGGCGACGTGATCCTTCACCTGCCCGGGCAGCGCGTGGTTTTTGCCGGCGACGTGTTGTTCCGGCTCTGCACGCCAATCGGCTGGGACGGGACTTTTGAGGGCTGGATGAACGCGCTCGATGTGATCACCGCGCTCGACCCCGAAGTGATCGTGCCGGGTCACGGGCCGCTCTGCGGTCTGGAAGGCCCGCGAGAGTTGAAAGCCTATCTGGCTTACGTGCGCGCCGAAGCGCGTGGCGGTTTTGACGCCGGGCTGTCGGCACTCGAAACGGCGAAGAGAATTGACCTCGGCCCTTACGCCCGGTGGACCGAGCCCGAGCGGTTGCTGTTCAGCGTCGAGCGCGCTTACCGCGAATTCTGCGGCAAGCCGTTCGACGCGCCGATTGACGCGGTAGCCGTCTTTCGCGAGATGCACCAGTTGCGCAGCGACCCGCATTTCGGCAGGCATTGAATCCGACCGGATTTACTTTGCCACCGGCTTGCCGGCGCCCTGCCTCAGGGTGACAAACGAATCTGCTTTTACATCAACCCACGTTTCCTTCGCGCCGTTCGGCCATTGCACCGCGACCCCGTCAATCTTCGGATCGGCCCCCAGACCGAAATGAACGCGGGCGTCGCTGGCGCTCAGGTAGCTGCCGTCGGTGTGAACCCGCCGCCAGAGCGTCGGCTGACCTTTTCTGATCACGCCGACGCGCGCGCCAATGCCGTCACGATTGTCTTTCACCCCCCACAGCTTCACCTGCAACCAGTGATTGCGCTGAGCCGCCTGGTTGAGCAGCAGGCGCGCCGGGCCGTTGTTATTGGTCACGACGATGTCAATGTCGCCGTCATTGTCTATGTCACCGAAAGCCGCCGCGCGACTGACTTCGGAAAGCTGCAATGCAGGGCCGGCGGCGACAGAAACCTCACGGAAACTTTTGCCCGCCTCGTTGTGAAAGAGCTGGTTTTTCTGATGAAAGGGATAAGGCTGACCGCGCAGCGCCGGCAGCAGCGTGACCGCGCCGTTGGCCGCAAATAAATCCAGCCAGCCGTCGTTGTCATAATCAAACCACGCCACGCCGAACCCCGTCGAAAGAAAGCTCGGCTGTGCCAGATCGAATTCCATTGAGGCGTCGTAAAAGATCCCCTTGCCGTCGTTGCGATAGAGCGTGTTGCCCTGTCTGGTCAGGTTGGTGACGAGCAGATCCTCGTCGCCGTCATTGTCAAAATCTCCGGCGGTCACGCCCATCCCGGCGCGCGCCACGCCGTCCGCGCTGTAAGCCGCGCCCGCGATCAGCCCGTTCTCTTCAAACGTGCCGTTGCCCTTGTTGATCCACAGCAGATTCGCCGCGCCGTCGTTGGCAACATAAATATCAATCAGCCCGTCGCCGTTGAAATCCGCGCACGTCACTCCCAGTCCCGGCCCGAAAGCCGAGCCGATGTGTGAGGCCCCAGCCACATCTGTAAACCTGCCGTTGCCGTCATTGCGAAAGAGCCGGGCGGGAACGGGATGGTAAGCGGCCGGGGCGCAGTAATCGGGCTCCCCGGCCGGAGTGAAACAACGCTTGTTGCCGCCGGTCGTGAAGTCGGTGTAATTGCAGACGAACAAATCAAGGTCGCCGTCGCGGTCATAATCAATGAACGCCGCGCTCGTACTCCAGCGCGGGTCATCCACTCCGGCCTCGCGCGTCACATCCGTGAACGTGCCGTCGCCGTTGTTGCGGTAAAGCACATTCGAGCCGAAGCAGGTCACGTACAAATCAACATCGCCGTCGTTGTCGTAATCGCCGGTCGCCACGCCCATCCCGTAACCGACGTGTCCCAGACCGGACTTTTCAGTCACGTCAGTAAAACGCAGCTTCCCTGACGGAATCAGTTCATTGCGGAATAACCGATTGCCCGGCTTCCATCCTGCCGGCGGAGGGAATTTCGCTTCCGTCAGTTTCTTCCTTTCATCGAGCATCGCCCCCTGAATCAAATACACGTCCAGATCGCCGTCGCCGTCGTAATCGAACAGGGCGACGCCCGCGCCCATAATCTCGGGCAGAAAGTATTCGCCCGTCGCCCCGGTGAAGTGATGAAAATTGAGCCCCGTTTCAGCCGCCGCTTCGCGGAAGAGTGGCGGTTGCGTTGAGGCAGAAGGGATGAGCGTGAAGAAAAGGATAAAAGTTCGGAGTACCGGCTTCAGCCGGGCTTTGCGTAAGTGAGAAAACCCGGCTGAAGCCGGTACCCCGAACTTTCTCATTTCGCCTGCTCCAGCACTCGCAGATCGCGCTCGATTGATGCCAGCAGTTCTTTCTGCCCCCTCGCCGCGGCCTTATCCCGCGCCTCGCGCGCGTAACGCAACCCGTTGGAACGATCACCGGCGCGCGCGTATGCCGCCGCCAGCGCATACAGATAACGCGGGGTGTCTTCGTCTTCCGGCGCGATTGTGCGCTGAAAATGGCTGATCGCTTCATCGAGCCGCCCCTGGTGAACGAGGATTCTGCCGAGGTGGAAATGAGGGGGGCGGTAATCAGGCTTGCTTTCAATGGCCGCGCGGTAATGAACTGCCGCCTCGTCGAGTTGCCCTGACTGTTCCAGAATTACCCCGTAGTTGTGGTGGGCTTCGGCGTAATTCGGATTGATCTCGAGGCTGCGTTTGAATGCCGCTGCCGCCTCCTGACCTCTCCCCTGCCCGACCAGCATCACGCCGAAATTGTAATGGCTTTCAGCCAACCCGGGGCTGATGGCGACCGCGGCGCGATAATGTTGCTCCGCCTTTTCCGGCTGATTCTGCCGGCCGTAAAGAATGATCAGGTTGACGTGCGCCTGGGCGAGCTGCGGATTGATCTCCAGCGCGCGTTCGTGTTCGGCGATTGATTCCTCGATTTTTCCCGCCGCTTCCAGCGCGATTCCCCTCTCAACGCGCTCAAGCGCTCCGGCCACCGCGTCCATCAACGCATCCGGCAAAAACGGCCGACTCAGTTTGTTGTTCTGAAAGAGCGCCAGATGCTCGCCCGCCCTGGCCGCCTGCCCGAGGTCGCGATAAACCATTGCCAGAGCGTAATGCGCGACGCCGTAGTGCGGAGCCAGTTCGACCGCGCGGCACAGCGATTCGACCGCCGCGGATGATTCATGCAGCGCGGCTTTGACGCGCCCCATCCCGTAGTGCGCCTGCGCGAGGTCTGGTTGATTCTTTACGAGCGCGGCATAAAGCTCCTGGCTTTCGCGCAACTCGCCCGTGGCGAACAGCGAATCGGCGAGCCTGAGCCGGGCTGTAAAGTAATCGGGTCGGCCTTTCAGCGCTTCCCGAAAAGCGACAGCCGCTTCCCTGTGCTTCCCCAGCGCCGCCTGACAGGTACCGAGATAATAGACCCATTGAAACTCATCCGGTGCCAGCCGGCGCGCGCGCTCATAACAGATCGCAGCTGATTCGTAATCTTCATAAATCTGAAGCACCATCCCCAGACGCCCGACGGCGCCCGCATCGCGCGGACTCCTGGCGGCTTCATCGTAAGCCTTTCTGATCCGCTCGCGGACGGGAGGGACGAACTGATCCAGTGACAATCGCGGCAGGTCGGGCAGAGCCTGAGCCCGAGTGCGGTTTCCACCCGCGAACAGCAGGCAGATTGAGATGAAGACTGAAACGCTGATCCTCATTGATCTGACTTAATTGCTCGCCGCCTGAGCCTTCTTCTTCGCCGCGTCAACCATCCGTTCGACGTCGGCGAGCAGCTTCCGGGCGTCATACACGATGCCGTCCTTGATCGTGTATTTCACCCCGCCGACGCGCTCGGGGCTGTTGGTCTGGTCGTTCAGGCGAATCGCGCCCGTGCCGTAAAGCACCTTGAAATTGGCGAGCGGGTTTTCCGGCACGATCACCAGATCGGCGAGCAGCCCCGGGCGGATGATGCCGAACTCGGGCTTCCGACGATTCTGTTCCGACAAGAGCGTCGCGCCGTTGAGCGTGGCCGCGCGAATCACTTCGAGCGGGTGGAATCCGGCCTCCTGCAGCAGCTCAAATTCGCGGATGTAATCGAAGCCGTAGAGCTTGTAAATAAACCCCGAATCCGACCCGGTCGTCACGCGCCCGCCGCGGTTCTTGAATTCATTGACGAACGTCATCCACAGGCGGTAATTGTTCTTCCACTCGATTTCGTCCTCTGTCGTCCAGTTGAACCAGTACGACCCGTGAGCCTCGCGGCTCGGCTGATAAAACTTCCACAGCGACGGCAGCGTGTACCGGTCGTGCCATTCGGCCCGCACGGCGCGCTGGAGGTCGCGGCTCGCTTCGTAAATCGTAAACGTCGGGTCAATCGTGAAGCCGAGTTTGACGAGTTCGTCCATCACTTCGTCCCACTTTTTGCTGCCGGGCGGCGCGGCCTGCTTCCACAACCGCCCGGCATTGCCGAAGCGGTGCTGCTCGTCGTTGTAATTGTAATCCGCCGGGAAATCCTGAACAGTGCGGTCGGCAAACAGCGCTTCGGGCAGGCCGTACCAGTGTTCCATCGAGCCCAAGCCGGCGCGCGCGGCGTCGAGGATGTTGAGGCGCGCGACTCCCATCTGCCCGAGATGCGTGGTCGTGCCCAGGTTGTTCTTCTTCGCCTCGTCAACGAGCGCCGCAAAGATTTCAGGATCAAAAATCGGAGTGGTGCCGATGATTTTGAACCCGTCCACGCCTTTCTTTGCCGCCCAGCGGACGTATTCGCGCGCGGCTTCGGGCGTAGTGATCGGCCCTTTATCCCAGCCCGAGCCGGGGACGACGTAAACGAAGAGGCGCGGCGCGACGATCTGATTCTTTGCGCTGCGCTCGCGCTCCCGGAGCGTCCAGTCAACGCCGTTCATCGAACCCGGCTCGCGCACCGTCGTGACGCCGTGCGCCATCCAGAGCTTGTAAACGTATTCCGCCGGAGTTCCCTGCCTCATTCCGCCGATGTGACCGTGGCAATCAACAAAGCCGGGCATGACGTACATCCCGGTCGCGTCAATCTCCCTGGTCGCGCCCTTCGGCCGTCCGTCATCCCTGATCGCCACTTTCGGGTAGCCGACGCTTCTGATCTCTTTGATCCGGTTGTTTTCGATGACGATATCAACCGGCCCCTGCGGCGGCGCGCCCGTCCCGTCAATCATCGTCGCGCCGCGGATGATCAGCCGCTCGAACGGCCCTTCTCCCTCGCCCGACTTTCTGTCAGGGCCCGGCTCAATTGACCTTGCCTGCTGTCCGTGGCCGGGAATACTCAGGGCGGACAACAGACAGATCAGCAGACAGCATTTCTGAATGGTGCGGGTGATTTTCATCGGCAGTGTTCCTCCGGAAAAAGTGCGGCGTCAGTTTGCGTGCTTATTTTACCTGCAACTGATTCCGCAGCCAGGCGGTCAGCTTCTGTTTGTAATCGGCCCACTCCGGATGCCCCTCCCAGTTCTCCATCCCATGCGGGGCGCCTTCAACCGTGAAGGCTTCGTAACGCGCCCCGACCTTGTCGAGCTGGGCCGTGAAGGCAGCCTGTTGCGCCAGCAGTCCGTCTTTCGTGCCACAGATCAGCAGGAGCGGCGGCATGTCTTTCTTCACGTTGTGGAGCGGTGAAAAGCGACGCAGCGTTGCCCGCGCCTCATCGCCAAGCGCCGTAATCCCGAACAGGCGCGCCGGGATGGAGCGCGGCGTCAGGCTCCCGGCCATCGCCTCAAAGTCATAGACTCCGTAAAACGAAACCACTGCAGCAATGTCCGAACGGGCTTCTGTGGCCAGTTGCGCGACCATCTGTCCGCTGGCCGATTCGCCGAGAATGGCAATTCGGTTGAGATCAATTCGGGCATTTTCGGTCAGATACCGAATGAAAGGTGGCAGCCCCGAAATAGCCATTCGAAGATCGTCGAGCTGTTCAGGATGATGAACCTCAGGAGTCAGGCGATAGTTAAAAGAGAACCAGGCGAAGCCGGCTTTTGCCAGGGTTTCCAGAATCGGTGTGATGTAGGTCACCTTGTCTCCCGCTTCCCAGCCGCCTCCGTGAAAAATCAGTACCGCCGGAAAAGGACCTTTCCCCGGGGGGACGTAACAGTCATAAGCAAGCTCTCGCACCTGCGATTCGCTTTTCCCGTGCATGCTCACCGTTTCAATACGCAGGTATGGAATGTCTTTTTTCAACCGTGTGATCCAGGGAAGGTGATCAGCCTTGAGAAGGCCGAGCTTTTTGTTCAGCCAGGTAACCACTTTCGCCTTGTATCCCCACTGCTCCGGCCGCCAGTTTTCCGGGCGGTGAATAGCGCCCGCAACCAGCAGGTAATCGCAGCTCACTCCGGCCCGCTGAAGCGCGGCTGGGTAACGCCTGGCCTGATCGGGCGGGACTTCGATGTCCGCCGCGCCGTGAACTATCAACATGTCCGGCATCCCCCTGACCACATGGCTGAATACCGAAGCCCGGGCCAGCATGTCTTCATCGGCCTCGCCCCTGAAGCGTTTCAGCTCGCGCGGTTCATAAACTCCGCCGATCAGCACCGCAGCCTTCACCCCGGCCGGCTTCTCCGCCGCCAGCAGCGCGGCCAGTTGTCCGCCCGTGTCTTCGCCCAGCACAGCTATGCGGTCATGGTCAGTCCTGAACTCATCGGCATGACAGCGGATGAAGGCCAGCGCGGCCTTCACGTCATCAAGTGCGTCAGCATACCGCTTCAAACCGCCGAGCCGGTAATCAACCGAGAACCAGTTGTACCCGGCGCGTGCGAGCATCTCCTGAAACTGCCCCGTGAAAGCGACGCGGCTGCCTGATGTGAATCCGCCGCCGTGAATGATGACCACAGCCGGGCGGCGCGTGCCTTTCTTCTGCACGTAAGCGTCGAGCGATAGCTCGATTCCATTGACCCGGCGGTAGACGATGTCACCCTGCACGCCCGGCACGATGTAATTGCCCTCAGGATTGCGCACCCTTACCGGCGGACAGTCATCGGCCGTTACGTTGACGGCTGTTGATGTGGCGATGAGAAGCAGACAAATTAACAGGGCGGTTTTCATGGCCGCTGATAAAGTAGAGCCTTGCGGAAGAGAAGAAAAGGGCAACCGGGCCGGGCGGCGGAATTTGACCGCCGTCTCCGCTCTCAAATATCATTGCCGCGTTATGCCCGCATCATCACCGGCCGGCCGATTCATCAGTCTTCTGCACGCCTTTGTCATCCTGATTGCGCTCGCCTCCAGCTTGTCGGCGCAGGAGCAGTTCAGGTTCATCAACGTCGCCCGCGAAGCCGGCGTCACCGCGAAGACGATTTACGGCGGCGAGAAGAAGAACAAATACCAGCTGGAAAATGTCGGCTGCGGCATCGCCTTCTTCGACTTCGATAATGACGGGTGGCTCGACATTTTTCAGGTCAACGGAACCCGCCTGGAAGCAATCGCTGGCGATGCGCCGACCAATCACCTTTACCGCAACAACGGCAACGGCACTTTCACTGACGTGACCGACAAGGCGGGACTGCGGCGTTCGGGCTGGGGGCAGGGCGTTTGCGTGGGCGATTACGACAACGACGGTTTCACCGACCTGTTCGTCACTTACTTCGGCAGCAACGTGCTTTACCACAACAACGGCGACGGCACGTTCACCGACGTCACCCGGAAGGCAGGATTGCTCGGCGGCAAAGACCGCTGGGGTAGCGGGGCGGCATTCCTGGATTACGACCGCGACGGCCACCTCGACCTGTTCGTCGCCAACTACATCAACTTCGACCTGAAAAAGGCGTCGCCCGCCTTGTGCCCGTACAAAGGCGTGATGGCCTCCTGCGGCCATCTGGGCATGCCGGGCGGAGTCAATCAGCTTTACCATAACAACGGCGACGGCACGTTCACCGACGTTTCAGAAAAAGCCGGCATCACAAAAACCGGCGGGACTTACGGCCTGGGCGTGCTGGTCGCTGACTTCAACAACGACGAATGGCCGGACATTTACGTCGCCGACGACATGGCCCAGGCGGCGCTCTACCGCAACAACAAAAACGGAACCTTCACCGACATCGCCGTCGAAGCCGGGTGCGCCTTCAACTTGGACGGCAAGGCGCAGGCGGGGATGGGCGTGACGGCCGGCGATTACGACGGCGACGGCTGGCTCGATATTTTCAAGACCAATTTTTCAGACGACACTTCGACGCTTTACCGCAACCTCGGCAAAGACACTTTTGATGATGTGACGCTGGCCGCCGGGATCGGCGTCAACACGCGCTGGCTCGGCTGGGGCTGCGGGTTCTTTGACCCCGACAATGACGGCTGGCTCGATATTTTTCTGGTGAACGGTCACATCTACCCGGAAGTTGACGCCCTGAAAGGCGATGCCAGCTACCGCCAGCGCAAGGTTTTTTATCGCAACAAGCGCGACGGGCGTTTCGAGGACATCAGTGAAAAGCTGGGCGGGCCCGTGACGGAACCGAATTCCAGCCGCGGCTGCGCGTTCGGAGATTTCGACAATGATGGCGACACGGACATCGTCATCAATGCGATTAACTCTTACCCTGAGCTGCTGCGCTGCGATTCGGCGACGAATAACAACTGGATCACGGTTCGCCTGATCGGGACGAAATCGAACCGCAGCGGCATCGGCGCGCGCGTCAGGTGCGAGATCGAAGGCCATCACCCGCAGATTGACGAAGTCCGCAGCGGCGGCAGTTACTATTCACAGAATGACCTGCGCGTTCATTTCGGCGCGGGCAAAGCGCAGAAGATCAGGAAACTCGAAGTGCGCTGGCCCTCCGGGTCGGTGGACGCTCTGAACGACGTGCCGGTCAATCAGTTCATCACCATCAAAGAGGGCTCGGGCCTCGTGAAAAAGTAATCGGATGACCCGCGGTAAATGAACGCGCTCCGCGATGCAAATGTCGCAAGTCTATTGTGAGTGAAAAGTGCCGTATGACTCTTCCACGCGGTTTGATCGCCGCTGCGTCAATTGGATTACTGGTCTGCCTGCCTGTTGTCGGTTCGGCTCAGTCGCAGCGCCCCGCCCGGCAGCAATCCGCAGCCAGCATTCCTCAACTACGCGCGGCAGTCAAAAGCAACCCGCGCAATGCGGAGATGCGCAACGCGCTGGGGCTGGCGCTCGGGAAAAGCGGGCAGCTCGATGAGGCGATTGCCGAGTTCCGTGAGGCACTGATACTCAAGCCCGACTATGTGCAGGCGTGGACCAGTCTGGGCATCGCCCTCGAACAGAAAGGCGATCTTCAGAACGCGACGGTCGCTTTCCTCAAAGCTGCTGACCTCAGCCCGAAAGACGCGGAATTGCACCTCTCTCTCGGTTCAATCTTCCTCCGCCAGCAGAATCCGGAAAGGGCCGTCGCCGAACTGCGCACTGCCGCGCAGCTCAGACCGAACTCCGCTGAAATCCACAGCAATCTGGGTTTCGTCCTCGGTCAGGCGGGCGATTTCGACGGCGCGAAAGCCGAATTTGAAATGGCAATCAGGCTCAACCCGAGGCTGGCGGAAGCGTTTTATTACCTCGGCACGACGCTGTTGCAAAGGGGCGGCGAGAATGATCTGGCAGAGGCGATTAAATCACTGCGCCAGGCCGTCAGGCTGAAGCCGCAATCGGCCGAAGCTCACACGAGCCTCGGCGTCGCCCTGCGCGAGTCGGGCGAACTCGAAGAATCCACGACGACACTTCAGCAGGCCGTCAGACTCAACCCGAAGTTGATTGAGGCGCACAACAACCTCGGCCTGACTTTCCTGCAGAGGAAAAAACCTGATGAAGCACTGGCCGAGTTCCGGGCGGTGATCAGACTCGACCCGAATAACGTGAACGCCCACCTCAATTCCGGCCTGGCCCTCATGCAGAAGGGCGACGTGACCGGCGCGACGGCTTCTTACCGGACGCTGATCAGCATCGCCCCGCAGATGTTCGAGGCGCATTACAACCTCGCGCTTGCGCTCAAAGGAAAAGACGACCTGGCCGGGGCGATTGAAGCGCTGCGCCAGTGCATCGCTTTGCGGCCGGATTTCCCCGACGCGCATTTCACGCTCGGTGAAATTTACCTGCAACAGGCGAAGTTTGACGAAGCTCTGACCTCACTCAGTGAAGCCGTCAGGCTCAACCCGAACGACGGCGAGGCGCATTACCGGCTCGGCTCGGTGTGGCAGAGGAAGGGTGAAACGGAGGCCGCGATCACAGAGTTCCGCACGGCAATCAGACTCGCGCCCGGCAGCCCTGAGATCCACAACGCCCTTGGCGCGGCGCTGCGACAGAAAGGCGAGGCGGAAGCCGCACGCGCTGAACTTCAGGAAGCGACGCGACTGAGCAAACTCAAAAACGATTTGCAGGCGGCGGCGACCACGACACAGTCAGGCATCCAGCTTCTGAGTGAGGGGAAGATTGCGGCTGCGATTGAAAGATTCGAGGCGGCAATCAAACTTGCCCCGGATTATGCCGAGGCTCATTACCAGATGAGCATTGCGCTCAGGAAGAAAGGACAGGCGGCGGCGGCGCAGGAGGCCTTCCGCAAGGCACAGCAGCTCGACCCGAAAATCAGACGGCGCGCCAGGTAATCGGCGTCGCAGCCTCCCTGAGAAAAAAGCGGGCGTCAGAGTTGCTGCTCTGACGCCCGCCTGGTTTATGTTGATTCAGATTCAGTGCGGTTTAGAAGGCGAACCGCAGGCCGAACCTGAACTGACGCTGATCCTGGGCCGAACTGGTGATTTCAGTAAACCCGTTCAGCCTCAGTGAGCCGTCAGCATTCTTGAGGATGTTGCCGGCACTGTCACGTGTCGGGGCCGACGCGTTCGTCCCCGGCCCGTTGAAGTGCGGAGTGTTGGTGAAGTTGAAGGCGTCCACGTGGAATTCCATCTGAATTCTTTCAGTCAGGCGGAAGTTGCGGATGAGCGAGACATCCACGTTGGCATAGCCCGGATTGCGCAGGATATTGCGTCCGGCGGTGCCAAAGCGACGATCCGCTGGTGCGAAGGTAGTGTTGTTCCCCTTACTGTACTCCACCGGCAGGAAGGCCAGCGGGTTAAACCATGACGTGCCCGGGCCGGTATTGCCCAGAATGCTGGTGTCCCCAATGATGTCCGGCGTCTGCGAATTGCCCGGGGCATTCAGGGAGCCGGTGCTGGCGGTGACAGTGAACGGGCGCCCGGCGACGGCACTGAAGATGCTGCTCAACTGCCAGCCACCCAGAATCGCGGCAGTCGCGCCGCTATCGGCCCACCTCTTGCCCTTGCCGAACGGCAGTTCGGCGGCGGCGCCGAGTTGGAAGACGTGCGGGATGTCGTAACCGGCCCGCGCGCGGTTACGGCGGATCTGCGACGGCGCGTTGAAAAGCGGCAGCCCCGCCCAGCCATCGTCGTCGGTCAGGTTGATGGCCTTCGACCAGGTGTAAGCGCCCTTGACGAAGACGCCCTTCGTCAGACGGCGGTTTATGGCGACCTGCAGCGCGTGGTAGTTGGCGCTCAGGTAGCCGTCCCACAGCAACGTTGCGCCGGTGCGCCCCAGCGCCGCGAGCGGGCGCGCCGCGTTCGGAGCCGCCGCCGCGTTGACGTCGAGGTCGGCCAGCTGGTGAGTGGTCTGCGTCCCGACGTACCCCACCTCAACCTTGAAATCCGCCGGGAGTTTGCGCTCGACGAACAGGTTCCAGGACTGGATGTAACCGCGGTGGAGAGTCCCCGCATACGGGCTCCGCATGTCGGCGTTGAATGGCAGGGCCACCACACCGGTGCTGAGGTCGGGTTTGTTGATCGGCAGGATTCCGACGACGACGCCGAGTTCCTTCTTATCGTTAGTGAAGCCGTAAGGCGTGATACCTTCGACGTAGCCGGTAATGGTCGGAAGGAACGTAACGCCGATTGTCGCGGGATAGAAGCCGCGCAGCGGGCGGCCGAACGGCATCGGGTCGTAGGTCAGGCCGTAACCGGCGCGGATGACCGTGTCGTTGCCCAAGCGGTAAGCCAGACCGAGGCGCGGGGCAAACATCAGCTTGCTCGATTCAATCCCCACGCTATCCGGGTTGCCACCCTTGCCGCCGATCAGGACGGGCAGCGAGGGCCGATTCTGGTTGAGCGGGTCGGGCACGGTGCGGCCTGAAAGGTCCAGCCGCTCGATGCCGCGATCCGCGCGGTGCATGATCGGGTAGAGTTCGTAACGCAGGCCCAGTGTCAGGGTCAGGTTGCGCGACACCTGCCAGCGGTCACGGACGTAGAAACCGAACTGCCATTCGCGCGTCGTCATCACTTCGGCCTGAAGAGTCTTCTGCACGCTGGTCGGCGTGCCCAGGAGGAAGGCCGCGAACGAGGTGTACTGGTTCGCGCCCGACCCGGCAAGGGTGGTCGCGCCCCCGCCGAAGTTGATCTGGCCGCGCGGGCCGGCGCCGAGTTCCGGCTGCCAGTGATTCAGTTCGTGGCGAATCACGTCCGCGCCGAAGCGCAGGTCATGGTTGCCCTTCAACTTCGTCGCGTTCTGAGAGAAGGTGTAGCTGCGCTCGTCACGGAAGACGGGGTTCCAGCTGGCGTCGTTGCCCAGCGTCCGGTAGGTGCTGAACGTGATCGCCGGGAAGCCACTCTGGCGGATGTCAGGGCCGTTGGTTCCGGGGATGCCCAGCACGTCCAGGCCGATATTCTTCCCGAAATCCGGTGGGATGGTCTCGTGATGCCGGTTCGTGATCGAGAAGTTCCCGTCCACGATGAAGCCGGCGCCGAGCGTCCACGTGTGACCGACCGTGCCGACATAGGAGTGTGTGGTGCCGATGCCGACGCCGCCGTCGCAGAGACAGCCGCCGCCCGCCTGGCCGAGCGCGTACTGGCCGGACACGGTGGCATCCATGTGGCTGAACTTGTACCAGACCTGGTGCTTCTCCGTGCGGTTCCAGTTCACCTTCACATCGTAGTTGTTGCGCGTGAAGCGCTGCGGGGCGGAGTTGTAATAGTTGTTGGTCGCCAGGGGATTGCCGCTCGCATCGAACAGGTTCGGCAGCGGGATCAGCGGCAGGATCTTCTGCGCGACGGCGCTGATGCGGCTGGCCGGGATGATATTTCCGGCAAAGGCCGTGCGCCCCGTGCCATCAACGTTGCCCGTGAACGGGTCATAGATTGTCGTGCCGGTCTTGGTAAAGTCGCCTGCACGAATATCAGCCGTCGGAACGCTGAACCGCCCGTCCTTGATGACACGCTCAAACATCCCTTCCCAGCTCCCGAAGAAGAAGAGCTTATCCTTCTTGATCGGGCCGCCGAACGTCGCGCCCGGGATGGTGCGGAGGTTCTTCGGCTTGTTCTCATTCGGAAAGCTTCGGCCACCAATGTTAATTGCCGTCGGCTGGAATGAATTCTTCGCGCGGAAGAAGTGATTGTCATGGTAGGCGAAGGCCGAGCCGTGGAACTGGTTCGTGCCCGACTTGGTGATGACCTGAATGGCCGCGCCGCCGGCCATGCCCTGCTCGGCGTCGAAGTTGTTGGTCGAAATATTAACTTCCTGCACCGACTCCGACGGCGGCACATAAGCCGAGTGATGCGGCAGCCAGATGTTGACCGACTGCGCGCCGTCGAGCCGCGTGTTATTGTTGTTGCGCGCCGTGCCGTTGACGTTCGTCGTCAGCGAGCGTTCGGGCGTGTCGGTGTTCGCATTCTGAAACCCGGCGGGCGTCGTGCCCGGGACGAGGTTCAGCAATGATTGATAGTTGCGATAGTTGTTGATCGGCAGCGCGTTGATCTCCTTGCTGCTGATCTCAGACTTGACCGTCGCGGATTCGGTCTGGAGTACCGTTGCGTCGGCCGCCACCGAAACCGTGTCACTGACGTTGCCGACCTTCATCTTCACTTCGACGCGCGCGGCGTTGTTGGCGCTGATGTTCAGGTCGGTCTGCGTGTAAGTCGTGAAGCCCTGCTTCGTGACCTTGATGTCGTAAACGCCGGGCAGGATGTTGACGATGGAGTAATTGCCATCGTTATCAGTGGTCGCTTCCTTGACCTGTCCGGTTCCTTTGTTGGTGAGCGTGACGGTCGCGGATGGCACGACGGCGCCCGACTCGTCAGTCACAGTGCCGACGAGGGAGCCGTACAACACCTGCGCTCCGGCCGGCTGCGGAGTGAGCGTTATTGCCAGCAGGACGGCCAGCAATACAACGGACCCTCTGACGGAGAGAGAAAGTCCGAGGAGAAAGCTTCGCATATGTACCTCCTTGAAATAGCTTGCAGTGGTAGCGGTGCAAATCGGTGGACTGGCGGGAATCGGGCCGACTATTCAACTGACTTTCCATGCCTGATCGGCGTCGCTTGTAAGTCCCGCCCCTTCGCGAAATGTCGCGGGTGCCTGACCAGCCTCGGCCGGCTCCGGTGGGACCCGGGGCCCGGGGTTGGCGCGGCGTGGAGTTCATTTTGAAATTGATTTATTGTTTTGCCCGGAGTGTTCACGGGCTGTTTTGAAGTCAGTCAGATGTTCAGCAAAGCTAACTCTGCGGCAGAGTCTAAGGCGATAAACTGTGATCGTCAATATCAAAAAGTCCGGCTGGATGAGAGATCGTGTTAAATCGAGTGAGGCCGGGCGTTATTCATTCGGCGCTTCGCTGCTTTTGCCCGGCGGGGCAGGGTCAGACCGCGCGGCGGTAGCGCACGTAACGCGGTCGCCACATCTTTGCGTCAATGCGCCGTTCCAGTTCTTCCGGAGAAGCCACCTCCGCCAAACCCGCGCGCTGCGCTTCGAGCGCGACTCTCATCGCTACCAGTCGTGAAATCGAACGCACGTCTTCGAGCGGCGGGAAGAGCGACCCCGTCGGGTCACGGAGCGCCGGCGACTTTTCGCTGAGCGCGCGCGCCGCGGCGACAAACATCTCCTGACTGACCCGCCCGGCGCCGGAAGCGATCACCCCGAGGCCCAGCCCAGGGAAGATGTAAGCATTATTGCACTGACCGATTTTTCTCGCCCGCCCGCCGTCAATGACATCAGGGAAGGGGCTGCCGGTAGCGACGAGCGCGCGGCCCGCCGTCCATTTGAGCAGATCAGCCGGGTGCGCTTCGCACCGTGAAGTCGGATTTGAGAGCGGGAAGATTACGGGGCGGCCGACGTGCCGGGCCATTTCGCGCACGATCTCCTCGGTGAATGCGCCGGGCTGCGCCGACGTGCCGACGAGGGCGGTCGGCTTCACCTGACTGACGACATCGGCGAGCGTGACGTGATCGGGCCTGGCCACCCGCCAGTCGGCGATGCGTTCCACCGGCTGCGCGTAAGGTTGGTTGATGTCTTCAAGATCATTGCGCCCTGTATGCACCAGCCCGCCGACGTCAATCAGCCACAGGTTCGCTTTCGCTTCGCTCTCAGAAAGACCCTCGCTCACCATCCCGGCGACGATCTGTTCGGCGATGCCGGTCGCGGCCGACCCCGCGCCGAACATGACGATGCGCTGCTCGCCAAGGCGTTCGCCATTGACTTTCACGGCGGCGAGCAATCCGGCCAGCGTCACCGCCCCCGTCCCCTGGATGTCGTCATTGAAGGTGCAGAGCCGATCCCTGTAACGTTCGAGCAGTCGCCGCGCGTTGTGCCGCGCGAAGTCTTCCCATTGCACGAGCGCGTCAGGGAAACGGCGACTGACCGCGCTGATGAACGACTCGATGAAATCATCATACTCCTGACCGCGCACGCGCTCGTGCCGCCAGCCCAGGTAAAGCGGGTCGTCGAGCAGTTCGGGGTTGTCCGTGCCGACATCCAGAAAGATCGGCAGCGTCGTCGCCGGATGAACGCCTGCGCCGAGCGTGTAGAGCGAAAGCTTCCCGACTGAAATGTTCATCCCGCCGATGCCCAGATCGCCGAGGCCCAGGACTCTTTCGCCGTCGGTCACGACGATCACCGCGACTTCGTGGTTGGGCGCATTAGCAAGGATTTCGTCAACGTACCGGCGCGACGGCCATGAAATATAGAGCCCGCGCGGGCGGCGGTAGATGTGGCTGAAGTGCTGGCAGGCGAGGCCGACCGTCGGCGTGTAGATGATCGGCATCATCTCGGCGATGTGCTGCGAGAGCAGGCTGTAAAAGAGCGTTTCGTTGCGGTCCTGGAGCGCGACCAGAAAGATGTAGCGCTCCAGATCGTTCGGCTGCCGCCGGAAGTTTTCGTAATTGCGCGCCACCTGCTCTTCCATCACCGAGACGTGCGGCGGCAGCAGCCCGAGCAGGCCGAATTCGCGCCGTTCTTCTTCCGTGAAGCCGCTGCCTTTGTTGAGCAGCGAATTATCGAGCAGCATCTGACCGGTCACGGCTATTTCCACCACGGTCTCGCCGGTCCGTTCGTCACGGATTGTCTTAAAGGGGATCACCTGCTACCCTCCCGTCTCCTGTTTTGACGCCACGATACCAGGAAAAAGGTAAAAGGCAAAGGCGCATCATTCGCCGCCCTTCTCACGATGAATTCACGTCCCCACGCCCGTCTGACCGGCCCTGCTTCTGTCGGCGAATGGCTGGCAGTAAAGTTATCGAGGGTCACTTCGTCCGGTGAGCTGATCCCGGAAATAGACGGGCTGCGTTTCATCGCGATCTCGGCAGTGATCTTCCACCACCTGATGTCAATTTACCTGCCACAGAGCGGCAGGTCGTGCGTCGTGCGGACGCCCGATGAATGGTTCGCCGCGGGTCAGCAGTCGTGGCTCGTCTTCCCGGCCTACTGCGGGTTTTTCGGAGTCCACCTCTTTTTCGTCATCAGCGGATTCATCCTCGCGCTGCCATTTGCGCGGCGCTCTTTCAATCGCCTTCCCGCGCCGCCCCTTAAGTCTTATTACATCCGCCGCGTCACGCGCATCGAGCCGCCGTATTTCCTCTGCCTGATCCTGTGCTTCATCCAGCTCTGGCCGAAGACGGGCGATGGCGCCGGCCTGCTCCCGCATCTGCTGGCCAGCCTGTTTTATGGGCACGGTCTGATTTACGGCCAGCACAGTGTGATCAACAGCGTGACGTGGTCGCTCGAAATCGAGATTCAGTTTTACCTGCTCGTCCCTTTTCTGGTGAGGATGTTCGGAATGCGGAATGTGGCGACGCGGCGGGCGCTGCTCGCCGGCCTGATAGTCGGGTTCGGCCTGCTGTCGCAGTGGTACATTGAACCCTCGCCGCAGCCGCGACTGCGGTTTACGCTCTTCAATTTCCTGCACTACTTCCTGGCCGGTTTTCTGCTGGCTGACTTTTACCTGACCAGAAAGGAAAATGGCTTCAGGAGATATCTGTCGTGGGATGTGGTCACGGTTCTTGCGGCTGTAGCTATCCCTCTGGTGCTGATTCATTACCCTCGATACTTCTTCCTGCTGCCGTTTCTGGTCGCGCTACTCTACGCGGGATTTTTCATGGGCCGGATCTCGAACGCGCTCGTCAGGCTCCGCTGGGTAGTGATCACCGGCGGGATGTGCTACACGCTTTATCTGTATCACGTGATGATCATCGGCGCGCTCCAGACAAAGACCATTGCGCTCTCATCAATCACGAGACCGCTCACTTCTGATTTTCTGCTGCAATGCCTGCTCATCTGCCCGGTGATCTTTGCGGCCTGCGGGCTGCTGTTTTTCTTCACTGAGAAGCCGTTTATGAGATGGAGCCTGTCACCGCGCCCGGCCCCTGCCGTGTCCGTTTCGACGGGCGATTAAGTGCTGAACCCACGCAACGGCATGTCTGCCCCTCTTCTCAACCAATTGTCATCAGGGTAATGACTATTACTATCAATCAGGTGCAGCGTGTAAGCGTGGCGAGATTTCGGCGAGCGATTTTCGCGGCTCAGGTGAGGCAGCAAACCGTGCAGCACGATGAGCGTCCCTTCGGGCACTTCGAGCGGAACCAGACCGTCCTGCGGCCACGGAGTTTCATCGAAGGCCTTAAACTCAGTCCCGCCTCCCGCCGCGCGAACGAATCTCGACTTCAGCCCCCGACGGTGTCCGCCGGGTACCGCCCACATGCAGCCGTTCTCCTGCGTCGCGTCCTCCAGCGCGAACCAGAATCCCGTCACGCTCAGGGGTTCGGTATAGAGGAACGTGGCGTCCTGATGACAGATGACTTCGCCGCCGATATTCGGCTGCTTGAAGATGTACATTGATTGCAGCAGCAGTGGCCGGGCGAAGCCGAGGTCAGCCGCCAGCCCGGCGAGTCCGGGGTCCCGCGAAAACCGATCAAAGACCGGGTCGAGATCGTGCAGCGCGTGGCCGATTTTATTGATCGAAAGCTCCCTGCCCTGCCTCAGCTCGCCGCCGGTGAGGAACGCATCCTCTTCAAAAAAGAACCTGACCTTGTCACCGGATTCCAGAAAATAATCATCACTCGTGCGCGCCTGCTCGTGCGTGGAAAAAATTGACCTCACACCCTCAGGATCGAATCCTGCGATCAGTTCCGCCGCCCGCTCGCGCAGTGTCCGGCAGGAATCACGGCTGACGAAATTTTCGATCACCAGAAAGCCGTCGCGCTCATAATCGGCCAGTTGTCGGGAAGAAAGTATTTTCATCTTCGCTGCCCCCTGTCCGCCGTTCCCCGGCAATGTTCATTAACCTCGAATCTGATCCGTGATCCTGCAGAAAAGCCGAACCTTTTGCCCCGCGGAACCGTTTTCCCTTTCCCGCATAATAATGTTCCGAAGGATTGTTGATAAGCTCCCCGGCGAATTTTGCATAGGTGACAGTGATGGAACACCAGACGAAGCACCTCTACGAGTTTGATGATTTCTGCGTTGACGTGACAGAACGCCAGCTCCGGCGCCACGGCGAGGTAGTTGCGATTCCGCCGAAGGTCTTCGACACGCTGCTCGTGCTGGTCGAAAACAGGGGGCGCATTCTCGAAAAAGACGCGCTGATGAGGCTGATCTGGCCGGAGACTTTCGTCGAGGAGAGCAGCCTGACGCAATACATCTTCCAGTTGCGCAAAGCCCTCGGCGAAGACGCGTCCGAACATCGCTACATCGAAACAATTCCGAAACGCGGCTACCGCTTCATCGCCGAGGTCAGAGAGACCGCTCCTGCCGACGTCACGGAAGTCAATCCGCGCGTCAGCGCTCATTCGGCGGGGACCCCGGATTCAATGCTGAACGGTTTGTCTCCCTCACCGAACCGTTCAGCCACAACCATCGCTTCCGAACCGGCGCCCTCAACCCGGTCTGAAAGACCTTACGCTGCGCCCGGACTGCCGCGATGGAAAACGGCGGTGGCTGCTTCAATGATTACGCTGCTTGCCGCGTCCGCCGTCGGCGCGCTCTATCTCTTCATCCAGAACCGCAACCGGTCCGCCGGCCAGAGCATGCGCATCACCAGACTCACCGCGATTGGCAAGGCGCTGCTCCCGGCTGTTTCGCCCGACGGCAGGTACGTCGCTTACGTGATGGAGGACATCGGCAGGCAGAGCGTCTGGATCAGGCAGGTCGCCACGACCAGCAACGTGCAGATCGTGCCTGCCGCCGAAGCCGATTATCAGGGGCTCGCCTTCTCGCGCGACGGCAATTATCTTTATTACACGGTCTATGAAAGGCCGAAGCGGCTGGGCGTGGTGCATCGCGTCCCGGTGCTGGGCGGCACGGCGAAGAAAATTATCGAGGACGTGGACAGCCCCGTCACTTTTTCGCCCGACGGGGAGCGTTTCGCCTTCGAGCGCAATTATCCCGGCCGGCTGGAATTCTCGATCATCGTCGCCAACGCGGACGGCAGCAACGAACGAATACTGGCGACCCGCAGACAACCCGATTACTTCTGGACTGACGGGCCGGCCTGGTCTCCTGATGGAAAGATCATTGCATGTTCGGCCGGCAGCATCGGCCCCAATGGGCCGTATATGAACATTGTCGGCGTCCGCGTCGCTGACGGCACGGAGATTCCGCTGACTTCGCAGAGGTGGGCGCGCGTCGGTCAGGTCGCCTGGCGGAAAGATAACAGCGGGCTCGTCGCCACCGCCTGGCAGCAGTCATCGCCGGTCGTGGCCGATCAGATCTGGCACCTGCCTTACCCGAGCGGCGAAGCGCGCAGGATTACCAACGACCTCAACAGCTACTCCGGCGTCAGCATTGACGCGAACTGTGAGCATCTGGTGACGATGCAATCCACCAAGGTTTCGCATCTGTGGGTCGTGCCCGGCGGCGACGCGGATCGCGCCACGCAGGCAGGCACCGTCAGCATGGATAACTACAGCGAGAATCTCGGCCTCAGCTGGATGCCCGACGGGCGGCTCGTCTTCGGTTCGCGCGCGAGCGGTAACGCGGACCTCTGGATGATGGATGCTGACGGCAGCCATCAGAAACAACTGACGGTCGAACCGCGCTCGGATATGCTGCCCGCCGTGTCCGCCGACGGTCAGCTGATCGCTTTCGTCTCCAATCGCAACGGGACTTACAACATCTGGCAGATGAATGCCGACGGCAGCAACCCGAAGCAGCTGACCGACGGTCAGGGGGAAACGTATCCCAGTCTTTCGCCTGACGGCAAATGGCTGGTTTACTCGGCACCATACGGCAATAACCCGGTCATCTGGAAAGCGCCCACGGGCGGAGGCAGCGCCGTCCAGCTGACCACGCGACCGTCGTTCAGGCCGACCGTCTCGCCTGACGGGAAGCTGGTCGGCCATCTGCACATGGACGAGCAGTCAGCGCTGATGAAAGTGGCCGTCGTCCCGATTGACGGCGGGGAGCCGGTCAGGGTGCTTGATAAGGCCATGCCCGAACCGCCGATCGTCAACTGGAGTTCCGACGGACGGATGCTCACTTACATCGAAACGCGCGGCGGTGTTTCCAACATCTGGGGCCAGCCGGTTGACGGCAGCGGCCCGGCCCGACCGCTGACCAGTTTCAAAACAGATCGCATCTACCGTTTCGCCTGGTCGGCGAAGGGAAAGAATCTCGCCTGCGAACGCGGGTTTCAGATTAACGACGTGGTGCTGATCAGCGAATTCCTGTAGTCGGCCTCTCCCATCTTCACCTGATGTCTTCAGCCTGCCTCCGGGCATGACAATGAATCCCCACACTCCTGGGGATGTCATCAATAATTCGCGGAAGATCACAACGGACTCTTGCCCAGGCAGGTGGCTTTGCGGAAGATGGTGGCAGACATCAAAGCCGCAATCTGTTCCGGAGGCTCCAGGACAATGACTGAAAGCAACCCCACGATTGAATCCGAGTTCCAGCGAATCCGCGATGCGCTGCTGATTCCGCGCGATTTTCCCGGAAAGGTGATTGCCGAAGCCGAGGCCGTCGCATCGCGTGATCCGCTGTCACTCACGTTCGCGTCGCGTTACTCCGATCTGCGGGGAGTGCCTTTCGTCACGATTGACCCGCCCGAAAGCATGGATCTCGATCAGGCTTTCTTTGCGGCGAGGCAGGGCGACGGGTATCTGGTTCACTACGCGATTGATGACATCGGTTTTTTCGTGGACCCGGGCGGCGCGATTGAACGTGAGGCATGGCGGCGCGGGCAGACTCTTTACAGCCCGGACACGAGGACGCCGCTTTATCCGCCCACGCTCAGCGAAAAATATGCGAGCCTGTTACCCGGCACTGCGCGCCCCGCAATTGTCTTCACCTTTTCGCTCAATGCCCGTGCCGAAGCTGAGTCGTTCACGCTCGCGCGCGCCGTCATCGAGAGCCGCGCAAAACTCGCTTACCCCGATGTCAGCTGGCACCTCGATCAGGAACGAAAGCAACCGGGCAGCGGCTCATTCGCCGGGCAGGAATGGTCACCCTCACTCGGCCTGCTGGAAGAGATCGGGCGCAAACGCCAGCAGCTTGAAGCCGAGCGCGGAGGGGTCAGCCTGCGGATTCCGGCGCAGCAGGTCGAAAGGTGGTCAACCGCACTGACCGGTTACCGCCTCGCTTTCGAGATGGCCACCGAGGTTGAGGGGTGGAACGCGCAAATCTCATTGATGACCGGGATGGTGGCGGCAGAGGTGATGATTTCACACGGAGTCGGATTGCTGCGCGCGCTTGATCCGCCACACCCCGAGCGCGTGCGGGCGCTGCGACTGACTGCCGCGGCGCTGGGAGTCGCGTGGCCTGAGAGTATGGATTATGACGATTTCGTACGCAGCCTCGACCCCGGCGATCCGACGCATGCCGTGATGCTGCAACAGGCGGCGAGAGTGATGGGCGGCGCGCGTTACGTGGCCTTCGAAGGCGCCATGCCCGAACACGCCACGCACGCCGCCATTGCGGCCCCTTACGCACACGTCACCGCGCCGCTCAGGCGGCTGGCTGATCGCTACGCGCTCGACCTGCTCGTCGAACTCTCAAAAGGTGATCGCCCCGCGCCGGAACTGATTGAGTCTTTGCAGGCGCTCCCAAAGGTTATGGAAGACTCGGCACGCACGGCCGGCCAGCTGGAAAGCAGGATCGTGGATTTTGCCGAAGCGCAAATGATGGAAGATCGCATCGGCGAAATCTTCAAAGCCGTCGTGATCGCCCTGCGCGCGGATGCGATCATTATTCAGATCACTGACCCGCCGATCCGAACCGCGATCCCTGCGACGGTCTTTGCCGGTCACGCGCCAGGAGACCCGCAAACCCATCCCAGCCTCTCAAAGGATGGCGCAACACTTCAGACTGGCGGGACGCGAATTTCCCTCGGAGAGAATCTGCTGCTCAGGCTGGAAGCGGCAACCCCCCGGGCGGGAAGTCTGAGCTTTACGCCAGCGCAGGCGTAGTTTTCAGGCGATGATCTTTTTCGCAACGACGCCGGCCACGTCAGTCAGCCGGAAATCGCGCCCGCTGTAACGGTAAGTCAGCCGCTCGTGATCGAGCCCGAGCAGATGCAGCACCGTCGCGTGAAAGTCGTGAATGTGCATCCGGTCTTCCACCGCATGGTAAGCGAATTCATCAGTCGCGCCGTAAATGAACCCGGCCTTCACTCCGCCGCCCGACATCCAGATCGAGTAGCCGTAAGGGTTGTGATCGCGCCCGTCGCCGCTCTCGCTCACGGGCGTGCGCCCGAACTCCCCGGCCCAGATGACGAGCGTGTCTTTGAGCAGCCCGCGCGCTTTCAGGTCTTTCAATAATCCGGCAATCGGCTTGTCAACTTCGCGCGCATTTTTATTGTGGAGGTTGTAGAGGTCGCTGTGCTGATCCCACTTGTAGCTGTGCGTGCATTGAATGTACCGCACGCCGCGCTCGGCGAGCCTGCGGGCGAGCAGGCACTGCCAGCCGAAATCCTGCGTCAGCGGGTCGTCAAGGCCGTAGAGTTTCTTCGTCGCCTCGGATTCTTTGTCCACCTGAAAAGCCTCGGGGGCCTGCGACTGCATGCGGAACGCGAGTTCGTACGCCTGAATGCGCGCTTCGAGCTGCGGGTCCTTCTGGCGCAGCGCCTCGTGCCGCCGGTTGATGTTTTGCAGCATGTCGAGTTCGTAACGCTGCTGCTCGGGCGAGAGGCGTTTGTTGAGCAGGTATTCAATCGGCTCGCCTTTGATGTCATCCACCTTCATCCCGGCGTTGCCGATGGCCGTGCCCTGATAGGCGCCCGGCAGGAAGGCCGAACTCCAGTTCTTCGCGCCGCCGTGCGAGAGCGCCGGCTTGATCGTGATGAAGCCGGGCAGGTCCTGATTCTCCGTGCCGAGTCCATAAACCACCCACGACCCCATGCTCGGGCGGGTGAAGGTGCTGCTGCCGGTGAAGCTCTGTAACAAGGCCGCGCCGTGATCCACGCCTTCGCCGACCATCGAACGGATGACGCAAAGGTCATCGGCACACTCACGGACGTGCGGGAACAGGTCACTGACCGGAATGCCGCTCCTGCCCCCCGGCCTGAACTCCCAGAGCGGCTTCATCATCGGCCCGACCGGGCCGTCGGCGAAAGCCAGCGGGCGTTTGATCGGCAGCGGCTTGCCGTGGTCGCGCACCAGGCGCTCCTTCGGGTCAAAGGTGTCAATGCTCGATGGGCCGCCGTGCATAAACAGGAAGATGACGCGCTTCGCCTTCGGCTCGAAGTGCGGCGCGCGCGGCGCCATCGGGTTCGCGGCCTGCCCGGCGGCAAACACGTTTGCCTCCTGCGCCAGCATTGCGGACAAACCCAGATAACCGAATCCACAACCTGCAGCGCGCAGCCACGCGCGACGCGACACCGGTTTTTCAGGCTGCTGATAAAGGGAAGCAATCTGATTCAGTTTCATAGCGGTCTCAGTCAACGTAAATGAAATCGTTCGACGCCATCAGAATGCGGCAGAGGCTCTGCCACGCGGCCTGCTCGGCGTGTTCGCCTGCGAATTTCTGTTTGTAGCCTGCGATGTATCTGAGCGCCTGATCAATTTCATCCTTGTCCGGCTGGCGATTGAGAATTCGCAGGTAAGCGCTCTCGACTCGCGCCCCATCGCCCAGCTCTTTTCTGCCGAGCAGTGACTTCGCCACATTCAGCGAGCGCTCGGTCAGGAATTCGCTGTTCATCCAGAAGAGCGCCTGCGTGGCGACGTTGGTCAGCTGCCGTCTGCCGGACGCCGTCGTCGCGTCGCCGAAATCGAAGAGGTTGAGCAGCGTCGGCAGGTTCGCGCGGCGCAGCGGCAGATAGACCGTGCGGCGCGTGAGCTTCTCCGGGTTCAGGCTCAGCCGCCCGCTGCTGTTCTCGCTGTCAGTCCCCCGGCCCTGTTGCAGCGTGCCGCCCATAGTCAGGTCGAGCGCTCCGTCAATTGCGAGCAATCCGTCGCGCATCTCTTCGACTGAGAGCCGGCGCCGGTTGAAGCGCGCGAGCAGACGGTTGTCGGGGTCGGCGTCGGCGCCGGGCTGTGGATTCATTGAAGCCATCTGGTACGCGCTCGAAAGCATAATCATCCGGTGCAGGGCTTTGACTGACCAGCCGCCCGCGACGAATCGTTGCGCCAGATAATCGAGCAGTTCGGGGTGAGTCGGTCGCTCGCCCATCCTGCCGAAGTTATCGGGCGTGCGGACGACGCCTTCGCCGAAATGCCACTGCCAGATGCGATTGACCATGACGCGCGCGGCGAGCGGATGTTCGGGCCGCGCGATCCATTCGGCCAGCTGCAGACGCCCGCTGCCCTTTTCGACCGGCGGCGTGGTGTTGTAGCGGGCGAGAATGGCCGGAAAAGCTCTGGGCGCGTCTTCGCCGGGGTTATTGTAATCGCCGCGGATGAATACCTTCTGCGCGACGGATTCGCCGTCCTCAATGGCGCAGGCCATTTCGGGTTCGGCTGGGGCGCTCTTCTTGAGCTGCCCCAGTTCGTGCTGAAGCCCGGTGAGCTGCTTCCACTGCTCCGGCGAAAACTTCTGCTCATCCTTTTCCGAGACCGCGAACGGCCCGTTCTTTTCGAGGTACACCTCGCTGAAGAACCGGTCGTGCCCGGCCTCGAATTTCGGCTTGTCGGGCAGCGATTTTTTCTGCCCGCCGAGGGCTTTCCGATATTCAACGCGCCATTTACTGACCGTCTCGTCCCATTCCGACAACCGCTTGAGGAAGCGTTCCTGATAGCCCCGGGCCGTTTCAGCGAGCTTTTCAGGCGAGGCGTTGCGCCATTCGAGCAGGTGCTGCGGGGTAATCTCTTCAGGCTTCAGATAATCAACCCACTTCTTCAGCACCTCCTCGGACAGATTCATCTGCTTCGCGATCTCAGCCACAGAAGCGCCGCCGTGATGGAGCCTGTTCGCCGCGAGCATGTAATCGGCGAGGCGAGGGCCATTCTGCCTGACGGCTGATTCCTTCACGCCGTCGCTGATCTCTTCAATCGCCAGCCTCACGCGCTTTTCCTTGTCCTGATGCTCAGCTCTCTTCGCCCTGTAGCGATCAAATTCCTCTTTCGCAACCAGAGGTTTTTCCAGCACGACCGAGACATGGGATTCGGGGTTCGTGAAGCTGCGCGTGCTGGCGAAAATGCCGACGAGCGAGTAGTAATCTTTTGTGAGCAGCGGGTCGAATTTATGGTTGTGGCAGCGGGCGCAGGAGATCGTCAAGCCCAGAAAAGCCTTTGACGTGACGTCCACCTGTTCGTCATACACGTCATAAAGCATCTTCTTCTTGTCCTGCTGCGCGACCGCCTTCGGCCCGAGCGCGAGGAAGCCTGTGGCGATAATGCCGCGCCGGTTCACGCCCTGCGGGCTGTCAGCCGGCAGCAGGTCGCCCGCAATCTGCTCGCGAATGAACTGATCGTAAGGCAGGTCGCGGTTGAATGATTCGATCACGTAATCGCGGTATTTCCACGCGTGCGGGTAGCGGTGGTCCTCATCGTTGCCGGTCGAGTCGGCGTAACGCGCGACGTCGAGCCAGTGGCGCCCCCAGCGCTCGCCGTAACGGGGCGAGGCGAGCAGCCGTTCGACGACTTTTTTGAACGCGTCGGGCGAATTGTCGGCGAGGAAATCGCGCATTTCCGCTTCAGTCGGAGGCAGGCCGGTCAGGTCGAACGTCGCGCGCCTGAGCAGCGTCAGCTTGTCCGCGGGCGGCGCGGGCCGCAGATTTTTCTCTTCCAGCTTTTGCAGGATGAAGCGGTCAATCGGAGACTGCACCCAGCCCGTATTTTTGACGTCAGGCGGCGCCGGATCTTGCATCGGCTGAAACGCCCAGAAGCTCTTTTCGCTCTCGGTGAATTCTCTGACGGATGAATTCTTCGGCCAGTTCGTGCCCGCCGCTGCGACCGGCTGACCAGCGCCGGGCCATGGCGCGCCCATCTTCACCCAGGCCGTGAGCGCGGCAATATCTTCGTCTTTAAGTTTGCCCGACGGGGGCATCTTCAGTTCGCCGTCATAACTCACCACTTTGAGCAGGCGGCTGGCTTCCGGGTTCTCTTTGCTGATGACGGGGCCGCCGTCGCCGCCGCGCAGGAATCCTTCCGCCGTCGTCAGATCAAGCCCGGCCACTCTGGCCTTTGCGTTGTGGCAGCGCTGACAACTGGCCGCGAGGATCGGGCGGATCTTCTTCTCGAAGAATTCCTGCTGTTCTGCGCTCGGGGCGGCAGTTTGCGCAGACGCACGGCTTTCAATCTGACCCGATTGTGAACAGACAATACCGGCGACGAGTCCTGACAACAGTGCAAATTTGAGCAGACGGCGCACACTTCCCGGCCCGTTCGCGCGTGGTAGCGGTCTCTTCATCTGGTCATTACCTCTGCTTTGGTTCATTCGAGCAGTCGCCGCATTTCCGGCGTTTCCGGATTATCTGTCAATCAGGAATCACTGCCAGAAGTTGCGATCCGAGGTGCGGTACGTCTCTGAGATATGCTTCCTGACCGCCTGCCCCACACCTTCGGGGTCGGCGATGCTGTGACCTTACCCTTCAGGATTCAAAACTCCGGGAGGCTGGATCAGGAAATGCAGATTAGACTGCGGGCTGACTCAATTGCAAGCAGCCGGGATCATCGGCGTGACTGAGTGTTCTGTCACCGGCCGGGATCGCAAAAAAGTCGGCGGCGTCAGCGCGTGCAATCAGGTGACCAGTGAAGTTTCAGCAGCCGACGGCAGTGCCCTTCCACCACCAGCGCGCCAGTGAAACCCGGCCCCGGGTCAAGCCCGTAGAGTGACCAGCGTTCGACTTCCTGAGAATCGTGGTTGACGGAGAGAAGAGCAGGCGGCTCATCGGGAGAGAGAGAGACATCGAACTGATCGAGCGGGAATGAAAGCCCTTCGGTTCTGGCTTTGATGTAAGCCTCCTTGCGGGTCCAGCAGTTGAAAAACGCGGCCGGCTGCATTTCGGCGGGCAGGGCGCGCAACGTGGCAGTTTCCCGGGGCGAAAAAAACTGCTCGGCGATTGTTTCAGAGGCGAACTCGGGGCGAATGCGCTCTACGTCAATCCCCAGTTCGCGGTCGCGCGCCACGGCCAGAAGCATGATTCCTGCCGAATGCGAGAGGTTAAAGCGCAGGGCGGATTCTTTGGGAGGGTTGTCTTCGGACAGCCACAGGTAAGGTTTTCCCTGAGCGCCATAGCCAAAACGCAGACTGTGCGGCTCAATATTGAGGTATTGTCCGAGGATTGCCTTGAGCAGACCGCGGGCAACGACGAAGTGGTTACGATCCTTCCGAAAATAAAACCTCTCCGCCCGGGCAATTTCAGCCGCGTCAAGCGTCTCTTGCAACTGCCGGACGAGGGCTTCGGGCACGTCCAGACTGGCGCGCCAGACGTGTACTTCATCATCCCCGAGCATCAGTTCATCCGGCGGCGATTCCCACTCGGGGGAAACCGACGGCTCACTCATACGCCTTTGTTGATTCACAGTCCCGCCATCTTCCATTATCTGATTGCGCGGTCGTATTCATTCCCCGCGCGCGTCTCCTCCGTGATCAGACGCAGCGCCTCTTCCTCTGAAATTTCATCGAGTTCAGCCAGCAGCCTGGCCAGCTCATCCGGCCCTGCATCCAGTGCCCGCAGTTCGTTAATTGTCTCTGCCAGGCCGGCCACGGTCGGCGTCTCAAAAAGACTGCGTAACGACAGCTTCAATCCGAAGGCAGTTTGCAGTCGCGCGATTACCCGCGTCGCCAGCAGCGAATGGCCCCCGAGGTCAAAGAAGTTGTCACTCACTCCGACCCGCTCCAGCTTGAGCAGTTCCGCCCAGATCCCGGCCACTATCTCCTCCGTCCCGGTGCGCGGCGCGACGTAACTGACTCCGATCTCGGGCCGCGCTTCGTCAGGTGGCGGCAGCGCCCGACGATCCACTTTCCCGTTGGGCGTCAGCGGCAGCCGATCCAGCAGCACAAACGCCGACGGAACCATGTACTCCGGCAGGTGCCCCCTCACATAATCACGCAACTCAGTCACGAGCCCGGCCTGTAATTGCAATGTCACGAGATATGCCACCAGTCGCCTGTCGCCCGGTGCATCTTCGCGCACCACCACGGCGCAGTCGCTGACCGCAGGGTGGCGCTTCAGCGCCGACTCGATTTCGCCGAGTTCGATGCGATAGCCGCGCAGCTTCACCTGCTGATCGGCACGCCCGAGCAACTCAATCGTCCCGTCCTGCCGACGGCGACCGCAATCCCCGGTCCGATACAGCCGGACCTTGGATTGCGGGTCATGTGGTGCCGGCCAGTCAATGAATCTTTCAGCCGTCAGTTCCGGCCTGTTCAGATAACCCCGCGCCAGCCCTGCCCCGCCGAGATAAAGCTCTCCGGGCACGCCGACCGGGACGGGTTGCAGATTGGCATCCAGAAGGCAGATCTGTGTGTTGGCAAAGGGCCGTCCGATCGGCACCATTCCTTCACCCTCCAGTTCTGTTTCCGTCGCCTCAAAGTACGTGCTGTCAATCGTCGCTTCGGTCACGCCGTATGAATTGACGACGCGCGTCTGCGCGCCGCACAAACGGCGCAGCCGCCGGTACTCGGCTTTCTGCCAGGTGTCTGAACCGACTATTACCAGCTTCATCTGTTCCAGCCGCCGGCCGCTCTCTTCGAGATACTGCATGAGCGGCCTGATTACTGCCGGGACGAATTCCGCCGCTTCCACTTCCTCGGCCAGCAGCAGTTCGTAAAGCTGCTCCGGCGCGAGCAGCAGTTCGCTCGGGCACAGTACCAGTTTCGCGCCGCTCGACAACGCCCGCACGAGGTCGCCCGTGAAGACATCGAATGAGAAGCTGGCCATCTGCAAATGACTGCGAAGGCCGGAGAGTTGATAGCTTTCGGCCCACGCCGCCTGAACACTCGTCACGCTGCCATGCGTGACCATCACCCCTTTAGCTTTGCCCGTCGAGCCGGACGTGTAAATCACGTAAGCCAGATCATGGCTGTTCACCTCTGCGTTCACATTGTCAGCCGGTTCCCGCGCGATCAATGGCCAGTCCGCATCCAGACGGATCACGCGCGCGGTATGCTCCGGCAGGCTTTCAGTCAATCCCGCCTGAGTGAGCAGGACCGGCACGGCGGCATCACTCAGCATATGGGCCAGTCGCTCGCGCGGGTAATTCGGGTCGAGAGGCAGATACGCCCCGCCCGCCTTCAGGATTCCGAGCAGCCCCACAACCATTTCCAGGGAACGCTCCACGCATAATCCGACGATCACTTCCGGCCCGACGCCGTGCCCCTTCAGATAACGGGCGACCTGGTTCGCTCTGGCATTCAATTCGTGATACGTCAGCCGTGACTCACCGAATGCTACCGCCACCGCTTCCGGCTTCAATTCCACCTGTTGCTCAATCAAATGATGCAGACATCCCGCGGAATCAGTGACGCTCTGAGAGTAGTTCCACTCGACCGTAAGCTGCCGGCATTCCTCAGGGGTCAGCAATGGCAACTCTCCGATTCGCACCCCGGGATCAGCCACGATCCCTTTCAGCAATTCACCCCAGTGCCCGGCCAGCCGCCGGATCGTCCCGGCCTCAAACAGCCCGGCGTCGTATTCCAGCCGCGCCATCAACCCTTCTGCCTCCTCGCTCACGTCCAGGCTCAGGTCGAACTTCGCCGTCCCGCTCGGCACCCGCTCCGCAGTCAGCCTCAGTTCTCCCCACTCCCGCTCCGAAGTCTCAGCGTTCTGCAGCGCGAACATCACCTGGAAGACCGGCGAGTAACTCAGACTCCGCTCCGGCTGCAATTCCTCGACCAGCTTCTCGAACGGCAGATCCTGATGCGCGTAGGCCCCGAGCGCCTGCTCGCGCGCGCGCCCGAGCAACTCACGGAACGGCGGGTTACCTGAGAGGTCGGCCCGCAACGCCAGCGTGTTGACGAAAAATCCGATCAGGCCCTCGGTCTCCACCCGCGTCCGACCGGCAATCGGCGTCCCGATCACCACCTGCTCCTGCCCGCTGTAGCGCCACAGCAGCACCTCGAAGGCCGCGAGCAGCGTCATAAACAGCGTCGCCCCTTCGCGCCGGCTGAGCGCCTTCAGCTCATCGCGCAGCCACGCCGGCAGCAGCACCGAGACCTCGCCGCCCCGGCCGCACTGCACCGCCGGGCGGGGACTGTCAGTGGGAAGCTCAAGCAGCGCCGGCGCGCCCTCAAGCTGCGCCTTCCAGTAAGTCAGCTGCCGCTCAAGCGTCTCGCCCCGCAGCCACTGCTGCTGCCAGACGGCGTAATCGGCGTACTGCACCGGCGGCTCCGGCAGCGGCGACGGCTCGCCCGCGGCGAAGGCCCGGTAGAGCGCCCCCAACTCGCGCAGGAAGACCCCGACCGACCAGCCATCGCAGATGATGTGATGGAAGACCGCGACCAGCAGGTGTTCATCGGCGGCGAGCCGGACGAGCCTCATCCGCACGAGCGGCCCCCGCGTCAGGTCGAACGGCTCCGCCGATCCGGCAACCGCAATCTGCCGGGCCTCTCTTTCGCGCTCTTCTTCGGGCAGCCCGCACAGATCAATGAATGGCAGTTCCAGATTGAGAGAAGGCGTCACCACCTGTGACGGCTGGCCGTCAACGGAGATAAAGGTTGTTCGCAGGGCCGCATGCCGATCAACGATTGTCTGGAGGGCAGACTTTAATACCGTGACATCGAGGCGGCCTTTAAGCCTGACGATCTTTCGCAGGTTGTAGGTGGCCGTGCCGGATTCCAGCTGGTCGAGAAACCATAATCGCTGCTGCGCGAATGACAGGGGGAGATGCCCGGGCTTTTCGCTTTGTAATAAAGGCAAAGACTGTGGCCCCGATTCAGTTTTCAGCTCCTGTTCTACTCTCGCGGCCAGCCCGGCGATGGTCGGGGATTCAAACACGGCGCGGAGCGGGATTTCGATACGGAAAGTGTTCCGGATTCTGGCAATCACCCGGCTCGCGAGCAGTGAATGGCCCCCCAGCTCGAAGAAATGATCGTGAATACCCGGCCGCTTCAGCCGCAGCACCTCAGCCCAGATTGAAGCGATGATCTCTTCTGTCCTGCTGCGCGGGGCGACATAATTTTCCGCCGGCTCAATCAACGTCTCGTCAGGCGCTGGTAACGCCCTGCGATCCGTCTTGCCGTTGGGCGCGAGCGGGAGCGCGTCGAGCAGGACGAAGGCGGCGGGAACCATGTAGTCCGGCAGCGTCTGCTTCACCAGCTCGCGCAGTTCCGCGATGAGCCCCGGCTGTTGCCGTCTGGCACTCACATAAGCGACGAGTCGCTTCTGGCCGGCGGCGTCTTCGCGCGCGACGACCGCGCAATCCCTGACCTGAGCGTGCCTCATCAGCACGGCTTCGATCTCGCCGGGCTCCACTCTGAAGCCGCGAATCTTGAACTGAAAATCCCGCCGGCCTGAGGATTCAAGATTGCCGTCCGGCAGCCAGCGCGCCATATCGCCCGTCCTGCACAGCCGCGCCGCCGGATCGTTGCTGAAGATGTTCGCCACGAATTTTTCAGCCGTCAGTTCGGGGTGATTGAGATAGCCGCGCCCGAGGCCGGCCCCGCTGATATACATCTCTCCCGGCTCGCCCGGTGGGACGGGCCGCATTTGTTCATCGAGCAGATAGATTGTCGTATTGGCAATCGGGCGGCCCGCGGGCACGACTCTGATCTTTTCATCGGGCCCGTCGGGGATGCGATAAACCGCCACGATGCCGCTCGTCTCGGTCTGCCCGATCATGTGCAGGTGTCGGGCGGGGTGCCTGAATTTATGCATCCAGGTTTGCGGAATGTCAGAGAGCAGGGGCTCGCTCGCTGAGAGGATCAATCTGACCCTGTTATCAAGCAGCTCGGCCCGCAACTCCGGCTCCAGCTCCAGCAGCAGGCCAGTGCAGTGACGCTGAAACGACGGCACGGCGTCGAAGATTGTTACCCCATGCCGCCTGATTAGTCTGAACAACGCGAGCGGGTCCAATCGCTCTTCTTCCGTCGCAATGACGACCGTCGCCCCGTGGGCCAGTGGGACCATCAGGTGACGGCGCGATGACGAAAAAGCGATTGAAGCCAGATGCAGGTAACGGTCGTCCGGCGTGACTCCGAATTCTTCCTGCAGGGCCAGCACGTAATGACTCAGGTTTGCCTGGGTCAGCATCACGCCCTTCGGCCTGCCCGTTGAACCCGACGTGTAGATCACATAAGCCAGATTATCGGCACGGACATTGAGCCGCGGATTTTCCTGACTGCACCGTTCAATAACAGGCCAGTCACGATCAAGCGCGACAAGCTGCGCGGCGGAGTGCGGCAGATTGCCAATCAGACCCCGTTCAGTGACCACGAGCGACGCGGCGGTATCCGAAAGCATATGAGCGATCCGATCCGCCGGATAAGCCGGGTCAACTGGCACATAAGCGGCGCCCGATTTGAGAATGCCGAGAATTCCGACGGCCATCTCTACAGACCGCCCCACGCAGATCGGAATCAGCGCCTCCGGCCCGGCCCCAAGCGCGCGCAGGTAATGGGCCAGCTGATTCGCCCGCGCGTTGAGTTCGGCGTAAGTCAGTTGCTGCTGCTGACAGATGACTGCCAGATGGTCAGGCAGACATTCCGCCTGCCGCTCGAAAAGCTCATGAAAGCAGGGCTGCGCCGGGTAAGCTGAATTGTCATTTACTGATCGCATCGGTGTCTGTTAATGAATTGGGGGCCGTCGGGCAGTGTAGAGAAACTACGAATTGAGGCGAAACCGGAGGCTCGAGATCACTCTGCCGATTGGAATGTCGTCGCGCCGCGGGATCAGGCAATCGCGGATACTCACCTGCCGCTTTCTGATCAGCCAGTAGAGTGCCACAATCAGCATCACGCTGTAACCGAGCAGTGAGGCGAGGGCCGCGCCGGCGATTCCCCGCGTCGGCAGCCAGTAGAGCAGTGCGAAGACTGTGACCACCGCGGAACACAGCCGCGCGATGGTACTAAGTCCTGGGTGGCCGAGCCCGTTCAGGCCGCTGATCACAATCGCGCCCGCGCTCCAGACGAGCGAGGCAACGAGCAGCAGGCGCAGCGGCCAGGCCGCGGCCAGAAATTCCTGCCCGTAGGCGACCCGCAGGATGACGGGCGTGCCGACCCAGAGCGGGAGCAGAACCAGCAGGTAGGTATAGATCGTCCGGCGGAGGCTGCGGGTCAGCAGCTCGATGGATTCTTCGACGCGCTGGCACGCGGCGACTTCAGGCAACAACACGTCGGCCACCGATGAGGCCAGCACCGTCGTGATCTCTGATAACCGCACCGCGATCACATACAGGCCAATCGCCGAACTTGAAGCCATCCCGCCGAGCAGCAACTGATCCAGTCGCAGAGTAGTAAAGGCAGTAACGACACCGGGGTGGTAACGGACGCCGTAATCAATCGCCTGCTTCCACTCCAACCAGCCCGGATTCCACCTGGGCCGCAGCGCATAAATGACGCCGATGACGGCCGTCAATGTGTTGACGACCTGCGCCGCAATCATTGTGAACGCGGCGTTCCTGACCGTCAGGTGGCCGCCCGACCAGAGGGCCAGATAGGTGACCGACTGGACCCCGAAAAAGATCCCGCGCGCGGCGGCGACCCAGCCGAACTGCCGGGCGCCTTCGAGGCACCCGACCATCAGGTCGTAGAGCAGCGCGAGCGGGATGTTGACGAGATAAATCCGCACGAGCCACATGACCTCAGGGCTCCGCACGCCCACCAGATGCGGGACGATCAACTCCGCCAGCAAAAGCGCCGCCAGGCCGACCACCAGCGCGAAGACGAGCGCGTTTGAAAAGAACATCGAGCGGGATTCCGGCTGCCGCGCCAGGTAATAGCGGTGCGCCTGCGGCAGTCCCAGTCCGACCAGCAGCGCAACCACGTTGGGCCAGAGGACGACCACCGCCAGATTGCCGCGGCCTTCCGGCCCCAGTGCCCACGCGGTCAGCAGGCTCGTGACTACGCCGGAGAGCAGCATGAAGGCGTTGGCAATGAAAATAATCACGAAATTCTTCTTCATCGAATCCTGCTTCTCAGACCTCGAAAGCGTCCGCGAAATCATTGGTCAGCATTTCTCCCGCGCAGGTGCCGCCCCCAGGCCGACTAAGGTCTGTCCCGTTCGAGTCTGACCAGGTAACCAGTCTTGTGCTTCAGATCGGATTGTATGGACAGGTACAGGTTGCCCTGATCGTCGGCGGTGACACCTTGTACGTTTCGGAGTGCGCCGCCGAAGACGGCGATGGCCTTCAGCCCCTCTTCCGGGGTATATCGTGACAGCCTGCCCGACTGACTGTCAGTGATGTACAGAGTCCCTTTCAGGTAATAGATCGTTTCGGGAGAAAAGCCTTCTTTTTTCTCGATCAGGCGCTGCAGCTTGCGGTCAGGGCTGATCAGGTAAACCACGTTGTCCTGATTGTCGGCAATGTATAGATTGCCTCGTTCATCAAAGACCATGCTTTCCGGTTTTTTTATCCGGTATTCAGGCCCAAGGAATACTGTGACTGACCCGTCCCTGCTGACGCTGTAAACCTGATGCTTCTCCCCGTCGCCGACCAGAATGTCGCCCGACGGGGCCAGCGCGATACCTTCGGTTGAGACGAGACCTTTATCTTTGCCGGCCAGCAGGAATGCCCGCCCCCCGGCGTCAACCTCCCACACGCCGCCCGCGTCATCATCCGTGAAAAAGAGGTTGCCTCCGGCGTCCATCACCAGATCTTCCGGCGACATTATTCCCAGGGTGGAATCACAGAGTCTTCTGACGCCACCCGCCTCGCTCCAGGCCTCAACCGACCCGCCGCCCTCGTCGGCGAGGTAGAGCTTCCCCTGGCGCCAGAGGATCCCATCCGGGGCGGCAAAGCCTGACCTGTTGGTGCCAACGATCTTCGCGCTCCACGATTCGTCTATCATCACAACCACGCCTTCCTTACCGAGACCGCACGAAGTCAGGCCGACGACAGCGAGTAAGAATACGAAGGCAGTGATACGCGGCAGGATTGTTGCAGGCATAAGTCAGACCCCCCTCCCCAGTAAATGCTTGCCAATATCAACGACCATTTTGAGCAGGGGCCGGATATGAGTGAGTGTGCTTGAAATCTCAAAGAGTACGATAAAGAGCAGTGCGCTCGACAAAGCCATCTGTTGCTCAGTCCAGCTCACCACGCGATCAAGTACCTGCCCCGGACGCCCTCGCAGCAGGTACTGGCAGGCCAGCAGTTCGACGAGGCCAATGATCGAACCCGCGGCGATATCGAGGGGCGAATGCATGCCCGTAATGACCCGCCCGGCCAGAATCACCAGGAACGTCCACGCGAGTGCAATCAAACCCGCTGAACGCGAAGCCAGCCAGATTCCGGCGGCGACCGTCACATAGAACCCGGCGTGGTCGCTCGGGAAGGATCCGAGATCATTGGTCTGCAAATCACCGTTGAGCAGGTCGCGGTAACTCTCCTGACCTGATTTATCCAGTGGGACGCGATAAGCGAGCCGCTGGTTTTCAACGAGGCTGTCCCCTTCCAGATGGTAAAGCTTCTGAGACTGAATGAACGGCCTCGGCAGAAATACCGTTTTAGAGATCGCCTTGGTCGTCACGATCACAAAGGCCGAAGCGATCAGAGTGATCAGGAGGATCCTTCTTACTCTGTGTGTGTCAGCGGGGTCCTTCCGGCTGAACCAGGCGGCCATAAAACAGCACCCGATGACCCCGGCCTTGACGAGTTCGTTATCAACCGGCAGCGCAATCAGGCTGTCCAGTATCCATGAACGCCCGGCCAGACTGTTGGCAAGCTGGAACAGGTAATTACTAACGCCCGTCACACTCAATGAGAGGACTGTTGTTGCGATAAACAGGAAATTCAAAGTGATACCTCCTCCGTACTCCGGGCCGTGTTGAGACAGCCCTGGAGCTTATGTGCAAGCGTAATAACTGCGGGCTCCTTAATCATGGTCTGATGGTCGCCCGGGACTTCTATTACCTCTACCCCGCCGCCGGCCAGAGTTTCCCAGCCCTTCCTGTTCTCCGCGGCGCTGACCTCCTCGCTGGCGCAAAAGAAGACCACCTTACCCGCATAGGCGCGGGGCACGTACTTTTTCAAGGCAAGGTAGTTGTAGCCCTCTATGTCGCGCAGCGTGTCTGTTATAGAGCCTTCTTTCCCGCCGCCGAGCATGTTATT
The DNA here is from genome assembly GCA_035652435.1 of Blastocatellia bacterium. Taxonomy (GTDB): domain Bacteria; phylum Acidobacteriota; class Blastocatellia; order RBC074; family RBC074; genus DASRDU01. Next base: position 75,107 of record DASRDU010000111.1, read on the forward strand.
CAGCCGCCAGAACAGGTTCTCATACTTTCTCTTCTTGTATTTCGCTTTACCCGAGATATAGCCTGCGGCCCTGGCCGGGCCGAGCTTTCGCAGGTTACGCAGGTGCTGTCTGACCCTCAATAGCGTGAACCCGATCCTATAACGCAGAGCGGTTGCGCGGGAGAGCAGTTTCAGCCACCCGAATGGGTAAGTATCAAGCATGGCGAGCAATGCGACTTCCTGCCCCTGCGCGCGCAGCTGCCGCGCCATCTCGAATGCCACGGAGCCGCCGAAGGATCTTCCGCCCAGGTAATACGGGCCTTCCGGCTGCAGGTCACGAACCTCCTTCAGGTAGTGCGCCGCCATCTCCTCAATGCTGGCGAGAGGCGGGCTCTGCCCATCCAGGCCGAGCGACTGGAGTCCGTAGAACGGCTGGTCAGGCCCAAGGAAGCGGGCCAGATCACGATACTCAAGCACGTTCCCGCCTACGGCATGCACGCAGAAGAATGGCGGTCTCGTGCCGCCCGAACGGAGCGGGACGAGTGATGACCAGGATGGCCGCCACCCCTGCCGGCGAAGCACGCCCGCGAGTTGTTCGATGGTCGGGGCCTGAAAGAGCGTTGCGAGCGGCAGCTGCCTGCCGAAAGCCTTCCCGATTTCCGTGAAGAGCCGCACCGCAACCAGCGAGTGGCCGCCGAGGTCAAAAAAGTTATCTTTCACCCCGACCGCCGGCAGGCCCAGCACCTGCTGCCAGATCCAGGTCAGTCGCAACTCCAGTTCGTCCTTCGGCTCGGTGATCTCCCTGCCGGATTCGGCCTGCGCCTCGTCCGGGGCGGGCAGCCTCTTCCGATCAACCTTGCCGTTCGGCGTCAGGGGGAATTCACGCAGCCGGATGAAAGCCGCGGGGATCATGTAATCAGGCAGCTTCTGCCTCAGATAGTCACGCAACTCAGCAGTTGAAGAATCGCAATTCTGAGCGGCGACATAATAAGCCGCGAGCGATTTGCCTCTGTTCACACTCTCGTGAACGGCCACCACGCTCTCATGCACGGCGGGGTGTGAGGACAATGCCGCCTCGATCTCACCCGTCTCGATGCGGAATCCGCGCAGCTTGACCTGATCGTCGGTGCGCCCGATAAATTCGATGCTGCCATCGGGCAGATACCGCGCTACGTCGCCGGTTCTGTACAGGCGAATTGCCAGCGACTCTCCATCAGCCTTCCACTCGATGAATTTCTCAGCGGTCAGCTCCGGGCGGTTAAGGTAACCCCGCGCCAGACCGTCGCCCGCGATGTACAGCTCACCATGCACTCCGGCAGGGACGGGATTGAGGTGGCGGTCCAGCAGGTAGATCTGTGTATTTGAAATGGGCCGGCCAATCGGGATCGTTGCCGCCCCCTCGGGCACCTCTTTAACCAAGTGCCAGGAGGCGAACGTGGTGCTTTCCGTCGGCCCGTACACATGCAGCAATCGCTCGGGGGCGCCGCGCCGGAGTACCTCGCTCACCCACTGCGGGTCAACTGCCTCGCCGCCAAACATCACCTGCTTCACCGACTGAAACGCAGTCGGCACCTCCCGCGCCAGCAGGTTGAAGAGCGCGGTGGTCAGAAACATTGTGCTGATCTGACACTCCCTGAGTTGTTCGGTGAAGGCCACGGGCGAAAGGGCGATGTCCTTGTTGATCAGCACCAGGCGCGCGCCGTGCAGCAACGCACCCCACAGCTCAAAGGTGGCGGCGTCAAACGAGATGTTTGAAACCTGAGCGATGCGGTCCGTGGAATCCAGCCGGACATAGTTGGTATTGAAGACCAGACGACCGACGGCGCGGTGAGGGATCGAGACGCCCTTCGGCCTGCCCGTCGAACCGGAGGTGTAGATGATGTAGGCAAGGTTATCGGCCTTTGTCCGGCTGGGCGGGTCAACTTCACTCTCTTTACTGATAAGTTCACGGTCGCGGTCAAGGCAGATGATTCGGGCCGTGTGATCAGGCAGCTGCGGCAGGAGACTTTGCTGCGTCAGGATGACGCGCGCGTTCGCGTCCTCAAGCATGAATGAGATTCGCGCTTTCGGGTAAGTCGTATCGAGCGGGAGGTATGCCCCGCCGGCTTTGAGAATCCCTAAGATCCCGACGACAGCCAGGGGAGAGCGCTCCGTAAAGATGCCGACCGGCTCGTCGGGGCCGATCCCCACCGCCTGAAGATGATGCGCCAGCTGATTGGCCCGCCGGTTGAGTTCGCGGTAAGTCAGAGTCAGCCCTTCGCACTCGACCGCAATGGCACCGGGCGTGCGCGCAACCTGTGCTTCGAACAGTTCGTGAATGCATTCGTTTTCGGGCCAGGCTGTTTGAGTGTCATTCCACTCCACCATCACCTGATGCCGCTCGGCCTCACTTAAGAGTGGCAATTCCGAAACCCTTCGGGAAGCATCGGCGACTATTCCCTCCAGCAGATTGCGGTAATGGCCGAGCAGCCGCTCGATCGTGGAAGCGTCGAACAGATCGGCGCTGTATTCCGCCGTCGCCCGCAGTCCGTCGGCCGTTTCGCCGAGCGAGAGGAACAGGTCAAACTTGGCCGTGACGCCATCCAGTTTCAGCGGGGTCAGCCGGATTCCCGCGAGCTTCCGATCAGAGGGTGATTCGTTCTGCAGGGCGAATGCGGTCTGAAACAGCGGGTTATAACTGAGGCTTCTTTCCGGCTGTAATTCGGCCACGAGCCGGTCGAAGGGGAGGTCCTGATTGACGAAAGCCGCGAGAGCAGTTTCCCTGACCCGCCCGAGTACTTCACGGAAAGAAGGGTCGCCGGAAAGATCGGTTCGCATCACCAGAGTGTTGACGAAAAATCCGATCAGGTTTTCGGTCTCTGAACGCGTGCGCCCGGCAATCGGCGAACCGACCACAAGGTCATCCGATCCGGTGTAACGCGAGAGCAGGACCTTGAAAGCGGCGAGCAGGGTCATAAACAGCGTGACGCCTTCGCTCTGGCTGAGCGCCTTCAACTCCTGAGCGAGTTTTTTTGGCAGCAGCGTGGAGCCTTGGGCTCCGCGGAAGCTGCGGACCGCGGGGCGGGGCCGGTCGGCCGGCAGTTCGAGCAGGGCCGGCGCGCCGTCGAGCTTTTTCTTCCAGTAATCAAGCTGCTGTCTGAATACCTCCCCCTTCAGATATTCGCGCTGCCAGGCGGCGTAATCGCCGAACTGGATCGGCAATTCGGGCGGCGCGGGCGCGACGCCCGCAGAGAATGATTCGTAAAGCTCCGCCAGTTCCTGCCAGAAGACTCCGCCGGACCAGCCGTCGCTGATAATGTGGTGGGTCAGGACGAGCAGGATGTGTTCCCGCTCGCCGAGCCTGAGCAGGGTGTGGCGGATGAGCGGGCCGACAGACAGATCAAACGGGCGCTCCGCCTCCGCGGCGAGCAGACGCTGCGCCTCCGCTTCGCGCCCGTCCTGCGGCAGATGTGACAGATCCAGAACAGGGAGTTCAACCGGCTGGTGCGCCGAAATGATCTGCAGCGGGCGCCCCTCCGCGTTGATGATGGTCGTCCGCAATGTTTCGTGCCGGGCGACGACGGCCGCGAGGGATCGCTGCAATGACGTGAAATCGAGTCTGCCGTCGAGCCGCATCGCGTCGGAGAGGTTGTAAAGCGGGCTGCGCGGGTTGAGCTGTTCGATGAACCACAGGCTCTCCTGATTGAAGGAGAGCGGCGCGGAGTTGGCATTCTCGCGCCGCGGGATGGACTCCGCGGCGGCGCGCGACTTCTTTTTGAGTCGCAGCTCAAGCAGCGCGCGCCGGGCCGGTGAAAGGTTCTGGATCTGTACTGTCAGAGCATCCATCATCGCTGTGACTCCTGAAGCGTGATCACCCGCTGACTGGCGGCAGTGAACGCGGGGGTGTGATCTGATAAGACTGTGTATTCCTGATCCTCTTCCGGCAGCGGCTGAGCCAGAGCCGTCAGCTCCTCGGCGCAGGCCGGGGGGGCGACGGCGCGCAGGAACTCAAGCATCCGCGCGGCGAACACCGGGTAAGAGAACTTCTCGGCATGGCGGCGCAGTTGCCGCTGATCCCACGAATAGAACTCGAATTCTTCAATGGCCGCGCACAGCGAGTCGCTCGTCGCTTCGTTGAAGAAAAGTCCGGTCGCGCCCTCGACGACCGTTTCCAGCGCGCCGCCCGCGCGATATGCAATCACGGGCCGGCCGGCCGCATTGATCTCAAGTGGTGTCATCCCGAAATCCTCTTCGCCCGGAAAGAGCAGTGCGCGGCAGCGGCTGGCGTATCGTTTGACGGTCGCGTCTGACTGCCTGCCCAGGAATTCGACGCCGGGCCCGGCCATCTTTTCGAGTCGTTTGCGGTCGGGGCCGTCGCCGATGATGACGAGCGGGCGACCCAGGCGCGTGCAGGCTTCAATCGCCAGATCAATCCGCTTGTAAGGAATCAGGCGTGAAAGCACGAGGTAGTAATCATCCTCAACCCTGCCCGGCTGAAAGCGGTTGACGTCAATCGGCGGGGGGATGACGGTCGCTTCGCGGCCGTAAACCTGCCTGATCCGCTCGGCGACGCAGCGCGAGTTGGCGATGTAATGGTCCGGCTGCTGTGCGGCGCGCAGGTCCCACCAGCGCAGGCCGGAGAGCATGGCGGGAAGCGCAAACCGCGAGAGCGTTCCGAAACCTTCGCGCGCCGCGTAATCGTCATAGCGCCACACCCAGCGCATCGGCGTGTGGCAATAACAGACGTGAACGGCCCCTTTACCGCGATGCACTCCCTTGCCGTAACCGGAGCTGCTGCTCAGGACGAGGCTGTAATCCGACAGGTCGAGGCTCTCGACCGCGAAAGGGTAGAGCAGGAAGTACTGGCGGAATTTACTCCCGACCGCTGGCAGGTGCTGCATCCAGGAAGTGTGAATCGCCGCGTCGCGCAAACCCGGCGTAACCCGCTCAGGTATAGCCACAGTTGTGTAGAGCGGCGCCCCGGGGAATAAATGATGCAGCGCTTCCGCGACGCGCTCCGCGCCCCCCATTTGAATAAAGTAGTCGTGTACCAGAGCTATTCGTGACATTCCGATCACCTTCCTTAATCCCGCCCGACGGGATACTGATCCTGCCGGACGACAGCCTCCCGGGAGCCGGCTGCCGTCGGCGTGCTGATCGCTTCGAGGTAAAAATCATTCAGCTTTTTTGCGAAGCTGCTGACGGAGAAATGTGTGAGGACACTTTGCCGGGCGCTTTCAGCGAGCAGTGAGGCCAGGCGCGGCTGGCGGATCAGTTTGATGATGCCCCGCGCCAGCGCGTCTTCATCGCGCGCCGGCACGAGCCAGCCGCTCACGTTGTGGCGGATCATTTCGGGGTTGCCGCCGACGGCAGTGGCAATGACGGGCGTGCCGCTCGCCATCCCTTCCAGCACCACGAGCCCGCACGGCTCGGCCAGCGAATTGACGACCAGCACATCCATCACCCGCATCAGGGCGGGGATGTCGCCGCGCGCCCCGAGGAATCGCACCTGCTCTGCGATGCCAAGTCGTTCGGCGGTCTGAACCAGATGCCGGTGATAATCCTGATCTCCCTGGGTAAAGAGCGGCGCGCCGATCACGAGTAACACGGCCTGCGGAATCACTGCCGTGACCTTCGCGAACGCATGCAGCAGCCCGAGTTGCCCCTTGCGTTCGGTCAGCTGACCGACGATGCCGATGACCGGCTGGGCGTCTTCGAGCCCGAGTTCATGACGCGCGGCCTTCCTGCTTTCGGCGTCGGGCTGAAATCTTTCTGTATCGGCAGCATTATGAATAACCCTGACCGGCAGCCGCTTTCCGAACCAGCGCACGACCAATCCCCTGAAGCTGTCAGCCGTCGCCTGCGAAACGGCGATCATGCGCAGGCGCGATGAGCTGAGCGCAACCCAGCGGATGGCGGTGCTGAACGGGTGATGCGGCAGCAGGTCGTGCAGGTGCCAGATGACCGGAACCCGCAACCCGACCGTTGCGGCGGTCATCACCAGCCCGGCGCGAATGCTGTTGGCGTGAATCAGGTCGGGGGCGGCTCGCCTGACCTGCTCCCGCACGCGGCGGATGACGCGATAAAAGGAACCGAGATAGCGGAGCAGGTGGTCGGGCCGCCACGTGAACCTCGCGGTCAGCGGCTCCGCTTCCAGACAGGGCACGCCCAGTTCCTCAACCATCTGCCTGAGCAGGCCTGACGGGCAGAGTACTTCAGGCGTGCATCCGCTCCGATCAAGCTCGGAGAGGATCAGCAGCAGGACGCGCTCGGCCCCGCTGACTGTCGCCGTGTGGTTGTAGAAAAGCAGCTTCATCATTCCGGCCTTCATTCTTCCGTCCGACTGTCCCCGGGTTATTCGCCCGCGACTGAAATCTCCTGACGCCCGAGCGTCTCTCTCAGCCACCCGTCTTCCCTCGCCGTTTCGGCGCTGATCCAGCCGACGAGCAGCCATGCGATGGGCGCAGCGGAATAGATCGAGAACGTCAGCCCGAAAAAACTGTTGAGGATGAGCATCGGCATAATTGAAGCGGCGATGCGACGCACTGTGGCGACGGGCGTTTCCGGCGGGGCGCGTCTGAAAGCGCGGACGGCGAGCAGCGCCGCCCGCCCGAGGATCCACAGGAAGAGCAATGCCACAGGCAGGCTGCAACCGACCAGGAGTACCGCCACGAAGCTGTCAATCGGGTAAAGTGACGCTTCGACGGTGGCAAAACGCGCCGCCGCGACGGTGCCGGCACCGAGCCCCGTGCCGAGCGGATGAGCGGGAATTACTGTTGTTGCCAGGTAAGTCCAGATCCTGAAGCGTTCCTGCAAACTGCCTTCTTTGGTCGGTGCGAGCGTCCCGCGGGCTGCGTGTGAAAGCATCGTCTCGACCCGGTCGTCGCTGCTCTTGTCCCACATTTCGTCGGCCGAAGGGGGCTTCGCGACGGCGAGGACGATCAGCCCCGCCATCAACATCAGCGCGACGCGACCGACCACGCCCCGCCATGAGCCCGCGCCCAGCAGGATCATCACTCCCAATCCCAGCATCAGGCCGAAGATCGCCGTACGCTGCCCGGTGATCAGCAGCATCCCGGAGAGCGCTACCGCCGCCGCGGCCCAGCCGCCCCGCCGCGCGGCCCCTCTCACCCCCAGCGCGAAGCCGAAGGCGATGAGCGCCCCGTACTGAATATAGCGGCCCCACTCCTCGGCGCTGTTGAAGGTTGCCAGCGCGCGCGTGACCCTGCCGACCGCGATTGATTCGTAATGGTCGGTGTGCTCGATCCAGTAATTCTCGAAATCGGGGTAGCCCTCGACCAGTTGATAGATGCCATGCAGCGAACAGATGAGTCCCATCACCACAATCAGGCGCATGGCGGTCGCCATAAAATCCGGCCTGATTGCCTGGCCGAAGTAAAACCACGCGACCGGGATCAGAATGAACATGGCCCCCGAGAGGCCGACGAACAGCGCGCCCTGGGTCGGGTTGAAGACCTGGAGGATAAAAACGCACGCCAGAAGCGTGACCGGCCTCGCGAGCGGCTGCGCGAGGAAAAGCCGCGAGCGGCGCAGCCAGAGCAGAATCGCGAAAGCCAGAATCGTGACCGCCGGCGTGAGCAGGTGAATCGGGTCAGTCGTGGTGTATTCGACGAAGAGGAACTGCGCCCGGCGCAGCAGCCCGCGCAGCGGCTCAAAGATCATGATGGCGAGCAGCCCTGCTTCCAGACTGCTGAGCAGTGGCAGCGTCATCAGCCACACCGCCCCGCCGAGCAGCAGCGCGCGCAGGATCTCGCCGCCGCTGGTCACAGCCACCGCCGTCACCGCCGAGAGCGCGGGCAGTGGCCCCAGCCAGGCGGCCAGCGCGCGGCGCGGGAGTGCTGATTGTGTTGCTGCGTTACTGCTCATAATTCCAGATGCTTTGTGATGGACCACCAGCGGTCAGGCGGCCTCGTCCGGCGGATTGTCTCTACGGCGTGAAGAGCTGACTCTTCGGAATCACCTCTCTCGCCTGTTGCGGACCTGACCATTCCAGTTTCACGCTGGCGCGGCTGTTCTTCCTGTCCGGCTGATGGAAGACCACCACGATCTCGTATTTCTGACCGGCATTGACCTCAATCGTTGCCCTGCTTTCAGTGAGTGGGCTCTGACCGCCTGCCGAATTCACGAGCTGCTGTCCGTTGATCCATAACTGAACGGCGTCGCTGGTCGTCAGGTAGAAGGTGTATGTTCCGCTGAAGAGCGGCTGGACGAAGCCGCTCCAGCGCACAGAGAATTCATCCTTCAGTAACGAGGAAGCGGGCGCCCCATTGCCCCAGTCGAAATTCACCGTCGGATCTATGCGCGTGAATTTGTAGTCCTTGAGGTAGGTTCTTCTGTAGTAATCACCTTTCAGGCCATTGCCCCCGATGACAACCTGACTGACCGTCACGTTGACCGGGCCGGAGGTTGTAGCAGCACCTTTATCATCAGTCGCCCTGGCTGTCAGCTGATAGCTGCCTGCCGGGACGTTATTCCAGGCGTAGCTGTACGGACTATTCGTTGCCGTGCCGAGCAGCGTCGTCCCGCTGAAGAATTCGACCTTGCTGACAGTGCCGTCGCTGTCGGCGGCTGTCGCGTTGATCGTAATGGTGGCCGGGGCATTGAATGTCGCGCCGTCGGCCGGAGAAGTGAGGCTGACGGTCGGCGGCTGGTTGGGGACGCCATTACTGACAGTGACGTTATCAAAGGTTGCGGCACAGAGCGCCGCATTATTCGCGCTGGTCACGGCCAGACCGATCAAGGTATTCGCCGGCATAAATGTGGTCGCGCTGCCGACGAGCTGCCAGTTGCTGCCGTCGCCGGACTGGTACGCGCTCACTGTACTCCCTTTGCGCACGAGCCTGACCCAGCGGGGCGCGGGCGAATACCCCCCGGAAACGAGCGCGGTGCCGAACCCCGTCGCATCCCGCCTTTCAAAAGAGAGTCCTTCAACCGGCGAGATACTCATCAGGGCATGCGCCGCGTTGGCCGCGAGGCTTTCCCGGATCATCACGCCGGCTTTGGCACCGATACTGGTGTTCTGCACGCTGACGACGCGGGCAATGATCTCCCCGTCGCCGGCCAGCGGCTGCCAGGCGTAATAAAACCCGTCGCTGAAGCCCGCGATGTCTGCGCCGGAACCGTTGAGTGTGAAGGTTCCGAAAGAGTAAGAGGCGGTGCCCGCGATGGCGACATTGCCCACATCCTGCGTGGCCCAGGGCGAGGGCAGGGTGCCGCTCGGCATGATCGGATAGACACTGACTCGTTTTGTATCCGTCAGGCCGGCGCTGTCCGTCACCGTCAGCACGATTTCATAGTAGTACGTCTCTCCGGTGCCGTGATCTTCAACCACGAAGCTGCCGGTCGTGCCCGTGGCGGTGACGCCGGGGTGAATGTGGTCGTTATGATGCAGCAGAACATTCCAACTCAGGGCGCTCGAGGGCAGGGTTTCATCCGGATCAGCAGCCGAACCCGTAAAGGTCACAGTGTCGCCGACCTTAACGCTGGCGCCGTCGCTCGGAGAAAGTATCTGCGCGACCGGGGGCCGGCTGCCGACGATGACACTGATGGTGGCCGACGCAGTCGCCCCCTGCGGATTGGTCACTGTCAGCTTCACCGTGAATGTCTTCACGCCACTGACCTCATAGGTGTGCGTCGGATTGGCGGTTGTGGAGGTTGTGCCATCGCCAAAGTCCCACAGATAAGTGAGCGTCCCCCCGCCGGGGTCGCTTGAGCCGCTGCTTGAAAACGCCACTGTGTACGGCGACGACGGCGAGGGAATACTGGCGCTCGCCGAGGCAACGGGCAGATTGCTCGTGTAGCGGATGCGCCGTACCTCCCCTGTGGGGATCGAGATGTAGTAGACGGACCCGTCAGGGCCGAGTTCCAGCGAAACTGGAGAGGTGACGTTCGTCGCGAAATCCACGACGCCGGCCACATTATTATTCGCGTCGAAGACCACCCGGCGAATGAAGTTGTTAACGTAATCCGCGAAGAAGAAATTGCCGCGGTACTTTTCGGGGAACTGTGTAGCGGTATAAAACAGTCCGCCCACCACTGCCGCCCCCGCGCCGCGGCTGTAGGTATAAATCGGCCCGGTGACCGAACTGGCGGGAATGCCCTGGCACTGCTGCGGGAAGGCGGTCTGGTAAGGCGTATTCGGGCCGTTGCCTTCATAGCACGGCCAGCCGAAGTTTGCCCCGCGCCCGCGATCAAGTTCTTCCCAGAGGCTTGAGCCAACATCCCCGATGATCACTTCGCCGGTCACCGGATGAACAGCAAACCGGTAAGGGTTGCGCAGGCCGTAGGCATAGACCTTCGACCGGATCGAATTCGTGCCGTCATAAAACGGGTTGTCAGCAGGGGCCGTCCCGTCAGGGTTGATGCGAAGGATTTTCCCGTTATACGTGTTCAGATTCTGCGAGCGCAGGGAAAGAATGTCAGGGGAGGTGAAACTCGCCCCGTCACCCATGCCCACAAGCATCCTGCCGTCAGGGGCGAAACGCACTGTGCCGATACTGTGTGACGTGGAGTCACATCCCATGCAGTCTGACCCCTCCGGGTACTGACTGCATGGCGCAATGCCGATCTGGCCCAGGATCACGACCTCGCTGCCCGCCTGCGCGACATCGGGATTGGCCGGGTCAGCTTTGACGCGCGTCAGCCGCGCTGTTTTAGGCCCGGGATCGGCAGGATTGCCGCCCTCTTCGTAAACGTAGAGGAGGTAGACATAGCCGTTGCTCGAAAAGTTCGGGTCCAGCGCGAGGCCGAGCAGGCCGCGGTCGCCGACCTGATTCACTTTTTTGACTATGTCAATGAACGGGGTTGGCAACAGCGCGCCATTTTTGATGATCCGCACCTGGCCCGTCTTGACCCAGACGAACAGGCGCCCGTCGGGAGCGAAGGTCAGCCCGACCGTGTTATAGGGAGGCGCAGTCGCGAAGGTTTCGACGGTGAAACCGGGGTCGGAAAGAGTCTGTGCGGAGACCGGCGTGATGCAGGAGCAGCAGAAGCCAAGCAGCAGCAGGCTGAAGATGATCGCCTGCCGCCGCACGAGCCGGGAAATGGGTGAGGAAAGATTTCCGCGCATTGCAAATATTCCTGTGAGGCACCTGTTTTGATGATTCCGTTTTGAGGCCGAAGGGCGGTGGTGAACCCTCCGATTCGCTCCAAACCCTGTGGCCCCGCTCAGGCCGCGCCCCTGCCGGACAGCACGGCAGGGATCGTGCGGAGCAGGATGTGAAAATCGAGACTGAGCGACCAGCGGTCAATGTATTCGAGGTCGAGCAGCATCCACTCCCTGAAACTCAGGTTGCTCCGGCCCGAGACCTGCCACAGGCAGGTGATGCCGGGTTTGACGCTGAACCGGCGCTTCTGCCAGACCGCGTCGAGCCCGCAGGCGTCGCGCATCGAGAGCGGGCGCGGCCCGACCAGACTCATATCACCAAGGATGACGTTGATCAGCTGCGGCAGCTCATCAATGCTCGTTTTGCGCAGCCAGCGCCCGACGCGCGTAACGCGCGGGTCATTTTTGATTTTGAAGATCGGGCCTTCCTTCTCGTTGAGGTGTTCGACCTCTTTCATTTGCGCCTCGGCATTCACGACCATCGTCCGGAACTTGAACAGCTGAAACCGGCGCTTGTTCCAGCCCATCCGCGTCTGGATGAAGAAGACCGGCCCGGCGGAATCCAGCTTGATCATGACGGCCACCAGCGCGAACAGCGGCAGCAGCGCGACGAGCATCACGACGGCCAGCGACAGATCAACCAGACGTTTGATTTCAGCCCGCCAGCCGGACGACGGCGCGCTCTGAAGCGAAATGAACTCGATCCCCTGCAACCGGGCAGCCCGGTAATGGGCCCGGCGGCGGCTGAAGAAGTCCATCAGCAGGTGTACCGTGATCCCCTGCTCCTCGAGCAGCGCGATGACCCTTTCGATCTGTTCGTAATGCGATTTGATCGGCAGCGCGATCACGACCTCGTCCACCACCTCTGTCGTGATGATCGCCGGCAACTCTTCCAGACCGCCGAGGCGCCTGAGCTGTTGCAGCGGCCCGCTGTTGCGCGGGTGGTCGCTGTCCACATAACCCAGCAGCCGGTAACCGAGGTCGGGCCGCTCCATCAGCCGCGCGACGAACTGCTGCCCGCGCGGGCCGCCGCCCACGAGCAGCATCGTTTTGGCGTTATGCCCGCGCCGCCGCACCCACCGCAGGGCGTATTGCTGCGCGAGCCGGAATCCGCAGATCAGCAGAAAGCTGAGCAGCGCCCACGAGCCGGCCGTCCACAGAGTGATCGTCGGCCAGTTCCCGACCCTTGCGACCACGAGCAGCGCGACGGCGCCCGAGCCGACCGCCAGCGCGATCTCCCTGACCTCCTCTCCGAGCAGGTGTAATCGCGTGAGCAGGTAGAGCCCGCGCAGGTTGAGCGCCTGATGCCAGACGAAGACCAGCAGCCCGACCAGCAGGGCGTTCGAGATCCTGATGCGCTCGGACATAAAATCGAGCGCATACCGGAAATAATCCTCCCTGGCGTAGTTCAGCGTGATCGTCAGTCCCACGGCGCCGACCATCAGCACCAGATCCATCAGCTTCAGGTAGAGCAGATAAAGTTTTCGATAGGGGGCAGGCATAAACTTCCTCGCCCGGGCTGCGCGTGCGGCGCCCGGTTACTCCACGTCCATGATCTCCATCCGGCTCATCCTCACCGTGCCGGCGGCGCGCGACGCGAGCGGGGCAACCCTGCCGACGGGCGTCGCCGGCCGGCGGGGCTTATTGGTCGGGTTGAAATATTCGAGCGTGAAGGTGGCGGCGAGGGCCGCGACGAGCCCGCCGATCAGCCCGAGTACCAGATTGAGCGGGACGTTGGGGCTGGTGGCTTTGAAGGGGGCGCGGGCCGGCTCAGCCACCTGAATGTTGATGATCCCCTGCTCGTCGAGCGCCGATGAGAGGCGCCCCTCTTCGCTCTTTCTCGAATAGAGCTGGTACGCGTTGTCGGCGAGTTCACGCTCGCGGTCGAGCCGGCGCTGCTCGTAACCGCGCATCCCGAGTTCGCGCACCTTCTCTTCGGCCTGCCTCACTGTCGCGGCGAGCATCCGCTCCTTCTCGCGCAGCGAGGCGAAGTTGCTGCGCTCGGACGCGAGCGCGTCAGTGAGCCGCTGGCGCAGTGGGTTCAGGCTGGTCACTTTCACCGATTCGGAAGGGAGCGCTTCGGTCTGCGCCACGAGCTGGCGCGCCTTCTCCAGATCCTTTTCCAGATCGCGCACCAGACGGTGACCGGGCTGGTATTTGCTCAGCAGTTCGGTCCGGCGCAGTTCGAGGGCGAACAACTGCGCCTTCATCGCATCGGGCGCGACGTGGTGCGCGACGCGCTCCTCGCTCAGCAGCCTCTCCGGTTCGGCAGCCAGCTGCCGGTCGAGCGTTTTGATGCGGGCCTCGGATTCGGCCAGTGCGGTTCGCGTCGCGGCCAGCGCGGCCTCGAATTCATTGAGCTGTCTGATCTGCGTTTCGGTCTGCTGGTTGAGCAGCTGGCTGTTGGGCAGTGGCGTCACGCGCCGGAGGGCCGCCTCTTTCTCGTCGAGCGTTTTCCGCATCGCCCGCGCCTGCTCGGCGAAGAAGTTCTTATCCCCGCCGTTCTGACGCATCCTGACGTGACGCTCCTGATAGACCGCACAGAGCGTGTTGATGACCTGCGCCGACTGGTCGCGATCTGCGGCCCTGTAAGTGACGCGGATGATGTTGGATTTTTTGACGGATTCGATGGCCAGGTTGTTCCGGAGCTGGATCTGCGCGCGCGCCTGCGGCGTCAGACCATCGTTCGGCAGGAGCTGTTTGAGCGCCGAGAGCAGCTGATTCCCCTGGCTTCGCTCGAATTCCTGATCAAGATGGTCGCGGCGGACTACTTCTTCGAGGATCGAAGGACTGTTGAGGATTTCGACTTCGGAATTGACCTCCTCTTCGGTCAGGTGGCGGTCGGGCTGGCCCGTCACCAGCGTCTGTTCCGGCGTGACCGGCGCGTCGAAGCGCTCCTTCCTGAGCAGAATCGAGGCCGAAGCGGTGTAGACCGGCTGCGCGAGCCACGTGCCCAGCACAGTCAGCGCGAAAGTGAGCAGCGTAATTCCGACGATGCTCCATTTGCGCGCGAGCAGCACCTGGCTGATCGAACCGAGCAGATCAGTCTGCTCAAGCCAGGGGCGGTCTTCTCTGTGTTCTGCTGCATTGATGTTCATCTGATTACTTCCTGCTTTCGGATTCGGAGCAGGGCTTTGATAACTCAGACCAAAGCCTTCCGCACCGCGTGAGCGCCGGGCTGCATCAGTGGTTATTTGCGTGAGGCATGAGCAGCCGCACTCATCGTTGCCAGATCGCGGCCTCTTTTATCAACACTTGTGCCAGATCCTGAGATGAGTGGAAGGAATGCCGGTCGCCTGCCTTAAGTAACCTGTCAGTTTGATTTACAGTTTTGAGTTGAAGTGGAAAGGGTGCAGGCGCGGGGGCATGGTTTGTGGCTGGCTGGCAATAAAGTTGCCACTCGGAATTCAATGCGGCTGGTTACAGCCCGGTGAATCAGCAGTTAGGCACGAGTGGCAATAAAGTTGCCACTCGTGCCGGTCGAATTGCCATTACGATCCTGTTTTCCTGTTGGAGACGAGCTGATGACGACGCATGATGTTGCGTAAGCCATGGCGTGAGACTCCGAGTTCATCGGCGACTTTCGAGATATTGCCGTTGTGTCGTGAGAGCGCGGCGCCGATGACCTGCCGCTCGGTCTCGGCCACGGCCTCAGCCAGCGTGCGCGATTGAGAGGGAGCTGAGACGGGCGTCACCAGTCTGATCTTCGCCTGCCGGCTGATGTGCGACGACAGCAGGTCGGCTGAGATGTCCGCCCCGTCAGGAGTGAGCGCGACGAGCCGTTGAATTTCATTCTCCAGCTGCCGTGCGTTGCCCGGCCAGTGATACTGACAGAGCAGGCCGAGGACCGCGGGCGGCAGCCCGATCCCCTCTTTCTCAGCCTGCGCGGTGTATCGCTTCATGAAATACCTGACGAGCAGCGGGATTTCCTCCCGCCGCTCCCGCAGCGGCGGCAGGTTGAACTGAATGACGTTGAGCCGGTAGTAAAGGTCGGAGCGGAACTCGCCGGCCGAGACCATCTCTTCCAAGTCGCGATTGGTGGCCGCAATCACGCGGACGTTGGCGACGCGCGGCGTGGTCTCACCGAGACGATGGATCTCACTGTTCTGCAGGAAGCGCAGCAGCTTGGGTTGCAGGTCGCGCGCCATTTCGCCGATCTCGTCCAGAAAGAGCGTGCCCTTATCCGCGGCGCCGATCACCCCGGGGTAGTCAGCGGTCGCGCCCGTAAAAGCTCCGCGCCGGTGGCCGAAGATCTGTGACTCGATCAGCTCGCGTGGAGCGGCGGCGCAGTTGAATGGGATGAAAGGGTGTTCGGCGCGATTGCTCGAGGCATGGATCGCGCGCGCGACGAGTTCCTTGCCCGTGCCCGTCTCGCCCGTGATCAGCACGGTGATGTCGCTGCTGCGGAGGCTCTGAATCTGCTCGACTATTTTGCGCATCGCCTCGCCGCAATAGATCAGGCCGGGCAGTGACGAGGCGTGGCCGTCCTGAGCGGCGTCTGACGCGGAAGGGCGGGCACCGCGGGGTGCGCAATGACACCGCGCCAGACCGAATCTGAGCTGTTTGATAATCAGCGCGATGAGTGAATCGGGTAACTCGGCCCTGCAGCGGCCCAGATAAAGCAGCAATCCTTCACTGTCGTCAGACAGCCTGTGGACTTCACCACCGGCTGACTTCCCGCCATCGGCGCTCGCGTGCCGGATCAGACTGAGTGACTGACGCTCATCGCAACCCTGATACGCGACCGGCACCCCGTTGTGGTCTGAATCCTTCCGAAAGATGATGACCGGCGAGACTGCAAAATCTTCGTGCAGTACGCGGGTCACTTCGCCCAGCAATAATTCGCGCGAGAACCCGGCCTCAAGCAGGCGCGACAGGACGGAGACGACATCGGCCGTGTGCGGGCGCGCGGATGAATCGGCGGCGTCATCCGCGCGGAGTTTTCCGAGCGCTGCCTCGGTGCGTTCAAGCATCGGATGCGCGGCCAGATTCTGAAACGCCGCGCGGGCGCGATTCAAAGCCTCCCGCGCCCGGTCCCGGTCGTGGAGGCTGGCGTACAGGCAGCCGAGGTGATAACGCGCGACCGCCCCGCGGTAACGATCCTCAAGCATCTCCCAGATCGAGACCGTCTGGTTGAAGTAGCGGATCGCTTCGGTCTGATGCCCGGCGGCGAGAGCGACTCGCCCGGACACTTCGCGCAGGTGCCCGATCAGGGGCGCGTTGGCCAGCCGCTCGACTTCCTGGCTTACGTCAGCAAACAGGCGCTGCGCCTCGGCCGTGTCGCCCAGCTCCAGCCGGGCCTCGATCAGGTGGAGCAGGGCCGCGGCCTTCTCGCGCGCGTTGCCCATGCGCTCGCTGATTTCAAAACTCGCTCGGAAAGATTCAGCCGCCTCGGCCGCCATCCCAGCCAGCAGCAGACAGCGCCCGCGAGTCAGCAGCGCCGTCGCCTCATTGAAGCCGACTCGGATTGATTTCAGAACGCCCAGGCTCTGGTCGAGCAGATCTTCGGCTTTCTCGAACCCCCCCTGGGTGGCGTGCAGTTCGCCCAGAGATTCGAGCGTGCTGGCGGTGACCAGTAGTGCTTCGCAGCCACGCGCCTCGGTCAGCGCCTGCTCCAGTACTTCTCTGGCGCGGCTGATTTCGCCCAGCCGCAGCAGGCTGTAGCCGAGGTTGGAGCGGGCGTTCACGATCAGGCGCGGATGCCGCGCGCGCTCAAGCTCAGGCACCGCGCGTTCAAGCAGCGTCACACTCTCGCGATTGCGCCCCTGCAGGGCCGCAATCGCCGCCAGATTCACATTCAGGCTCCCGCTCAACAACGGCGAATCGGCTTCCGCCAGCGCGCCGCGGCCCTGACTGAAAGCCTCACGCGCGGAATCAATTTCCCCTTCGAGCGAGCTGACGATGCCCATGCCGTTGCAGGCCTGGGCCAGCAGTAAATGATCCCCATTGCGCGAAGCGGATTCGACGGCCTTCGACAAATGATCGCGGGCGAACCAGAGTTCGCCCAGTCTGCGGTACAGAGTCCCGAGCAGCAGATGACATCTGCCCGCGACTGCCGCCCCGTCGTTCTGCGCCGCCAGGGCCAGTGACTGTTTGGCGAAGGAGATCGCTTTGGGGATTTCTGTGGTGCCGCCGTAGGCGGACCCGAGCCGCAGGCACACCTCGCTCTGCACGAGGGGCGTGAGCGCCCCCCGCACTGATTCCTGTTCGTACCGGTGCAGCGCCCGAATGGCTTCGGAAAACCGCGCGAGATTATCCAGGGCTTCGGCCATCAGACAGCGTACGATGGCTTCCTGCTCGGCGCGCAGCCGCGGGGAATTCAGAGCGGCCTCGCAATACGTGATCGCTTCCTCGTGGCGGTGGTTGTGAAGCGCCACGCGCGCCTCATTGATCAGACTGCTGCAACTTTGCAACCGCTCGCGCGAATCAGGTGACCCGTCCGCGATGTGATCTGATCTCTCGCTCATATTGCTGCGATAAATGAATTGATAGTGACGCCGCGACCGGGCGCCCGTCGCCTCGGGGCTTCTCAGGCAGCTATATTGGCAATCAGGGTTTCAATTCAGAACCCGGACGATTTATCGGCAATTTGCCAGAAAGGCCGTTCGCGTCCGGACAAAACGCGGGGCCGCCGTTCGTCGAGTGCCGGCTGACGATGATTGTCTCTGCAAATTCAGGGGCATTACGCATTTATAGAGTTACGCATCAGCAACCTGAGCAGGTCATGGCGCGGCGCCCGGTTTTATAGCGCAGTCATTGCCATTTGCCCGGAGGGCTTTTGCCCGAGTCCATATTTATAACGACGCCCTGTTGAAGCCCCCTCGACATTGCCTGAGTTCACTTTATTCTTCAGGGAAGATTCGTCATGTTCGGGACCAGTAAAATAAAAGGCAGACAAATCCTCGCGGCATTGATGGCAATGTTGCTCGTGCTGCCGGCCGGCAATCCGCAGGGCAGTGCGCAGACTCTCAGGGAGAAAAGGAGGCAGCGACTATTATCCAAGGTGGCTCCCGACCTGCGTGAGCAGATCGAGCAGGCCGGGGGCGGGGCGGAGGTTACCAGACAGGTGATCGTGCAACTGAGTGACACGGCCACCCCCGCGGGCCTGAGGGCGAAGCTCGCGCGCCTTGGCGGACGCATTCATCAGTCGCACGACGCGCTCGGACTCGCGACCATCGAATTGCCGGCCGGGCACGTGCGCGAGCTGGCCTCAGACACCGACATCATTTATGTCAGTCCCGACCGCCCGGTCGCCGCTACTGGACATCTTGAAACCACGACCGGGGCGACGCTGATTCGCGATCTGGTCAGAAGCACGACACTCGACGGTCGCGGCATCGGCATCGCCGTGATTGACAGTGGCATTTACTCCAGCCACTACCTGCTCACCGATGCCCGCAGACTTACGGAGGTGAACTTAAAAGAGGAAGAAACGGACTGTGGCAAAAGTCTGTCGCTCGACAGGTCTGCGGTGGTCTACGAAAAGAACTTCATTGACGGGAAATGTTCCGCGGATGACATCTACGGGCACGGCACGCACGTCGCCTCGCTGATCCGCGGCAGCTCCGGCTTTGATTACGGCAACTACTCCGGGATCGCTCCGGGCGCGAACCTGATCAACCTGCGGGTGCTGAATAACGACGGGCGGGGATCAACCAGCCGGGTCATTGAGGCAATTGACTGGTGTATTGCCAACAAAACGGCGAGGAACATCCGGATCATCAACCTCAGTCTCGGCGCCCCGGCAGAAGACAGTTATCGGAATGACCCATTGTGCCTGGCCGCGCGCCGCGCTTATAACGCCGGAATAGTGGTGGTCGCGGCCGCCGGCAACAATGGCAAGGATCGGAACGGGCGGAAACTTTACGGCGGCATCAGCTCGCCCGGAATTGACCCGTCAGTCATCACGGTCGGGGCGACCAACACGCGCGGGACCGATATCCGTTCGGATGATAAGATCACCACCTTCAGTTCCCGCGGGCCGACACGCGGGTTCGTCGTCGTCAACGGCTCCAAAAAATATGACAGCCTGATCAAGCCCGATCTGGTCGCTCCCGGCAATCGGCTGATCGGCGCCCTGGCGCTGGGGAAGGAAATCACTACGACGGACGGGTCGGTTATTTATTGCAACAAGCTGGTCAGCGAGTTCCCATCCCTGCGGGTGACTGACAACCGGGCTTACCCGGAGGGGAAAGACCGGCTGAGAGTGATCCCCGAAGGGACGATGTATCTGAGCGGCACTTCAATGGCGGCGCCGCTCGTGAGCGCCACGGTCGCGCTGATGCTCGAGGCCAATCCGACGCTCACACCGGCGCTGGTCAAAGCGATCCTGATGTACAGCGCACAGCCGATCAAAGGATTCAATACGCTCGAGCAGGGTGCGGGTCAGCTCAATGTGGACGGCGCCGTCCGGCTCGCGCATCTCGTCAGGGCAAATTCGGCGCGACTGGCTAACGGCGCCCCGATGCTCAACGACCCACTGCCGGGCAGGCAGATGAGCGTAATTGCCGGAGAAGATTGTTACTGGGGTCAGGGGGTTATCACCAATTACTGCTTCCTGTACGGCAGCAGCCTGATGACTTACTGGCAGGGCATGTATTCACGCAGTGTGGTACTGGCGGATGCGACGGGAATTGTTAACGGGGCGATCAGGCAACTCCCCGGTTTCACCGCGCAAGGCGTCCTGAACAGCTCCGGGATCGTGTTTGCTGACGGCGGGATTCTGGCTGACGATGTCCTGACTGCCAGCGGGATAGTATTCGCGGACGGCACAGCTTACCCTGAAGGAATAGTTTTTGCGGACGGGCGGATGATTGCTGACAGTTCCTCTTTATCGGTCAGGCCGGCGAGTTCCACAACCAGCCTGCTGGGCGATAAAGCGGCACAGTAAGATGCAGAGCTGCCAACCCCATAGTCAAGCCATCTATGAAGCCCGCAACAGGCATCAGTCATTCAAGGCCTGTCTTGTAATCCAGACTCTGGTGCCACAATTGAGGGCCCGTGCGTAAGTTGTCCTGATCATTCCATACCTGTGGCAGCTGAGATTACTCATTGCCAGAAATTACGATCGAGCGTGCGGTACTGCACGGCCTCTGAGATGTGTTTCTCGACGACCTGCTCCACACCCTCAAGGTCGGCGATGGTCCGACTCACTTTCAGGATCCGGTCGTAAGCCCGCGCCGACAGCCCCC
>DASRDU010000112.1:0-6101 GCA_035652435.1 Blastocatellia bacterium
TGGCCGGTTATTTCAAAGGCAACGATTTCATCCGCGAATGCAAACGTCAGGGGTGCCGCATCATCCTGCTGACCAGAGAGAGGCTGCGGGATGAAGAATGGCCGCGCGACTGCCTTGATCACATCATTACGGTTCCCGACCGCGCCGAAACCGAAACTTACATTCACGCCGTCAGCGAAATCGCCCGTTCACAAAAGCCTGATCTGGTCGTTGCGCTCGAAGAGTCCGATGTCATCACGGCGGCGCGCATCCGCGAACACCTCTGCCTGCCGGGCCTGACCGCTACCGAGGCGCGAGGCTTCCGCGACAAGCTGTGGATGCGATTCAAAGCCGCGGGCGCCGGAATCGCGCAGCCGGAGTTCGTGTCGCTGCTCAATTATCAGGAGGTGGGCGAATATCTGGAACGCGTGCCGCCGCCGTGGGTCGTCAAACCGCGCGCCGACGCCTCCTCCATCGGGATCAAAAGGCTCGACGACGCCGAAGGGGTGTGGCGGCTGAAGGATCGGCTCGACGCGCGCGAATCGTTGCGCGAACGATCCTCCGACTATCTGCTTGAGCGTTTCATCACGGGTGATGTCTTCCACGTTGATTCGCTGGTCTGCGACGGGGAAGTCGTTTTCGCGGGCGCCGACTGCTACGGCAGCCCGCCGCTCAAAGTGGTTCAGGAGGGGGGCGTCTCGACTTCATTCACGCTCAGGTATGATTCCGATGAGCGAAGGGAACTGCTCGAAATCAACAGGGAACTGCTCGCGGGCTTCGGCCTCGCGCGCGGCGCCGCGCACGCCGAATTCATCAGGAACGCGCTGGACGGCCATTTCTATTTCCTCGAAGTCGCGGCGCGCGTCGGCGGGGCTTACACGGCCGAAACGCTTGAGGCGGCGAGCGGGGTCAACCTCTGGCGTGAATGGGCGCGGATCGAAACTGCCGACGCGGAACATCCGTATCAGCTGCCTCAGGCGCGGCGCGAGTACGCGGGCATCGCCGTTTCGCTCGCGCGGCAGGAATCCCCCGACACCGCTGCTTACAACGACCCGGAAATCGCCTGCCGCGCGAGCAAGCCCTGGCACGCCGGCCTTGTCGTTCGCTCGCCGGAGTATGAGCGCGTCATCGAACTGCTGGAGCAATACAGGCAGCGCTTCGAGCGGGACTTTACTGCTACAGCGCCGCAGCAGGAGAGGCCGGAATGACCTCCGGCGAATCGGACCGCGCGATTTCGATCTGCGAAGTCGCGTTTTCAAAAGCAACGACACCCCCGTAACCGGGGAAGCGCTCAGCCATCGTCGTCAGCCACGCCGGCCCCAGCACCAGCAGCGCTTTCGACAGCGCCTCGCAATCTGCCGCCGAAGGCCCGCGGACGGCGGCCGCCTGTGCCACGCTGACGGGCTCGCCGCTGCGCGGGTCTATGATGTGGCCGTATGTCCGGCCATCAACGGTGAATGATTTCCCGTGGGCGGCTGAAACGGAGAGGGCGTTGTCCGCCAGACTGATGATGGCCGGCTGATCGCCACCTTTCAGCGGGTCGCTCAATTCGACCTTCCAGCCATCGCCGCACGGCGGCGTGCCAATTGCGGCGACGGAACTCGTCCCGCCGTGCAGGAGCGCGCTCCTGGCTCCATTCTCTCTCAGCAGATCGATCGCCCGCTCAATCGCGTACCCTTTCCCATATCCTCCCAGATCAATCTCGACGCCGGGCCGGCTGAACCGGACCGTGAAGTCGCTTTCATTGAATTCGACGTGGTGAATGCCGGTCTGGGCGCGCGCTGCTTCCAGCAGCGAAGTTGCCGGGACGCCGCCACCGTCGCCGACGAATCGCCAGACGCGCATGAGCGGGCCGACCGTAATGTCAAAAGCCCCTTCGGTGGCGGCGCTGAGCGCGGCGCAGCGCTCGAGAAGGCGGAAGAGTCGCGGCTCGACGCGCACGGCAGCCCGGGCGGCGCAGGCGTTGATCCGGATGATCTCACTGTCGGCCTTATAAAAACTGAGCTGGGCTTCCACCCGCCTGATTTCTTCGAGCGCTTCTTCCCCGGCCGCCCGCAGGCGCACCGGGTCATCCCCGTGGAGGACAAGCTCAAAGCGGGTCGCCATCGCCTGCGTTGAAAGGGTGACGCATTCCATAAATGAAGTGAGGCGCGCGCCGGCACTGGCGTGCGCCCCGTGTTTGTGCCGTCGGTTGAAGTCCGCTTCAACTCATCTTCAGCCTCGCCGGGTCGAAGTGTGCCATCCGGCCCTTCCGGTATGACTCTTCGGCCAGCGAGATGACGGTCTGCACCCTGATCGCCAGCTCGATGTCGCAGTTCGGCGGCCTGTTGGCCCGCAGCGCGTCAATGAAGTTCTGCTGGTGCTTCGCATGCGTTTCGCCCGAATCAGGAGGCGTCTCATCCTTCGCCTCGATCTCCTCGACGAATGGGCGCTCGGGCTGAATCTGGACCTTGCCGCCGCCGAAGAGCAGGTCGGCTTTCTGCCCGCGGATGATGTCTTCGACGCCGCGCTCGTTGACGGTCGAGCCGGCCAGATGGATCATCGCGCCCGAGGGGAATTCGACCATCACCATGGTCGTGTCGGCCACCTCGCGCGGCTCGCCGTTGCCCGTGTCGGTGTCGCACAGCCGCCCGCCGACGCAGGCGACGCTCTTCGGGAATTCGTTGATCGCCATCGCCAGCATGAGCGGGTGCAACCGGTGCGGCCACAGGTCGCCGATGATGCCGGTGCCGTAATCCCAGTACTTCCGCCAGCGGTAATAGCGCTCGGCGCTGAACGGGCGTCTGGGAGTGCTGCCGAGCCACGCCTTCCAGTCAATCGTCTGCTCGCTCGCCTCGGGCTCGATCTTATAATTCCATTCGCCCTTCGGATTGTTCCGACAATAACTGCCCTGCGCCCAGAGGATCTTGCCCAAGCGGTTCGATTGCACGATCTCGCGCGCCTTGTGCCACTTCGGGTCGCTGCAGCCGTGCGAGCCGACCTGCACCCACCGTCGCGTCCGCTTCGCCATGTCGTAGACCCTGAAGGCGTCGTCGAGCGTCCGGGTCATCGGCTTTTCGACGTAGATGTGCTTGCCCGCCTCCATCGCGTCGAGCGCGACGCGGGCGTGCCAGTGGTCGGGCGTGGCGATCACGACCACGTCAATGTCCTTGTTGTCGAGTACCCTCCGGTAATCGCTGAACAGCTGGCCCTCGGAAAGCCCGCCTTTCTTCATGGCTTCCACCCGCCGCTTGTCAAACAGGTCGCAGGCGGCGAGGACCGCGACGTTCTGCGTCTCCGAAAAACCCTTGATGATCGAGAGGTGTTTGGCCCCCATCCCGCCCACGCCGACGAAGCCGTAATTGATGCGGTCATTCGCGCCGAGTACTTTGGACTGGATCGGGGCGGCCTCGACCGTCGTCAGGCTGTCGAAGAAAAACGGCGCGGAGACGAGCCCGGCACTGAGTCCGGTGGCCTTGATGAAGTCGCGCCGGGACAGATCGGAATTGTTTTCCTTATTCTTCATAATTGCACTCTCCTGAATTTATGCGGGATCGAACCATGATTTCTGCAATGCCACTCTCGCACCTGACATCACGGCCTCGTGCGCCTTGATCGCCACGACCGTCGCCTGACAGCCTTCGAGCGCGCCCGAGACCGGGGCGGCGTCTTCACGAATACTGCGGGAGAAATTATCGAGCGCGATGGCGAGCGCGCTCTCGACCGGTTCCAGCGGGCCGTCCCTGCCGGGCTCCTTTCCTTCTTCAATCAGTTTGGTGGCATCGGCAACCATGCAGATCCCCGTTTCGTTGTGAATGTTCTCTTTCCGGGCGTAAACCTCCCAGCCGAGCAGCGGTGAATCGGCCTCCTTGACCATCCAGCCGCGTTTTTCCCGCATCATCAGGCTGCTGCCGGCGCCCTGAAAGAGGGTGTAAGAGTCACTGAACGAGCTGACCAGCGTTGAAGTGAAGACCATCCGCACATTGTTCGGATAATCGAGGATGCACTGGACCGTGTCGGGCACCTCGCGCCCGTCATTCCAGCCGGTGACTGAGCCACAGCCGGTGATCGCCGTGGGGAGACCTTTGAGGTACCAGTTGACGAGGTCGAACTGGTGAATACCGACCTCGCCCGGCAGGCCGATGGAGGTCTGTTTATTCAGGTGCCAGTTCAGCTCGCGTTCGCGTTCCGGCGTCGGGGCCGCGCGCCGCCAGCTCAGCCTTTTATTCCATTGCGCCAGCACCTGAGCCGGCGTGCCGAGTACGCCCGACCTGACGAACTGGAGGATGTGCCGGTACATCGCATTCGAGCGCCCCTGAAGTCCCGCCTGAAACCTGAGCTTCGCTGCCTGCCGGGCCGCGAGCGCAATCGCCTTTGCGTCCTCGACGCTCGCGGCCAGCGGGGCCTCGCAGTAGACGTGTTTGCCCGCCTGCAACGCGGCGAGCGCGATCTCTTTGTGCAGGTGAGTCGGGGTGGCAATCACGACCGCCTCGACGTCAGAAGATTCGAGCAGTCGGCGATAGTCGGTGATAGTCATCGCCCTGGGCGCGATCTCCCGGCCTTTTTTCAGGGCAGGTTCGTACGTGTCGCAGACGGCCGCGACCTGCGCCGACGGCAGGCGGGAGAGCGCCGAGAGGATCTCCTTCCCCCACTGGCCCGCCCCGATCAGGCCGAATTTCACCGGCGGCCCCTGCGGCGCAGTCGTCTGAAAGATGTTTGCCGCCCGCAGTTCCTCCTCGGTGAATAACACCATCAGGCCGGCTGCCGCGCCTTTGAGGAAGTCCCGTCGTTCGCTGGTCTCATGATTCATTTTCCGGCCCCCTGATCGCCATTTGCCTTAAGCGCCTGCGCGGGCCTGAAGCTGTGGAGCGCGCGGATGTACTGGGCGCGCTCGAACTCGCCGGGGTTGGCGCAGTGGATCTGGCTCATGCTGCCGAGCAGCTGGGTGACTGATTCGTATTCGTGCCCGGTCATCCACTCGCGCAGCTCGCGTTCGATGACGCGGATGTGGCCGATGCCGTGGCGGTAGAGTACCGAGCAGAGCTGTGTGACGCTGGCCCCGGCCATCAGCATCTTCAGCACGTCCTGCGCCGTGTGAATGCCGCTCGTTGCCGCCAGACTGCATTTGACGCGCCCGTAGAGGATCGCGATCCAGCGCATCGGCAGCCGCAGCGCGTGCGGCGTGCTGAGGATGATGTTCGGTCGCACCTCCAGCGTCTCGGGGTTGATGTCCGGCTGGTAGAAGCGGTTGAATAAGACCAGCCCGTTCGCGCCCGCCTGGTCGAGCCACCCCGCCATATTCGCCAGGTTGCTGAAGAAGGGGCTCAGCTTGACCGCCACCGGAATGCCCACGCGGGATTTGACCGATTCGAGAATGTTGAGGTAGGACTGCTCGACCCAGGTGCCTGACAGGTGCATGTCGGTCGGGATGGAATAGATGTTCAGCTCCAGCGCGTCCGCCCCGGCCTGTTCGATCTCTCTTGAGTAACTCGTCCACCCGCCGAACGAGACCCCGTTGAGGCTGGCGATGATCGGGATGTCAACGGCTTCCTTCGCCCGGCGGATATGGTCGAGATAACCTTCCGGCTCGTGGTGAAGCTGGGCGGGCTCGGGGAAGTACGTCAGCGCTTCCGCATAGCTTTCCGTGCCGTGCGTCAGGTAGTGTTCCAGTTCGCGGCGCTCGTGAACCAGCTCTTCCTCAAAGAGCGAATAGAGTACGACCGCCGACGCGCCGGCGTCTTCCATCCGCCTGATGTTATCCAGCTCTTCGGAAAGCGGCGATGCCGAGACCACCAGCGGGGTGCGCAAATCCAACCCGAGATAAGTTGTCCTGAGATCCATGACCTTCCTCCAATCCCCGGGACAATAAAGTGAAGCCGGGGCGTCAGAGCCAGCCCGGCTTCGGAATCAACTCTTATCGTGAGACTGCGGGCCTCACGTCCCTGGTCTCGGGGGCGACTGCCTGACCATCATCGGCCTTTGGAGACTCAATCTTTCGCGCCGCGAGGTACTCGTAAAAGTGCCAGCGCGTGTATACGTCTTCCTGCGCCTCTCTGAGCAACCGCCGGGCCTCGTCGGGGTGGCTCCGGGTCAGCATCCTGAAGCGGTTCTCCTGATAGAGGTACTCATCCAGCGGGATCTTC
>DASRDU010000113.1:0-10741 GCA_035652435.1 Blastocatellia bacterium
CCTGTGGCACTATCAGCATCGGCTGATTCGCAAGGTGCTGTCACACACGGTCTGTGTCTTTCTCAACTTACGACTTAACCGTCCGCCACTCGACCTTGACGGGTTGCTGATGGGTTGACTAAAACAAGTCGCACATTAGGTTTTATCACAGTGAAGGCAGTGCAGGGTCAGTCGAAGCCAATAAAGTCATCCTCACTTTTCCTGATGGTCACTTTGGAAATTCAAATGGTGTTGGATTATCAGATGAACTCAGCTGCCTGAGGCAATCCCAGCATATCAATCCAACTGCGCAGCCCTGTTCCATTCACGGCAATCACGTAAATGACTGGCTGGCTGAATCGTAAGCAGACCATCGTGCGGCGCACTCGCCCGAGAGCGAGGCAAAGTAAAACCTGAAAACTGCATCAAAAGCTCTGCACAAAGACGAAATAATCAATGAGTAGCTATCAAGCAGGAGGAGGAAATTATGAACATGATCAGAAATAAATTCATGGCGCTGATTGCAGCCATCGCGGTGATGACCGGGGTGGTAATGGCGGCGCCGACCGGCGCGCCTGCTCAGGCGCGCGCGCAACAGCAACTGGCGAAGCAGGTGCGTAAGGAGTTGGTGACACTTCCCTGGTATGGCGTCTTTGATAATCTCGCCTACAAGATCGAAGGCGACACCGTCACACTCTATGGGCAGGTAGTGCGCCCCTCGACGCGCAGCGACGCCGAACGGCGTGTGTCAAAGCTTGAAGGCGTTGACCGCGTCATCAATAAAATCGAGGTGATGCCACTCTCCTCGTTCGACGACGACATCCGCGCGCGCACATACCGCGCGGTCTTCGGCCGCTACGGCTTGCAGCGTTATGCGATGGGGGCGAACCCTTCGATCCACATCATCGTCAGGAACGGTAATGTAGCGCTTGAAGGCGTGGTGGCGAACAGGATGGACAAGCAGCTTGCTTACATGGCCGCGCGCCAGGTGCCGTATGTCTTCTCGGTGACGAACAATCTGGTGGTTGAATCAGAAAACAAACGTCTGAGCTGAATCTGGGCGGCATTGATGTATGGAACGGCCGGGTGGCCTGAAAACCACCCGGCTTTTTATTTTTCGGCGTTTCCGACAGACCTTTTTGTGAATACACTCAGACCTCGCCCCCGGTTCTTAAAATCACTTTGCTTGACACCTGCTCACCCGGCAGGCTAGATTCACCTTCTGACAAATCAGCGCGTGGCGATTTCCTGGCGAATTGCTCCACCTAAAAAACTGCTAAAGAGCCTGGGCAGGGAGCAGGATAAAAACAAAGTCACCGATGACCTCGCGTTGTTTGAAACGCGGGGTTTTTTATTTGAGTTCAGGTCGCCAGTTCTTCGGTATGAAGCAGCAATTTGCAACCGGCATCCGGGGACAGATCTTATGAGTGATAACTTTCGTGAATTCATCCAGGAAGACCGTGTCCGCGTCTTTGACGGCGCGATGGGGACGATGATTTACGCCAAAGGCGTCTACATCAACCGCTGCTACGACGAACTGAGCCTGTCCGGCTCCGACATCGTTCTGGGGATCCACCGCGAATACATCAAGGCGGGCGCGGAAATCATTGAGACCAACACCTACGGCGCGTCGCGACTGAAGCTGGCCCAGCAGGGGCTCGATGACCGCCTGCAGGAGATCAACGTCTCCGCCGCCAGACTCGCGCGCAGGGCAATCGAATCGGCGCACCACGACGTTTTCGTCGCGGGCGCGATTTCGCCGCTCGGCGTCCGCATCGAACCCTACGGCCCGACGTCAATGGAGGAAGCCAGAGAGTTGTTTGAAGAGCAGGCGCTGGCGCTGCTCGAAGGCGGCGTGGACTGCTTCGTGCTGGAGACCTTCCACGATCTGGCCGAAATGGGCCAGGCCATTCGGGCGGTCAGAAGCCTGTGCGACAAAGTGATCTTCGCCAGCATGACGATCAACGATCATGGCGAAACGGCTTACGGCACTTCGCCCGAAGTCTTCACGCCGCGCCTCGATCGGTGGCTCGATCAGGAGGGGGCCGATGTGATCGGCCTCAACTGCGCCGTCGGCCCGCAGATCATCCTCGAATCAATCGAGAAGATGCGTCAACACACCGGGCGGCGGCTCGTCGCGCAGCCCAACGCCGGCATGCCGCGCGACGTGCAGGGCCGCCAGATGTATATGTGTTCGCCGGAGTACATGGCGAAATACGCCAAGCGCCTGATCAACTCCGGCGTCAAATTCGTCGGGGGCTGCTGCGGCACGACGCCCGAACACATCAAGCTGATCGTGGACGCGGTGCGCGCGCTCAGCCCCGGGCGCCGCACCGTGGCGGCCATCTCCGTCGAAGAACATGCGGCCAGAGTTGAGCCGATCCCATTCGCCGAACGCTCGCGCTTTGCGAACAAGATCGCCGGCGGGCAATTCGTCACCAGCGTCGAAATCGTCCCGCCCAAGGGCTGCGATCCGACGAACATGATCAAGGGAGTGCGAACCCTGAAAGAGGCTGGCGTTGATGCCGTCAACGTCCCCGACGGCCCGCGCGCGCAATCGCGCATGGGCGCGCTCGCGGTTTCGCTGATCATCGAACAGCAGGTCGGCATCGAAGCCGTCACGCATTACGCCTGTCGCGACCGCAATCTGCTGGGTATGCAATCGGACCTGCTCGGCGCTGCCGCTGTGGGACTGCATAATTTCCTGCTCGTCACGGGCGATCCGCCGAAGATGGGGCCGTACCCTGATGCCACTGCCGTTTTCGACATTGACTCAATCGGCCTGACGAACATGGTCAACCGCCTGAATCACGGCCTCGACCCCGGTGGCAACCCCATCGGCAGGCCGACCGCGTTTGTGATCGGCGTGGGGGTCAACCCCGGCGCGCTCGACCTCGACCACGAGATTCGCCGCTTTGAATGGAAGGTCGAAGCCGGGGCCGAGTTCGCGATCACGCAGCCGGTCTTCGACGTTGAGCAGCTCAAGAATTTCCTCAAGCGGATTGAGCATTGCCGCATCCCCGTCATCCCCGGCGTCTGGCCGCTGACGAGTTACCGCAACGCCGAATTTCTGAACAACGAAGTCCCCGGCGTCTCGGTGCCGCCGAACATCCTCGAACGCATGCGCAAGACCGAAGACGGCGCGGCGGCGCTCAAGGAGGGCGTCAGGATCGCGCAGGAGATGCTTGAGGAAGTCAGACCATACGTGCAGGGCGTGCAGGTTTCGGCGCCGTTCGGCAAGATCCCGCACGCGCTGGAGGTGTTTGAAGTGTTGAGATGAACAGAGAAATCGTAATCACAAACATCCAGGCAGACCGGGATCGGGATCTCGGCTTCGGCGCAGTCGTCGCGAGCGAGAGCAGCAAACGTCTGCTCAACCGCGACGGCAGCTTCAACGTCTCGCGCACGGGCCTGAGTCTCTGGATGTCGCTCAGTCCGTACCACTCGCTGCTGACGATGTCGTGGCCGAAGTTCATCTCGCTGGTCGGATTCCTTTACGTCTTCGTCAATGCCTTCTTTGCGGTGGCTTACCTGCTGTGCGGCGCCGGCGCGCTCAACGGCGAAGGGATCACGGGAATCAACAGCGAATTCCTGCGGTCGTTCTTTTTCAGCGTGCAGACGCTGGCGACGATTGGTTACGGCCACATTCACCCGATGGGGCTGGCGGCCAACGTCGTCGTGACGATAGAAGCTCTGGTTGGTCTGCTGGGGTTCGCGCTGATCACCGGGATTCTGTTCGCGCGTTTTTCGCGCCCGACGGCGAAAGTTCTCTTCAGCGATCACGCGATCATCGCGCCCTATCACGGCATCACGGCCTTCGAATTCCGCCTGACGAATGCGCGCCGCAACCAGCTTGTCGAACTCGGGGCCAAACTGATTCTCGCGGTCTTCGAAGAATCGCGCGGTCGCCGCATGCGTCGCTTTTACCCGCTCGAACTCGAACGCGACAAGGTCGCCTTCTTCCCATTGAGCTGGACGATAGTACATCCGATCAATGAAGACAGCCCTCTCTGGCAGAAATCGCCGGACGATCTGGCTGCGATGGGCGCCGAGTTCCTGATCCTGCTGACCGGCATTGACGAGACCTTTTCGCAGACGGTCCACGCGCGCTCTTCGTACCAGCACGATGAGATCATCTGGAACGCGAAGTTCGGTGACATTTACAACCGCCCGACTCAGACCGGGTCACTGACTATAGACGTGCGGCGGCTTGACCTGATTGAGAAGGTCAGAGAAGGAACGATAGAGGTTTCCAAACAGTAAACGAGGAGGGAGCGATGGACTCGAAATTCCTGAGTGCTGATGAACTCGGTGTCCGGCTGGAAATAGTTGGAGGGCTGGCAATCTGGGAAGCGCATCCGGTTTACAAACATCAGAAAGCGATTGATCGCATTCGCGCCACCATCAGGCCGGCTGACCAGAACAGCAGCGCCTGCGAGTGTATTCACGCCTCGGATGTTTACGTCAGCTTTCCTGACGGCTCACTGAAGCGCCCTGACATTTCGATTTTCTGTCGCGAGCCGGAGGAAGAGGAAGAGGCGATTACACTGGTTCCCGAAGCAGTGATCGAAATCATCAGCAAGGGCTACGAGGCCAAAGACCTTGAGATCGGCCCGCACTTTTACCTGTCGCAGGGCGTCAAGGATGTGGTGGTGTTTGATCCTTACACGCTGCTCGTTCTGCACGTGCGGCGCGATGGCGCGGAGCGGAAGGTTTCGCCAGTTGAGATTGCGCTTGAGTGCGGGTGCAAGTGTGTAGTGTAAAAAGGCGAAAGGAGTAAAACCATGAGTCTTGTAATCCCGGATGAAATTATTCAGGCAACACGCCTGACAGCAGCGGAACTGACGCAGGAACTGGCTGTGGCGCTGTTTCAGCGCGGGAAGCTTACACTTGGGCATTCCAGCCACCTGGCTGGGATGAATCAGTGGCAGTTCCAGCAGTTGCTTGCCAGCCGACGGATTCCGATTCACTACGATGTAGCTGACTTTGAGGCTGATCTGCAACCCCTGAAGAGGATCATGATTGCTCTCAGCAACACATCGCCGATTACCAGTCTGAATGCAATTGAAAGTTGGTTTCAGCTTTCGCCGGAGAGTCTGTTCGATGCCGAAAAACCCACTCGCTGAAGTTTTTGGTTACCCGGCTGGCAATATATCGCCTGAAGCGATTGCCCATCGGCAAGGCAGGCTTTGTCCGTATCACAATTCATCCGGTCTCAACTGCACGAAGAATAGCGCGACTGATCCACTGGGAGTTTGTACGGTTATTGATGGTAATGATCTGGCCATCACCTGTCCAGTTCGACTTCGACAGAATTTGATGATTGTTTCTGACGCAGCAGGCTTCTTCTTTCCTGAAGCAGGACGTTATGTAGCACTGACTGAAGCACGCCTCAATGACAACCGCGGCAAGTCAGCAGGCAACATTGACATTGTGATCGTGGAACTTGATGAGGCAGGAAAGGTCAGGGATTTTGGGGCGCTGGAAGTTCAGGCAGTTTACATCTCCGGCAATGTCAGCAAGGCTTTCAAAAAATATATGGAAGACCCGGCGACAAATTACGAGATGGAATGGCCTGCGAAAAACTATCCGAAACCGGATTACCTTTCATCCTCGCGCAAGCGCCTGGCCCCGCAGCTGATTTACAAAGGCGGCATTCTGAACGGCTGGGGGAAGAAGACGGCAGTCGCAGTGCATCGCGCATTCTTTACCCAATTGCCTGCGATGCCCGAAGTTGATCTGAGTGAAGCTGAAATCGCGTGGCTGATTTATGATCTGAAGTACGACGAAGCAACTGGTCGCTATCAACTTGAACGTTGCCACCCGAAGTACACCAGATTCAGTGACGCGCTGGCGACCATTACAACACCGCAGCCCGGTGACATCAGAGACTTTGAGAAATATCTGAGTGACAGAATCAGCAAGGGCCGGATTATGGGCGCGCCATCACCAGCTGAGTTGGCTCCTGAAGTCGAACCGATGCCCGAAGTGTTCGATGAATCGGCTGGCGAACTGAAGAACAACAGGTAATCACAGAGGCATCATATGTGGCAGGCTTCTTTCTGGGACGACACTGGCCGAATAATCAATGTAGCCTCAGTGCCGCAGCGCAGCCCATTCAGGTATCCTGGTGGTAAGACGTGGCTCATACCACGCATCAGGCAATGGCTGGGATCACTGGCTTATCAACCTGCTGAATTCGTTGAGCCATTCGCCGGGGGAGCAATCGTCGGGCTGACCGTTGCGGCTGAGGGTCTGGCAGAACACGTCACCCTGATTGAACGTGATGAGGCTGTAGCTGCTGTCTGGCAGACGATCATTCACGATGAAGGAGGTGGCGAATGGCTGGCCGAGCGGATCGTCAGTTTTGATCTCACGCCTGAGGCGACCAGAGCGTCACTGGCTGCGATTCCGCAAACGACCCGCGAGGTGGCTTTTCAGACGATCCTCAAAAACAGAGTCAACCGGGGCGGGATCATGGCTCCGGGAGCCGGAATGGTCAAGACTGGCGAAGGCGGCAGAGGCTTATTGTCACGATGGTATCCTGAAACGCTGAAGCGCAGGATTCTTGAGATCGTCAGAATCCGCGACCGGATCACCTTCACTCACGGCGACGGGATACCGGCACTGCGCGATTGTGCCGGACGTGGCGATGCGGTTTTCTTCATTGATCCGCCTTACACGGCTTCGGGCAAAAACGCAGGCAGCCGACTTTATTCGCACCCCGATCTGGATCACGAACTGTTATTCGACATCGCCAGCGCACTGGCAGGCAATTTCCTGATGACTTATGACGACGCCGAAGAAGTGCGCCACTTGGCGCGTTCACACAGATTTGATATGCAAACCGTCGCCATGAAAAACACACATCACGCAAAGATGAATGAGCTGTTGATTGGCCGTAATCTGAATTGGATCAGGTAGAACGACGTGAGCAATAATTCAAACACTCTCTCAACTCTGCAAAAGCTCCTCGCCGAACGTATCGTCATCATTGACGGCGCGATGGGGACAATGATCCAGCGCCACAAGCTCGACGAGGCGGCTTACCGCGGCGAGCAGTTCGCCGACTGGCCGCACGACCTGACGAACAATAACGAGGTGCTTTCGGTCACGCAGCCGCACATCATCGAGGCCATTCACCGCCAGTACCTCGAAGCTGGCGCCGACATCATTGAGACCAACACTTTCAACGGGCAGTCCGTCACGCTGGCCAGTCACGGGATGGCGCATCTGGCTTACGACTTCAATCTGGCGGCGGCAAAGATCGCGCGCCGGGCAGCGGACAAATTCATGGCCGAACATCCGGGGCGACAGGTTTTCGTCGCGGGCGCGCTGGGGCCGACGAACAAGACCGCATCGCTTTCGCCGGAAGTCGAGAACGCGGCGGCGCGTAATGTGACTTACGACCAGCTGGTTGATTCGTACTACGAGCAGGCGAAGGGGCTCGTGGACGGGGGCTCGGATCTTTTGATCGTCGAGACGGTTTTCGATTCGCTCAACTCCAAAGCCGCGCTGTTTGCGGTTCAGAAATACTTTGAAGACGCGGGGCGCGCGCTGCCCTTAATGCTTTCGTTTACGATTATTGGCAAGGACGGGCGGACGCTGAGCGGGCAGACGGTCGAGGCTTACTGGAACTCAGTCTCGCACGTGAACCTGCTGAGCGTCGGCATCAACTGCGCGCTCGGGCCGGATGAGATGCGGCCCTTCATCGAAGAGCTTTCGCATACCGCGCCCATCCGCATCAGCTGTTATCCGAATGCCGGATTGCCTGAACCGCTCTCGCCGACAGGGTTCCCGGAAACGCCGGAGACGATGGCACCGAAACTGCGTGAATGGGCCGAAGCCGGATGGCTCAACATCGTCGGCGGCTGCTGCGGCACAACGCCCGACCACATCCGGGCGATTGCCGCAGCCGTGCGCGGGTGCCCACCTCACGTGCCGGTCACGCGGGAACCTTACCTGCGCCTGAGCGGGATGGATGCGTTGACCATTCGCCCTGAAACCAACTTCGTCAACATCGGCGAACGCACGAACGTCACCGGCTCGCCGAAATTCGCCAGGCTGATCCTCAACAACCAGTACGAAGAAGCCCTCTCGATTGCCCGCCAGCAGGTCGAGAACGGCGCGCAGATGATTGACGTGAACATGGACGAAGGCATGCTCGATTCGGAAAAGGCGATGACGCATTTCCTGAACCTGATCGCGTCCGAACCCGACATCGCGCGCGTGCCGATCGTGATTGACTCGTCGAAATGGTCGGTCATCGAAGCGGGCCTCAAATGCGTGCAGGGCAAGGCCGTCGTCAATTCGATTTCGCTGAAGGAGGGCGAGGAGAAGTTCAGACAGCAGGCGAAGCTAATCAGAAGATACGGCGCGGCGGTGATCGTGATGGCTTTTGACGAAAAGGGTCAGGCCGACAACTACGAACGCCGCATCGAAATCTGCGAACGCGCTTACCGCATTCTCGTCAACGAAGTCGGCTTCCCGCCGCAGGACATCATCTTCGACCCGAACATTCTGACGGTCGCGACGGGGATCGAAGAACACAACAACTATGCGGTTGATTTCATCCGCGCGACGAAATGGATCAGGGAGAATCTGCCCGGCGCGAAAGTGAGCGGCGGCGTCAGCAACATTTCGTTTTCCTTCCGCGGCAACAATGCCGTGCGCGAGGCGATGCACTCGGCCTTTCTTTATCACGCGATCAGGGCCGGGATGGATATGGGCATCGTCAACGCCGGGCAGCTGGCCGTCTACGACGAAATCCCGAAAGACCTGCTGGAGCTGGTCGAAGACGTGCTGCTCAATCGTCGCCCTGACGCCACCGAGCGACTGGTCACTTTCGCCGAGTCGGTCAAGCAGCGCGGCAAGGCCGAGGTCATCGAAGATGCCTGGCGCGAAGGCACGGTCGAAGAGCGCCTCTCACACGCGCTGGTCAAGGGCATCGTTGATTACATTGAGCAGGACACCGAGGAGGCGCGTCAGAAATACGGCAGGCCTATTTCGGTCATCGAAGGGCCGCTGATGGACGGGATGAACGTGGTCGGCGACCTCTTCGGATCGGGCCGTATGTTCCTGCCGCAGGTGGTGAAATCAGCGCGCGTCATGAAAAAAGCCGTCGCTTACCTGCTGCCATTTATGGAGGCCGAAAAGCAGGCGAGCGGCAACACCAGGGCGCAGGGCAAAATCCTGATGGCGACGGTCAAGGGCGACGTTCACGACATCGGCAAGAACATCGTCGGCGTGGTGCTGGGCTGCAACAACTACGAGGTGATTGATCTGGGCGTGATGGTCCCGTGCGAAAAGATTCTCGCGACGGCGCGGGAACGCAACGTCGACATCATCGGCCTGAGCGGGCTGATCACGCCCTCGCTCGATGAAATGGTTCATGTGGCGAAGGAGATGCAGCGCGAAGGCTTCACGATCCCGCTGCTGATTGGCGGCGCCACCACGAGCCGCGTTCACACCGCCGTCAAGATCGCGCAGCATTACGAACCGCCGGTCGTACACGTGCTGGACGCTTCGCGTGCGGTTCCGGTCGTCGGGGCATTGATCAATGACGAGACACGCGCTAACTTCGCCCTGAAAAATCTGAGCGAACAGCAGCGCGACCGCGAGCGCCACGAGGCGAGCAAAGAGCAGCGCACCATCCTGTCCATCGAACAGGCCCGCGCCAACCGCCAGCCGATTGACTGGGCGACGACCGAAATCGCCAGGCCGGCATTCACCGGCATTCGCGCGCTCGACAACTTCCCGCTCGACCAGATCGCGCCTTTCATAGACTGGTCGCCGTTCTTCCACACCTGGGAACTGGCCGGAGTTTACCCGCGCATCCTCGACGATCAGAAAGTCGGCGCGCAGGCGCGCAGGCTTTATGAAGACGCGCAGAAGCTGCTCGCCAACATCGTCAGCGACAAACTGCTCGCCGCCCGCGCGGTCTATGGCTTCTGGCCCGCTAACGCCGTGGGTGACGACATCGAACTTTACACCGATGAATCACGCTCACGGGTGCTGACGACTTTCTGTACGCTGCGCCAGCAAGCCGAAATGCGCGAAGGCCAGTACAACAAGGCGCTCGCCGATTTCATCGCGCCGAAAGAGAGCGGTCGGATTGATTACCTCGGCGCCTTCGCCGTCACCGCGGGCATCGGCATCGAGGCGATTTGCGAACGCTTCGAGCGCGATCACGACGATTACAACTCGATCATGACCAAAGCCCTCGCCGACCGTCTGGCCGAAGCCTTCGCCGAACTGCTGCACAAAAAAGCCCGCGCAGACTGGGGCTACGGGCTGAACGAAAACTTCAGCAACGAAGAGTTGATCAAAGAGAAGTATCGCGGCATCCGCCCCGCCCCCGGCTACCCGGCCTGCCCCGACCACACGGAGAAGGGCAAGCTCTTCGATCTGCTGCAGGCAGAAAAGAACGCGGGCGTGCGGCTGACCGAGAGCTATGCGATGTACCCAGCCAGCTCGGTCAGCGGCTTCTATTTCGCGCACCCCGAGTCGCAGTATTTCGTCGTCGGCAGAATCGAACGCGATCAAATTGAGGATTACGCGCGGCGCAAGGGAATGGAAGTGAAGGAGGTCGAGAGGTGGCTCGCGCCGAGTCTGAATTACGAACCTTAGTACTCCTTTTCATAAATACGGTGACGTATTTGTCTGCTCTTTGTAAATTCGGCGTGGCATACTCCGAGCAAGGAGCATGAGTATGCCTCGAATGAGCCCCTACGAAATCAAGCTGAACGATGCCGAACGAGCA